>JABIRI010000343.1 GCA_018667915.1 Opitutaceae bacterium | reverse complement strand
GAGTTGGCGGCGGTGCCATTGAAGACGAAGAAAATTTCCGCGTCGGGTTTTTCGAAGAGCTCGCGAATGTGATCGCAGGCTTGGCGTGTCCACTTGTCGTCTCCGTAGGACGGCACGCGGCCTTGGTTGGCCTCGCTCAGGGCGGACCAGGCTTCGGGGCAGATCCCGGTGGTATTGTCGCTGGCAAAATGATGATGGTGGGAGATTTCAGACATGAGCAAAGGGGTCGTGAAAAATTGAAATAGGTTTTCTAGTTTGGCAAAGTCGGAGCAGCTCCCTTGGGTGCATTGTCCGCTCTGAGCCATGAATCCCTCCAATCTCGAAACCAATCTTTATCTTGTGGGCTTCATGGGCACCGGAAAGACGACCATTGGGCGCGCGGTCGCTTACCGGCTGAAATACCAGTTGCTCGATAGTGATCACGAGATTGAGCGACAAGAGGATCGGACGGTTGCCGAAATTTTCGAGGACCAAGGTGAGAATTATTTTCGAGAATTGGAGCGTAAATTCGTCGATGAAGGGCACGCGAAAACCAAGTGTGTGGTGGCGTGTGGTGGCGGTCTCGTGGTGCAGCCTGGGATGCTCGCCAAGCTGCAAAAAAAAGGCGTCGTCGTGTGTTTGCACGCGTCTCTCGAAACGATCCTGAAACGAACCTCCGCTAATCGTAATCGTCCGCTGCTACACGTGGATGATCCGATGGAGCGACTTCGGGTATTGTATGCGGAACGGGAGCCGATTTACCGGCGGGCAGGGGCGGTGATTCTCACGGATAATCGCCCGACCAGCGATATCATTTCGCATGTTCTAAGAGTCTATCGCAGGGAAGCATCGGAGAGAGCACGGTGATCAATCTGTCTCGCGATGCCACTTGATATAGAAAATCTGCGGGATCGTATTTCCGGGTTGGGGTTCGATGTCGTGCGATTTGTCTCGGTCGAAGATGAAGCTGCCGGTGGCGCTGCATTTCGGGCCTGGTTGGCCGAGGGCAATCACGCGGATATGCATTGGCTGGAAAAAACACCGGAGCGACGCATCGACCCGCGCAATGTTTTAGCGGGAGCGAAGTCACTGATCATGCTTGGCGTGAATTATGGCCCGAAGACGGACCGTTCGGAGGGGCCGATTTGGGCGCGTTATGCGGTAAACCGAGATTATCATGATACGCTAAAACCGGGATTGATAGCGGCGGGTAAGGTGCTCGAAGATGAACTGAGTTTGAGTAGCAAAGACTATCGGTATTACGTGGATACCGGTCCGTTGCTTGAACGCAATTGGGCGACGGCAGCGGGGCTCGGATTTACCGGTAAAAATGCCATGCTGATTTCACGGGAGTATGGGAATTGGCTTTTTCTCGCCGGCATTCTGGTGGGCGCGGAATTACCGAGTGATCCGCCCGTTAGCCGGAAAGTTGAAAGCGTCCCCGTGGGTTCTCTGTGCGGATCCTGCACGGCGTGTGTCGACGCGTGTCCGACGGATGCGCTCATAGGGCCGGGGGTGTTGGATGCGCGGCGATGTATCTCGTATCAAACGATTGAGAACAAAGGGATCATCCCGCGGGAGTTGCGAGCTGCGATAGGGTCGCGGATCTATGGCTGTGATATATGCGCGGAAGTTTGTCCGTGGAATCGTTTCGCTCAGGATGCGAAATCGGGATTGATCGAGGCGCGGCCACAGATCGATACGCTGAATCTAAAAGAGATTTTACAGCTTACCCCGGAGTTGTTTGCGGCGGTTTTCAAGGGAACCCCCATCAAGAGACTGAAGCTGCGGGGGCTTCTGCGTAATGCATGTCTTGTGGCTGCCAACGAAGAGCGGCGGGAGTTGATTCCGGAGTTGTCGGAACTTGCGAACGAACCCGCCGAAGCGATGGTGCGGGCGCATGCGGTTTGGGCGCTGCGCCGATTGGGTGCCAATGATGCACTGTCATCGATCCGATTAATCGAAACGGACGCGACGGTTTTGGCCGAATTCGACGGGCCGATTTAGGGGACGAAGTGCTGGGACATCAGGTCGGTAAACTCTGCCGGAGGGCGGGACGGGTTACCCGCTTTGTCGATGAACGCATGCTGGGTGGATGCGGTGACAATGAGCTCGTCACCCCGGCGAAGTTCATACTCGAGATGGATCCGAAGTAGCGGCCGTTCTTTCAAAATGACGGCGATCTCGATTTCGTCATCGTAGACGGCTGGTCGGTGATACTTAACGTCGAGGGAAAGCACGGGAAGTTGGTATCCCTTTTGTTCGAGTTCGAAATAGGAAAGCCCGGCATTTCGAAACATATCGGTCCGGGCAACTTCCAGCCAGGGGAGGTAGCTGCCATGATAAACCACCCCCATCATATCGGTTTCAGCATAGCGCACCCGGATGGTTGATTTGGATTCGATCATAATGAGACGTCAGAGGTTCAAAATCGTTGCGTCAATGCTCGCCGAGCGCTGGTGATGGCGCCTCACCGAATAGGGCAATCGCTGAATCGCGCCAGTTATTTTGATACGCCCACTCGCGGCCGGCGTTACCTAGTGTTTGGCGTAGATTCGGGTCTGTTATTAGCGTTTCGAACGCGGCGGTTAACTCGGCAGATTTGTCGGGAGAGATGAGAATGCCGGTCTTACCGTTGAGCACGGCTTCGGGGACACCGCCGACCTTGTGTCCAATTACCGGCAATCCGTGCGCTGAGGCTTCGAGGTAAACCAAGCCGAAGCCCTCAACACTTTTTCGATAGTCGAGACTCGTCATGGCAAATATGTCCGCTTGATCGTAGATTTTGCTCAACTCATCGTCCGCCACGTCGCCGAGGAATTTCACCGGGAAGCCCGCGGTGTCGGCAATGGTTTTCAATTGATCCGTGTATTGGGGCTTATTGGTGGAGGCGCCGGCGATCCAGTATTCGATTTTGTCCCGGGAGACAGCAGGGAGGGAGGAAAGGGCGCGAAGTGTCTCGAGTTGGCCTTTGCGGGGATGCAGCCGGCCCACGGTCAGGATCACGATTTTTCCGGTAGCATTTCGAGGGGGCGAATGGGCTGGCCGCGGCGCGGCAGACTCGAAATCCGAACGAAGGGCGCCGGGCGTGCGAACAATTTTCGATTGTGCTTCGGGAAAATGAGTCGCGAGGAGATCTGCGGTGAACTCTGACAATACGCTGATTCGATTGGCGAAGCCGATCAGCTGTTGGGCCATAGGCCGTATCAGTCGGCTGCGATGAAATTTGAGGACATCTGAGCCATGAAAGGTCAGTAGTAGATTCTTGGGCCGGAAGGCGTGGAAGCGCTGCAGCAGCATCAACGTCAGCATGGGTCCGGGCTCGGGTAAATACACGGTGGCTCGTCGCAGTTTCCGGCGGTGTTTAATGAGCTGTAGCGCGAGCCGAATTTGGCAGCTGAGGTCATGGGTCCCTTTGAGCGGGAGCCGCCATAGCCGAAATGGCCATGGTTTTTCGGGTATGTGTTCGGCGTTTTGAGCCCAAACTTCGACGTCGAATCCCAGTTTTGAGCTGGCGCGCGCCATTTCTTCTGTGAACGTCGCGATTCCACCCCGTTTGGGGTAAAACTCGTGGGTTATGACGTAGATTGTAGAATCTGGAAGAGGTGTGACCATCAATATGGGCGGACTCTGAGTCTGAGGAGCAGACCGTCGTTTGGGACGGTTTCGCGCAAGTTTAATGCGCTCAGGAGCATGGGGTGGCGGGCATTTTTGTGAATGTTTTGCGGTGAAGTAAGGTGCCGGTGTGAAAACATGGCTCACAATTGCGTTCAACCGGCTAAAAATGGACCTCAAGAATAGCGTTTACATTCAGAAGACGCGAACCTTAGTAGGAAACCATGCCTAAAGCAGACCTAAATGGTCAGGAGAGCTCTGAAGCTCTCGAAGCGGCTTCCAAGCCGTTTTCAGTCGAAGACGAGTCCGCGCTTAGAGATTCCCTAAAGCGTTGTTCTCCTGCTACCATAGAAGCAGCGATCGCCTATCGTAAAACCAACGAAGCCAGCCATTTGCCGGCTGTGATTATCGGTGTAATCGAGCGATTCGTGGAGCCGGATTTACGTTCCAAGCTCAAAGCGGCTGACGACGAGCTCCGATTGGTGGAGGATCTTGGAGTCGACTCACTCACCATGATGGAGATCGTGATCCTCGTTGAGGACGTGCTGCAGATGCAGATCAACAACGAAGACTTGCGCAATTTGCGGACTGTCGGGGACATCAAGGTATTTATTGATTGTAAGGTCCGTGGGTTGCCTCCTCCCGCGCCAACCAAGTTCCTCCCGATCGAACAGATCATCTCGGTCATGCCGATCCAGTCACCGTTTCTTTTTCTCAACGAAGCGACGATTGAGGGCAATGGTGCCCAAGGAAAATACAAGATCACCGGCCAGGAGTTCTTCCTTCAGGGCCACTTCAAGGACAACCCGGTGATGCCGGCATCGCTGATGCTCGAGGCTCTGGGCCAATTG
>JABIRI010000352.1 GCA_018667915.1 Opitutaceae bacterium | reverse complement strand
GATGCCTGCCATCAGCGGCCCACTGTGTATTCCGACCCTCACCGCCCAGCTGACACCATGCTTTCGGTTGAATTGCGCCAATGATTCCTGGACCGCCGCCCCAATTCGGTGATCGGTTTGGTAATCGACGACTGCAGAAACCGGGCCGCACCCATGCCGAGCAAAATACTCAAGAGGCCGATAAACCCCATGACCCGCAAAGGCTCCACGAAACGTTCTTGGGCGAGCACACTGGTATCTGCTTTCAAATAGATAATGCCAATTCGTTCGCCGTTGTGCACCAGATACTTGAAAGACGTCGCCGCATTGGGATCGACATTCGTGCGAAACGGACGCGGGACCATTTCTTGAGTCCCTGCTTTGATGTAGCGATCGATAATTCCGTAATCGAGGGAGTAGACCGCCGCGGCCAAGATCGTGGGGTCCTTCGCCAAGTCCCCCAAAGGTAATTCCCTAGCATCTGGATCGGACGCCAACTTCGCGGTGATTCGCTCCACCAAGATCCATTGCGTGCGATCAAGCTGTTCCACGACTTAGCCGCGATAGCGAAAAACCTCCCAGCCCAAAAAACCCGCGAACGCCGCAACCAAGGAGAACACGGACACGGAGGTCACTAACAAGGTGATGCGCCAACGAAACGGAAGGTTTTTAAACACTGCTAAAAATTCTAGGGTGGATAGGAGAGCTACTATAGCTCCTCGGAAATACAAACTTAGTCTACCCAGTTCATCTAGTCAATTCACCCTATATGGGCGGATTTACGTAACGACACTACTTGACCCCCTTTGCGGACTTGGGGACCTTGAAGCAAATGGCTAACGACTCCCCCATTCCTGTCACTATTCTCACGGGATTCCTCGGCGCAGGTAAAACGACCCTTCTCAACCACATCCTGACCGATCAACACGGTAAGAAACTCGCCGTGATCGAGAACGAATTTGGCGAAGTCAGCGTCGACAACCAACTCGTCATCCAGAGCGACGAGGAGCTGTTCGAAATGAACAACGGTTGTATTTGCTGCAGTGTGCGCGGCGATCTCATCCGCGTCCTCGGCCGTCTCATGAAGCGAAAGAACCGGCTCGATGGCGTCATCATCGAAACCACCGGCCTCGCCGACCCTGGTCCCGTGGCCCAGACTTTTTTCACCGACGACGAAATGAAGGCGCACTACCGCATTGATGCCATCGTCACGGTGGTCGACGCGAAACACGTCGTGCAGCACTTCGACGATGCGCCCGAAGTGCGCAAACAAATCGCCTTCGCCGACGTTATGATCCTCAATAAGAGTGACCTCGTTTCCTCCGAAGAATTGGACGCCCTTGAAGCCAAAGTCGGCAGCATGAACGCCGCCGCTCGCGTCCAACGCGCTACCAACTGCGACGTGCCCCTGGACACTGTGCTCAACATCGGCGGCTTCGATCTCTCCCGCGCCAACGAGCTCGACCCCAAATTTCTCCAACCTTCTTACCCATTTGAATGGGCCGGCGCTTACCCGCTGCCGACTGGCACCCACGAGCTCGTGATTGGCCATGTGGACGACGAACACGAGCATGACCATGCTGGCTGTGATCACGACCACGACGGCCACCACCATCACCACCACGCCGAGAACGAACTCGACGTCGTCGTCATGCCCATCCTTTCGACCGACCAAGACATCGTCGATGCGGCGCGCGATATTGCGGTGGTCTCATTCTCCGATTGGGAAAATCGCGTCGCCGAGGGTGAAACCATCACCCCCGGCCCAACCCTGCAGCGGCTCCTCCTCGACGAGGGCAACGGCCGTTACAAACTCGAGGTCACCGCTCCGGGTATCTACCTCGTTTTTGAGGGTTGCGGTGACCACCCGCTCCACCTTCCGGTCAACGGAGAGAACGTGAAGCCAGTCTGGCAACAGGACTACGAACACACGCACAGCCACGACGAAGAAGTCTCCTCCGTCGGCATCACCCACCCGGGCGAACTCGACCCGCAGCGCCTCAACGATTGGATTTCCCGCCTGCTCCAAACCAAGGGCAACGACATTTACCGCAGCAAAGGTGTGCTCAGCGTAAAAGGCACCCCCAAGCGCCTCGTCTTCCAAGGCGTGCACATGCTCTTCGACGCCAAATTCGATCGCGAATGGGGCGAAAAGGAAGACCGCACCAACACCCTCGTCTTCATCGGCAAAGACCTCGACCGCACCGCCTTCACCGAGGGCTTCAAGGCCTGTCTGGCCGACTAATTCAAGGCCTCACGCGCACTAGGAACCATATTTGTCACCATAATGGTGACAAATACTTCTCTCGCGGCAAAGAACGCTTGGCGACAGCGCTGCGAAATTATCTGCTGATCGTGTTTCTTCACCTCTTAGCTTTATTACCCCATGAATCGTCGCACTTTTCTTAACTCTTCGGCTATCGCTGGCGGTGCCCTGCTCGCCAGCCAATCCAGACTTTTCGCCCACTCCCATTCCGGCGGGCATCCAAAATTCGGTCTCGGCTACGCCCCCCACCCCGGAATGTTCAAGGCCCTCGCGGGGAACGACGTGATCGATCAGATCAAGTTCGCCGCCGACCAAGGCTTCACCGCCTGGGAAGATAATGGTATGCCCCGTCGTTCGCCCAATGAGCAGGAGGCCATTGGGAAGACCCTTGCTGACCTCAACATGCAGATGGGCGTGTTCGTCGCTTATGGGAGTTTTGATACGCCGACATTTGCCAACGGCGATGCGGACACCCATAAGATGATTCTCGATCAGATGCGTGAGTCCGTGACCATCGCCCGACGGTGCAACGCCACCTGGATGACCGTCGTTCCCGGGTCGATCGATCAACAGAACAACCAAGCCGAAAAATGGAACCGCTATGGCGGACCACGTCTCGCCCAGGGTTACCAGTTTGCCAATGTTGTCGACCTGCTCCGCCGCTGCGCGGAAATCCTCGAACCCGAAGATCTCGTCATGGTGCTCGAACCGCTCAACGAACACACCAACCACGGTGGCACTTGGTTGCAAAAATCCGATCAAGCCTACGCCGTCTGCCGGGCGGTCAATAGTCCTGCCTGCAAGATTCTCTTCGATATTTATCACCAGCAGATCACCGAAGGAAACCTCATCCCCAACATCGATCACTGCTGGGAGGAAATCGCCTACTTCCAATGTGGCGACAACCCGGGCCGCAAAGAACCCGGCACCGGCGAGATCAACTATCGCAAGGTCTTCGATCACATCAAATCGAAGAACTTCACCGGTGTCATGGGCATGGAGCACGGCAACTCGATGAAGGGCGCCGACGGCGAACGCGCCGTCATCGCCGCCTACCGCAAAGTGGACGGCTCAGCTTAAACGCACCGCTTCCTTTCCACTCCTCCAGCCTTGCACGGTCTCACCGACCGCGCTCTGGATGACACCATGCAGTTGACCAAACATTGGGCAGTCGCCCTCGACGATTATGTGATCGATATGGGATGGTCGGCCGACGGCACGACTCTCGCTGCCGCTTCAGCCGCGGGTCCCGTGACGGTGTTCGATGCCGCCGAAGGTCAGGTGCGCCATGAATTACCCGCTGACGAAGAGGGGACCAACGTCTTGGCGTTTCATCCCACCCAAAACCTCATCGCTTCTGGAGGTCAGGATGGCGCAGTCAAATTCTGGGATGTGACCGCGGGCCAACAAACCGCATCCGCGGAGCTCGGCGGCGGCTGGATCGATCACCTCATCTGGTCTGCGGACGGGTCCAAACTGGCGGCGGCGGCGGGACGTAAACTCGCATTGTTCAATCCAGACGGATCCCAACTTCACGCATTTCCCCCCGCGCCCAAAACCATCAGCGCCCTTGCCTGGCAGCCTGCGGGAGGCTGTTTGGCCGTGGCTTACTTCGGTGGCGTGATCATGTGGGATGCCGACGACTTCGTCGTCCAAAATGAATTCGCTTACGCCAACGGTATTCACACGTTGGCTTGGTCGTCGGACAACCGTTGGCTGGTTTCCGGCAATCAGGATCCGAGCGTGCATCTTTGGCTGCCCGAAAAACAGGATGAGTTTCACATGAGCGGTTACGAATCGAAGGTGAAACACATCTCGTTCGACCGCACGGGCCGTTGGCTCGCGACGAGCGGCGGACGTGAGGGGTGCGTGTGGGATTGCGAAGGCACCGGACCAGAAGGCCGCGAACCCGCAATGCTGCCTCACGATGCGCCCATGTGTGCCGTGGCATATCAAAATCAACACAGCCTGGTCGCCACCGCTGCTCAGGATGGCACGGTTCGTCTCTGGAGTCCTGAGCGCCAGCAAGCCCTGCGCGCCAACGTTAAACTCCCTCACCCCGCCACCAAGTTGGCCTGGGCTCCGGACGACAGTTTTCTGGCGATCGGCAACGAACAGGGCGTAGTCTACGTGCTAAAAGTTGAATCTTGAAGCGCTTGCTCATCTCGCGTTGATCGTCTGAACTGCTAGAGAGATGCCCGCCGACAGTTCCCCTCTTAATCTCTCCGCGCCTACGCTGTTCATCAGCTATGCGTCCGAAGATAGGGATGCCGCGAGACTGCTGCGCGACGCCTTAAGCGCGCACGGCATCGACGTTTGGTATGACGAAGATGAGCTCACTGGCGGCGATGCATGGGACCAAAAAATTCGACGACGGATTCGAGAGTGCGATTATTTCATGCCGGTTATTTCCCACGCCACTCAAGCCCGGAAGGAAGGCTATTTCCGGCGCGAGTGGCGCCAAGCCGCGGAGCGCACGCTCGATATGGCAGACGACGTGATGTTTTTGTTGCCGGTCAACATCTCGGACCTTCCGGAAGCAGGCGCCCGGGTGCCGGAGCGATTTCAGCAAGTCCATTGGACGCGGTGCCCCAGTGGAGAATCCAATGCGAATCTGGAAGAGCTCTGCCGTCAGGTGCTCACGGGAGAAGAAACCCCGCCGGCGGCCAAACGCCCCGTAGAGCCCGGTCATCCCGCTTCTCGCAAAGTTTCGGCACCGAAACCGCTAAAAGATAAAAAGGACAAAAGTCTTCCTCCCTACCCCGATCAACCGCATCGCACCGCTGACGAACCCGCCTGGCTTCATGTATTCAACCTGTTGGTGTGGGTCGTGCGTTGCACCTACCGCGCTTATCGAGGATTCCCTCGAATCCTACGAATCGTAGTGATCATTTGGCTGGCAGTAACTCTTTTAGGCCTAGGTGGTAATTCTGACGACCCTGATGACAGATCTCCGGAGACGGCCGAAAACCCTACACTCAAAGACGATCTCGAAGAAGACGGAAACTTCGGCAAAGGACTCATCGATGCGGCCCAGGAACTTGGAAACACCGAAGGTCTAGGTCAATTTGGTCGAATCATCAGTGCCGTAGCTGATGCCGCGCAAGCAGGCCGACCTCTTGTGCTAACGCCCTTTGTTTACAATAGCACCGAAGCAACCAACGAGGAGTTTACCAAAAGAGTATTCAACCAACTGCTCAGGTCCATCCGCGTAACTCGGGCAGACGAGGTCGCGGTCAGCCCCTCTGCCCTCGGGGTATCACCTTCATCAGCCGATGTCCTGGCCCGCATCACTCGCACCGAGTCTCGTTTTCTCCTCACGGGTTGGGTTGAAATCGAAACCATCGACAATTCCGCCCACTTCGAATTGGTGCTCCACTCCACCCATTCACCGTCCCTCATCTGGACGCGAAACTACCCGATCGCGGAGACCGAGGCGGCCAGCATAGTCGATGATATTTTAGCCGCTCTAAATACGCACAACGTGTTTGCACCTCCCGAGCCTCCAACGGAGCCGGAACAATCCGTGGCAACTCCCGAACCCGTTCCGTGATTTGCGCCTAATAGCTTTCCACGAATTTCGAATCTCCCCCACGGCGGTCTCCCTGCGATACGCTTCAGCTGAAACTGTTCGTTCCAAGGCCCCTTTTTCCGATGCATAACTTGATTCCTGCTTCCGACGCAAAAAGCGGAATCGATCCTTCTCACACCCGCTCGATTAAACAATGGGTGACCGATGAACTCGACCTCACCGACGAGGATGTGGTTTCGGTTATGGAGTCGGGCTGCATCGACCCGGGATGCCCACTCGTTGAAACGACCATCGCGGTGTTTGGCGCTGACGGCTCGACCCGGAGTTGGAAATTAACCCGACAGAGATACGCGGTGGCCAAATTCATCGTGAAACAAGCGCTCGCCCAAGCGCCTAAAACCCCCTAGCCCTACTGCCTTTACCCGTGGAGCACCGGCGAGAGTTTTTAAAAAAGTCCCTGTGGTCCGCCCTCGCGTTGTGGGCGGTGCCGGGATCGATGTTGCTCGGCGCAAGTGATACCCACGTCGTGGGACGAGGCGATACCCTCAGCGTCATTGCGGAAAAATACGGCACCTCCGTGCGCGCGCTGAAATCCGTCAACAGTCTGAAATCCGACACGATTCGGATCGGCCAGAAACTGACGGTCTCGGGCTCCGCCGCCACTGCAGTGCATATTGTCACTCGCGGTGAGTCGCTGAGCACGATCGCTCGACAATACGGCACCAGCGTCCGTTCCATTCGCGACGCCAACAGCCTAAAGTCCGACCTCATCCGCATTGGCCAAAAGCTGAACATTCCTAGCGGCTCTGTCCCCTCCTCCAAGGGTCCAATCATTCATGTCGTGCGACGCGGTGAAAACCTTAGTTTAATCGCGCAAATCTATGGTTCTCGCGTCAGCACGATCAAAAAAACCAATCTACTGCGCTCGGACCGCATCACTGTCGGACAAAAGCTCACGATTCCCGTGAGTCAGCCACCCAGCGTCGTGGCGGGATCTTCGCTACTGACTCCCGTGATCGCCGCGACCAACCGATTGCGCGTGGATTCCTCGAGGTGGCGTTACGTGGTCTGTCATCACAGTGCGATCGAGGCTGGCAATGCCGAAGTCTACGGCCGGGCTCATTTGCGCCGCGGCATGGAAAACGGTTTGGCCTATCATTTCGTAATCGGTAACGGACGTGACTCCGGCGACGGGGAGATCGAGATTGGTCCCCGTTGGCGCAAACAACTTCGGGGCGGGCACGTGCGCAGCACCAAGGTCAATGACTCTGGAATCGGCATCTGTATCGTCGGCAATCTGATGAACCATCGCCCCACGACCAAACAACGTCAGGCGATGAACGAGCTCATCGGATTCTTAAAAGACGGCTACACCCGCTCAAACGTCGATGTCACCGTGCATAAACGCGTGGATAAAAACCACACCGTCTGCCCCGGCACCTATTTCCCCTACAGCGATTTAGACCGCTTCGCCTGATAGCGCGGAAGCAAGATAGTCAACCCAGCCTCACATTAAAACATACCGTTGATATACAACAGGTAAGTTCAGTTTTGCCTCAATACGTCTATTGATACTGAGATTAGGTATCAATAAATATTGACTCTTCGTTTTTCCGGATCAGAACAGAGTCAATTCATGCGACTAGGTCTCATTTTCAATAGGACCGACTTAATTGAACCACGAGAATCGGTCTTCGCACCGGTGATCGGTCACGAACTCATGCCGCCGGGTTTGGTCACTCGGCGGCAATTCGACCTGAAAATCTCAAACTCAAATAAATCATGATGTATCCGCTAAAATTCCAATTCTTGCAGGTAAACCTCTTCACTCGCCGCCTCATTCTGGTCGGCTCCCTCGGTGCCGCTTTACTATCGTCGGTCGCTTCGGCCGATGCCATTGATGAGGATGCCATCAAGCTTTCTGTTTTCCGCGTTGAAGCTGACAAGCTCGATAAGGACGTAGCCGATCAACTCACGACATCCCGCCGCCTTGGCGACCTCACAACGACGGTTCCCCGCTCTATCGCAGTCGTGGACCGTTTTCGCATCGAAGATCGTGGGGCCATCAGCATCCAAGACACCCTCAATTACACGCCCGGAGTGACCACGGGACCCTACGGATTTGATTCCCGTCTCGACGCAACCCGCATCCGCGGCATCGATCCTTTAAAATTCCAGGACGGTTTCCAATCTCTCTTCGGATTCTACAACAACACGCGCGCCGACATCTACACCCTGGAGCAAGTCGAAGCCGTCAAAGGACCCGCATCGGTGCTCTACGGACGCGGCGCGCTCGGCGGCATCGTCAACTCCGTCACCAAACTGCCCCAGGCCGAGACCCGCCGTGAACTCGAGTTTCAATACGGGTCTTATAATCGCACCCAGATTGCCGGCGACTTCACTGGTGCCCTCGATGCCGACGGGAAATTTCTCTACCGCGTCGTCGGCGTCTACCGCGACAGCGATACCCAAGTCGACTACGTATCGGATGATGCCCGCGTCCTCACCCCTTCCCTCACATGGGCGCCTCAAGACGGCACCCGCCTCACTGTGCTCGGGAATTTTCAGGAAAACCACGGCGGGCAGTCTCTCCAGTTTTTGCCCAACGAGGGCACCCTCCTTCCGGGCCAACGGATCCCCGTCAACACCTTCATCGGCGAACCGGGATGGGATGGCTACGACACCAAACAGATCTCCTATGCCGCTTTCTTCGAACACGAAGTCAGCGAGCTATTCACCGTCACCGCCAACGCCCGCTACACCGATGGTTCTTCCCACTATCGCTCCCACTGGGTCGCCTACGATGGCGCCGATCCCATCATCGCCGCGGATGGCACCATCAATCGCACGATCTATGATGCACCCGGTTCCAGCGAAGCGTTTACCACCTACGGCACCCTTGCCGCACGCTTCGACACGGGCTCAATCGATCATCACTTGACCGTCGGTTACGACGCGCAGGACGTTACGATCGATGGTGATTCCTACTACGGATGGGCCGCCGGTGGGCGCATCAACATTTACGAACCGGACTACGGAAATCTCGCCGGTCGTGGCGCAATCACCGACTACCCGTCTGCGATCACCAATCAGTTCGGACTCTTCGCCCAAGAGCGAATGTCACTGGGAAACTGGACCTTGGCGCTCGGCCTGCGCTACGACGATGTGCGCTCCCATACGGCGGGCAATAGAACACCGAATATAGACGATTCCGCCACGACCGGTGACATTGGCCTGCTCTTTCAAGCTGCGGGCGGCTTCACCCCCTACATCAGCTGGGCGGAATCTTTCGAACCTCTCGGCACCGCCCTGGCATTTGATGGCTCTGTCCTGCAGCTCGACCCCAAAACCGGCACCCAATACGAGGTCGGTCTACGTTACCAACCTTCCGGTCAGCAGACACTTTTCACCTTCTCCGTATTCGACATCATCGAAGAGGAGCGCCCCTTATCCAACGGTCGCTTCGTCCGACAAACCAACGTAGAGACCCGGGGCTTTGAATTCGAAGTCGACCGTCGATGGAAAGACTTCCGGTTCCAAGGCGGCTACAGCTACGTCGACGCGCAAGACGGCAACTCCTTCAAACTCGTGACCGTGCCTGATCACCAGGCGTCCGTCTGGTTCACCTACGAACCGCGCGAAGGCGCCTGGCAAAACTTCCGCTCCGGCCTGGGCGTGCGCTATGTCGGCCAGCGTTGGGACGGCATCGATACGCTCAGTGCTCCCGCCTACACGCTAATCGACGCCATGGTCGGCTACGACTTCGAGACCGTGCGCCTACAGCTGAACATTACCAACGCAACGGACGAATATTATGTCGGCACCACGGACGGTGGTCGCGCTTATCTCGGGGCAGCCAGGAACATCGTTTTATCCGCCAAGTATCGGTTCTAGAGATACACTCCACTCTCCTTGCCCTCTCTTCCACGTTCGATCCCGACTCATGCGCAAACGCATTTGGCAAATCCACTCATGGCTCGGCCTCATCGCCGGACTGGCCTTGGTGCTGATCGGTCTCACTGGCAGTGTTTTGGTGTTCCACCGCGACATCACGCGCACGCTTAATCCCAAGATGGTGCAGCGCACGAGCGCGACGGATTCAGCCCGACTTCCGTTATCCCGGATGATCGAGGTGATCGAAACGGCGCACCCTGATTTCTGGGTTCGAGGCTGGTTACTCTACCATGACGAAGCAGCCCGCGATAAAGTCTACCTCACGCCGCACACCGATTCGGACGCGTGGCATATCCAGCACGTGGATCCGTCGACCGGCCACATCTCCGGCCCCCCCGTCCACCTGCATGACACCCTCTACGGCTGGTTCGTCGGTCTCCACTATACGTTCTTCGCCGACGATCTGGGCATGATCATCACCGCAATTTTGGCGCTGATCTTCATCCTACTCAGCCTATCGGGACTCTACCTGCACCGCACGTTTTTCAAAACGGTCTTCCGGCTGCGCTGGAAGCAAAGTTGGCGACTCTTCAGTTCTGACCTCCACAAGTCCGTGGGCATCGTATCACTCCCGTTCAACGTGCTGTTCGGGTTCACCGGCGCCTATTGGAACACCGCTCATATCGTCGAAGAGTGGAGCCACGAGCACGAGGAGCCCGATATTTGGACAAGCTACGAAAACCGATTCGAACGCATCGATGAACTCCCTGCACTCGCCGAAGCACAGTGGCCGGGATTCGCATTCAACTACGTCTACATGCCTACGGCGGAGGATCGCCAGTTCTACGTCTTTGGGCAAACCCCAGAGTCTCACCCCTTCCGGAGCCGCTACGGCAGTGTGCTGTGGTTCAACGCAACGAGTTTGGAAATCAACTATGCCCGTGATCTACGCACCGCCGGAGGGTGGGCTCGAATGGTCGACACCTTCGAGCCGCTTCACTTCGGCGATTTCGGCGGGTTAGTTGCTAAGATCGTTTGGTGCCTCGCGGGCCTCGCTCCCGGGGTGCTGACCCTAAGTGGCGCGATGATCTGGTTCCAACGCCGCAGAAGTTAACAAATCGGATAATCCCCGAAAATCTGTCTATAATCGATTTTTCAAAATCAGTTTTGCCCCTTCCACCGATTCTCTCTCAACGTAGACAACTATGTTCGATATTTCCGGCACCGTTAAAAAAATCTTCGAAGAGCAAACCTTCGGCAGTGGCTTCAACAAGCGTGAGTTCGTCCTGACCACTTCGGCAGAGCGTTACCCTCAGGACATCAAATTCGAGCTCGTGAAAGACAAGGTCAGCATGCTCGCCTCTCTCAAGGAGGGCGACAAGGTGAAGGTCTTTTTCGATATCCGCGGGCGCGAATGGAAAGAAAACTACTACGTGAACCTCAACGCGTGGAAACTCGAGTCCGTCGAGGGCGGTGGCGCGGGCGCTCCGGATACGGGCGATGGACCTCCCCTTCGTGAGCCCGAGATGGGCGCGGGCTCAGTTGACGAGGAACCACCGTTCTAGAACCGGTGTCATCCGGTTTCCTATGGTTCGACTCATCTCCCCTTTCTTGATCGCCGCGACGGCCTTCGTCGCACCGGCCATCGCTCAGTTGGTCAAGATCGGACCGTGGACCGGTGCCATTACTCCCAATACAGCCGAAATACGGATGGTCCTGAACGAGTCGCGGCTGGCCAGTTTGGAAGTAAGCGCGAACAAGGATTTCAATCGCTTCGTCACGTTTCCTCAGCTCGGGCGCAAGCCCCACCATCCGGATAATCTGGCGTATTTGTCCATCCACAACCTCGAGCCCGATACCACCTACTACTATCGGGTCACTGCCGGGTTTTTAAAAGAGTATCAAAGTATCGGGATCTTCAAAACCCCCGCCGCCATCGGTCGCCCCGCTTCATTCCGATTCGGTTTTTATTCGGGACATCGCCCCGGTTCAGAAGCGGGCGCTTTTTCGGAAGTCCGATTTCAACGGCCATTATTCTTTATCAATCTGGGCAACGCGCTCTCTGGCATCAAACTGCCCGAAGATAGCGATTCCTGGCGCACCCTCTACGAGTTCAACCTCGCGTCCTTCGCCCAGGCGGAACTTTTCCGCAACGTGCCCATGGTCTATACGTGGTCTGAGAATGACTACCGCGGGGCGGCGACCCACGAAACCTATCGCAGCTACATTCCGTATTATCCGCTACCCGCCGATCAACCGGACACGACGACCGAAACAGCAACCGAGTTGAATCCGATAAGTCACGGGTTCAGCGTGGGGCGAGTGCGGTTCATCGTGCTCGATACCGAAACGGCTCGCACCGCTCCGGATGCCGAATCTGCCACCATCCTAGGCGATTGGCAGTGGAGCTGGCTGAAATCCGAGATTCGCGCGGCCACTCATACCCACCCAGTGATATTTCTCGTTTCGTCCGTGGCTTGGCACGCCCATCAAGCCGAGACTGGCCCCCAAAATCACTGGGGATTTTATCCTGCGGAAAAACAACGTCTCACCGACTGGCTCAAGGCTGAAAACATCACCGGCGTCAGCATCCTGTCCGGCAACGGAGGCATTGTCGCTTCCACTGTAAATTCGGGGAAACCCGGTGTGCTCAACGAGCTCCAAGCTGGCATGATCGATTGGCCCATTGAACCAGTGATCGGGACCTGGTCTGGCGGCCAACTCACGCCCCAAGATACCGAAGAGTTTTTCGGCATCGTGGATATCGAGGACAACCGCACCGAAATTAAGGTCACCTTCATCGGAATGAATCAACACGGTCACGAACGATCCAAAAACGCGTTCACCGTCGCCACTTCCGTCCGATGAGACTGCGGCGGATCGCCGTGATTTTGGCATGTAGTGGGGCGCTGTGTCTGAGTGCGATCGGTGAGGGAATTCGCATCGCGGCTGCCTCGAACCTGCAATTTGTGATGCCCGCGTTGGTTGACGCATTCCGCGCCGAATACCCAGAAGCGAAGGTATCCGTTTCTCACGCCGCGAGCGGCAACCTCGTTGCTCAGATTCGTCACGGTGCACCCTTTGATTTATTGATGGCCGCGGATACGCACTATCCACAGGCGTTGATCGAAAGCGGTCACGCCGAAAGCCAATCATTATTCGTTTTCGCTCACGGCATCCTTGTGCTCTGGCCCCAGCCCCAGGAGCAATCTACCTGGCAGGAGATACTGGCAGATTCTAAACTCAACCGCCTCGCCATCGCACATCCCGAAATCGCGCCTTACGGTCAGGCGGCGCAATCATTTCTCAAGCATCACGGTTTGTGGGAGAATTTGCGTTCCCGCATCGTGACCGGCGAAAACGCAGCCCAGACCCTCCAGTTTGTGCAAAGCGGCAACGCGGACGTCGGTTTCGTGGCTGCTTCACTTTTGGTTAGTCTCCCTGATTCTCGTCCGGGCATCGAATTCGATTTGGGCGAAGCCGCCCTGCCCCACGGGGCCGTGCGATTGACCAAGAGCAAAAGGGGAACCGCAGCAGATCGTTTTCTCACATGGCTAGCGGAAGATGAAGCGGTCGAAATCCTGCGGGACAATGGCTATCGCGTGCCTTGATCCCTGCAGTGGGGCGCTTTAAGTTCGGTTTTCGTGCCTACCCTCATCACTAGCACCTGGCTACTCTCTCCCCCGCTTTGGGAAGCCCTTTGGCTTACCCTTAAGCTGGCCGGAGTGACGACGTTGCTGTTGGGCGTGTTGGGACTACCGCTGGCCCGTTGGCTCAATGCAACCCGCACCCGTTTCGCGCCCGTAATCGAAGCCCTGGTTACGCTGCCTATCGTGCTGCCTCCGACCGTCATCGGGTTCTATCTATTAGTTGCATTTTCGCCTCAACACCCGCCCGGCAGCTGGTGGGTCGCGCTCACCGGCGGCCCCTTGTCGTTCACGTTTACGGGGCTGGTCATTGCGTCGGTGATCTACTCGTTGCCATTTGCAGTGCAGCCCTTCCAAGCCGCCTTGCGAGCGATTCCAGAGGAACTCATCGATGCCAGTAGGGCGAGTGGCGCGACCGCTTGGCGCACCTTTTGGCGGGTGCACCTTCCTCTCGCGCGACGGGGTATTGGTGCCGGACTGACATTAGGCTTTGCCCACACCTTGGGAGAGTTTGGCGTGGTGCTCATGATTGGCGGATCAATCCCCGGCGAAACCCGAGTAGCGAGCATCGCGCTCTACGACGAAGTGCAGAAACTGAACTACGCGTCCGCCCACGCCTTCGCCGGAGTGCTTCTGGTGATCTCGTTCGTTTTGCTGGTCGTGGTGGCGATCCTCCAGCGCCGAAGCCGCGTTTGATGAACTGCACCTCGAAACCGTTAGGTTTAACTTGAGCACCTCATCGCACCCGCCGACTAGATTGCCGCGTAACGTTTGGATTTTGGCCGTCTGCCAAGCGTTGGGTATGTCCGCCGGATCGATGATGATTCTGGTCGGCGGGTTGCTCGCGGCTAAGATTGCCCCGACGGCAAAACTCGCGACCTTACCCCTCGCCATGATCATTGTGGGCACCGCCACTTCGACGATTTGGGTGGCCATGTTGCTCCGCCAATTTGGGCGCAAGCGGGGCAGTCATGTCGGGTTTCTCTTCTCATTTTTGGCGGCCTTCCTCGGATATCAGGCTGCGGTGCAAGAATCTTTCCCTCTCCTCGTGGCGACCGGCTTTTCCATGGGAATCGCGGTGACATTTTGGCAGCAGTTTCGATTCGCCGCCCTGGAGAGTTTACCTGATCCAAAACTCAACGGTCCCGCGCTTTCCGTGATGATGGGAGGCGGCCTCATTGCGGCCTTTATTGGCCCCGAGATCGGCGCACGCGGTCAGGACTTGTTTCCTCACCTGCCCGAGTATGCCGGGTGCTTTGTCTTACTCGCGGGGTTGGTCGCAATCGCGGTCGTTGTTTTCCAATTTTCGGAGCAACCTCCGATCACGACAGATCGCACAGATCAACCCGGGCGGCCTCTGCTCGAGATCGTTAAGTCCCCGCAGTTTTATATTCCATCACTCTGCGCCGCGATCGGTTTTGGGGTGATGAGTTTTGTCATGACCGCCACTCCCCTGACAATGCATGAAGTCTGTGGATTCGATCTGAATGACACCAAAAAAGTCATTCAAAGCCACATCGTCGCGATGTTTCTACCGAGTCTAATTGGCGGACATCTGATGCAACGATTCGGCGTCGGCCGTATCATGGTCGTGGGCGCAATTTTGTATGCCGTCGTGGTAGGCATCGGTCTCCTCGGCCAAGAACTCGTTCACTTCTGGGGCAGCCTCATTTTATTGGGTGTAGGGTGGAATTTTCTCTTCATGGGCGGCACGGCATTGCTTCCGATCAGCTATAAACCCAACGAACGTTTCAAGGCTCAAGCGGCGAACGATCTGGTGGTATTTGGCACCCAAGCCATCGCCTCGCTTTCCTCGGGTTGGTTCGTTTTCACCTTCGGCTGGAATGGCCTACTCCTCACTTGTCTTCCTTTACTCACGGCCGCGTTGATATTGGCGATCCAGCAAGCTCGGCTCGAATCCCGATCGACTAAGTCCGAGTAAATCGAGCCATTTTCCGGCCGTCGAATTCGATGGTCTCGCTCCACATTTTAATCGGCCGCACCCACAGGCCGCCTTCACCGTAAAGCGCCCGGTAAACGACCATGACTTCGAGCGTCTCCGAATGGCGGCAAAGCCCCACCACGTCGTATTCACCACCTTTATAGTGTCGGTATCGCCCGGGCTGAGGCGCATGCGGCAAGGGAGGTAAAGGGTCGCCGGCCGCCATGTTAAAATAGGAGCCAAGTGGCCAGTTGTAGAAAGATCAGAAAACCAACCATGTCGACAATTCCAGTCACAAAAATCGAAGAACTCTGCGCCGGATCGAAATCAAATTTTTTCAACGTCAATGGAATCGCCGCACCGGCAAAACCCGAGAACGTCATAGTGGAAGCCATCGCCACGAACACGACTAAGGCTACCATCGCATCCTGCGTAAACACCGCGACCACCAACGACGTGATCAGACCAATCACCACGCCATTGAGGAAACCTTTGACGGCTTCGCGGCCACAGATGGCGAATGAATCCCGCGGCAGGATTTCTCCGACCGCCAGACTTCGGATCAACACGGCCAAAGTTTGCGCGCCAGTGTTGCCACCCAGATTCGCAATCACCGGCATCATCACGGCCAAGATGGCCATGCTCTCGATTTGCGCTTCGTAAAATGTGATCACGCCCGCGGCCACACTGATCGTGACGAGGTTCACGATCAGCCACGGGTTACGCTTGCGCATACTCTCAAAAACCGAGTCGAGAATACTCTCGTCACCACCGGCACCCACCATCTTCTGGATATCCTCCGTCGCTTCGTCCTGCACGATATCGAGGACATCATCATGGGTCACGATACCGATGAGTTTTCCTTCTGGATCAACGACCGGTAAGGCGGCCAAATTAAATTCCGCGGTGCGTTTCGCCACAAGTTCGCGGTCATCATCCGGCGCACAAACCCCTTCTACCTCCAGCATGATGTCACGAATGCTGGCACCCGGCCGGGCCAGTAAAACTTCCCGAATGGAGATCACCCCCTGCAGGTGGTCCTGATCGTCAACCACGTAGATGTAGTAAATGTTATCGATCTCTTCGCGTTGCCGACGAATCGCCTGAATCGCTTGTTCGATGGTCTGATCGATCTTCACAACGCCAAAATCGGTCGTCATGACACCACCCGCCGTCTCCGGATCGTAGGATAACAACAGATTGATCTCCTCGGCCGTTTCCGGCTCGAGCGCATCCATCAACCGTTCGCGATCCTCGTCCTCCAGCTCTGCGACCACGTCGGCCGCATCATCGGGATCGAACTCCTCGATCATCGCCACCGCCCGATGATCACGCATCGCGCCGAGCACCTCCGCGGCATCCTCCTCATCCATTTCGGAGAGAATATCCGAAGCGCGGGCCTCACTGATGTGACGCAAAATCTCTCGGCGTTGATTAACCTCGAGTCGACTGAGCGCCCGAGCGAGGACAACATCGGAAAACTCCTCCAGCCGCTCCGGGGTGAATCGAGACAGCTCCTCGAAGGATGCATCGAAAACTTCGTGCTCTTCATTAGGCTCGTGGCCCGGGGAATCTGACGCGTTGTTGCTCATGGGAAACGATCATCGTAGAGCCTGCGCGGGGTCTGACAACGTTCGATCAGGTTACAATTTCGGGTTTAACAACATTTCCGGAGATTCAGGCTTGCTGCACCTATCCGGAAACTGATTCGTTGCGGGCGATGCGTCATAAGCTGTCTCTCATCCTGACACTGTCCGCGTGGTTTTTCGCCACCGGAAGTCACTGGGATGTCGTGCAGGCGTTCGCTTGGGGTAAGATGTTTACGACTTACTCGCAATCGATGTCATACGCGGATGCGGCCAAACTCACGTTCGCAACCAAGAACCTCTGCGACGTTTGTGAGATTGTGGCTGATGCCGAACAATCCAGCGCGGATAGCGAAAATGCTCCCGGTAAATCCGGCGTTCGCAAAATCCAGCTTACGTTCGATTCCGTGCCTCAAATCGTCGTCGCCGCCCCGGAGTCCTCTCCTTGGTCGCGTAACGATCTCCGCCTGCCTCCGACTTGCGGAACGCCCCCCCCGAGCCCGCCTCCCCGCGCCTAAGCGCTTAAGTCTGGTCTCCGGCCGTCTTCCTCGTCCCATCGCCTCACGTCGTGAGGAGGGACGCTTTGCTACGCGTTTCGGCCGCGCGTGGATTCCCCCCTATTTCCCCATATCACTATGTCCAAAATTTCCGCTCTCTCCTTCCTTCTCACACTCGCTCTTGGTCTCACCACGAGCGTCGCCTCGGGCCGTCCCGATAGCCACGCCCCCATCGGAGTGATGGGCGACCATACCCACCTGCGCGGGGAATGGATGGCCTCCTATCGTTACATGACCATGAGCATGGGCCCCAACTACTCCGGTTCCTCCTCCCTCACCCCATCCGATGTGCACGCCGGCTTCCCGGTTTCGCCCATCGGTATGGATATGGGAATGCAGATGGTCGGCCTCATGTATGCACCTTCCGACCAGGTGACCCTCATGGGCATGCTCAACCATACTGAAATCAGCATGGACCACATCGTGCGCAACGGCCGGACGTTCACCACCCGCACCAGCGGTATCGGGGACACCGGTTTAGGCGCCTTATGGTCGATCCAAAAAACCGATTCCCACCAGGTGCATCTCAATCTGGGGATCACGTTACCCACCGGGGACCTGGATGTGCGCGATGCCACTCCGATGGGACCAAATTCGCTCCTCCCCTACGCCATGCGCCTCGGTTCGGGAACCTATGATCTCAAACCGGGCATCACCTGGACGTTCCTCGGCGAAGGTTGGTCGGCTGGCGCACAGGGCATCGCGACCGTTCGGCTCAATGACAACAAATACAACTATACCCTCGGCGACCGCGTGGATCTGACGGCTTGGGTCTCCTATTCGATCCATCCCAGTGTGAGCATTTCCGCGCGGGTAAGCTATGCCGACTGGCAAAACATCGACGGTGCCGACACCCGCCTGAACCCGATGATGGTGCCGACAGCCCGCACCGATCTGCGGTCCGGTTCTGAAACCACGGCGCACCTTGGTCTGAATTGGGAAATCCCCACCGGAACGTTCGAAGGCCACCGTCTTGCCGTCGAATACGGCTCTGTCATCGAGCGCAGCCTCACCGGCCCTCAGCTCGGCACCGACGACGTGATCACAATGGTGTGGCAATGGGCATTCTAAATCTGATTCGCTTCTGCAACCCAACTCCCTATCCTATCTTCCAGATGAAATTTGTGAGACGACTCAGCCTATTCTTCATCGCGACCCTTCTGCCGATGATCGCCGTGGAGTGGAGTGAACTCCCTCTACCTTCCGGTCCTGATTCAGACACGCCTTCACTGGCCCGCGCCCAAGACGGCAACGTCTACGTATCGTGGACCGCGCCCGTCGGCGAAGAGCAGCACGCCTTGTGGATCAGCCGGTTCGATCGCGAAACGAAGGGCTGGCATACCCCCGTTCAGATTGCGCGTGGGGCCAACTGGTTCATCAATTGGGCGGACAACGCAACGGTCGTAACCGGCCTGCGCGGCCGGGTGGCCGCGGTGTGGTATGTGCACAACGAAAAGTCTGGCTACCACGCCGTCATCAGCACCTCCCCGGACCACGGGCAGACTTGGACTTCACCGCAGCCCCTCAGCACCGAGAGCGACGGCACCGAATTCGTTTCGTTTGCGCCGCTGCTCAACGGCTCATGGTTGGCCGTGTGGCTCGATAGTCGCGCCCGGGCCAACTCCGGCAGCATGCAACTGCGCAGTCGTATCATCGGCAGCGATGCGCCCGATACGTTGATCGACGAACGCGTGTGCGATTGTTGCCCCATCAGCACCCTCGTTTTGCCCAACGGCTCCGTGCTGGCCGCTTACCGAGATCGCAGTGATGACGAGGTGCGCGATATCGCCTACCAAAGTTACAATCGCGGCACGTGGTCCGAGGCCGCCGCTCCGGCGCTGGATGGTTGGAGAATAGCCGGCTGTCCCGTCAACGGCGCAAGCTTGAGCAGACGTAGTGGGCACGTCGCTACCGCTTGGTTCACCGGTGCCGGTGACAAACCGCAGGTCATGACCGCGCGTTCGAATAATCTTGGCCGCAGCTGGAATGTGGTAGCGCGACTTGATGACCCGGAACACCCCGCCAAAGGCGCGGTGAGATCGACCGTTTTACGCGACGGCAGTCAGTGGGTTTCATGGGTGGAAGACGGCGGCACGATCGCATTGCGCACCCTCGCCCGTGACGGCGGATTAAGCGTGATCAACCGCATGCCGGGCAAGGCCGCCGGCAAGCCGAGCATGGTGGTGCTCTCCAATAATTCCAGTGAGGCCGCTCAATTGCTCGTGGCGCGCGTGGAAGCGGACGGAGTAAAAACTCACATCGCGAGTCTACCGATGGAAACGACGACCACCCTTGACGACTGCGGTTGCGATGGCGCTGAACGTGGTCACGCCGTCCGCGGCAAAATCGTTTCGGTGCTCAAAGACCGTAGCGCCCTCCTCGTCGCGCACGAAGAGATTCCCGGCGTTATGATGGCCATGACTATGAGTTTCCAAGTCGATCCACGCGTGCTTGACCTCGTTAAGCCTGACCAAGCCATTGCGGCGCGCATGGAACGACGCGACGACGGCAAGTGGTGGTTGTTCAGTATTCGAATTCTCGAATCCGTGAATTGACAATTGGCCGTTTTGGCGCGACCTGATCTTTAACCCGATGATTTCCTTGTTCCAACGCCGCCGATTCCGGTCCCGCACTGCCCTCTTAGGCGCTGCCTTGGCGTGGAGTATTATATGGATCGGTGCGTTGCAGTTTGCACCCACCGCTCACGCGGAAATCCATCACGACGCTCACGAAACTGATCACCATTGTGTGGTTGAAATTTTCAGTGAAGGAATCCTCGTCGCCGAGATTTCCGTCAGTGTTCACAATCCGACTTCCTTGCTTCACAGCGAAGCGTCAGTTGCAGAAGCCGTTGACTTTAACACCCCGGATCGGCTGCGCCCACCGGGGCGTGCTCCCCCGTTAGGATAAGCAGAAACCCACCTCTCCGAGTTCTCTGGTGATCCATCTACGGATCACACTGCTAAGACTGCTCGTGTTCTTAAACTGCTGCGACGGCCTGTTCGGTCGCCAGCTCGTTCTGCCATCCTGACATGAAATCACTTTTTGCTACTATCTCCCTGAGCGTCGCCTTCACCGCGTTCGCTCAACACACTCACGATCATCCGGACTCGGATCATCTTCATCTCGAAAAATTCGAGGTATCCACCCACCCCTACGCCCGCAGCCAACACGAAATTGCCCAACCCACATCGGTCCTTGGAGGGCAAGCCCTCGAAACACGACCGGCTTTAAATCTCGGCGAACTTGTCGCCCAAGAACCGGGCGTAAACTCGAGCTACTTTGGTCCCGGTGCCGGACGACCCGTAATCCGCGGCATGGCGGGACCGCGGGTAGCTGTGCTCCAGAACGGATCCGACATGATCGACGCGTCAACCATCAGTCCGGATCACGCGGTTTCACTTGATCCCTTGCTCATTGAACGCGTCGAAATCACGCGAGGTCCCGCCGCTCTGCTTCAAGGCGGCTCCGCCATTGGCGGCGCGGTCAACGTGGTCACGCATCGCATCCACGCAACCCAACCGCCTTCCGGAGTGCACGGTCGCATCGAGGGCCGAGTGGGTGACTCCGATGATGAAAGATCTGGCGGGCTAGTGCTCGAAGGAGGACTCGAGAACATGGCATGGCATCTCGATGCATTTAACCGGGAGACCGGCAATATCGAGATTCCCGGCTTCGCCGAAAGTGTAACCCTACGACGCCTGGAAGCGTTGGAAGAGCACGAAGAGGAACATCACGACGAAGATGAAGATGAGCACCACGAGGAAGACGAGGAGTATCACGAGGACGAAGAAGCGTTCGGCACTTTGCCAAATTCGTGGGTTGAATCCTCCGGCGGCGCAGCCGGCCTGAGCTGGATCGGCGACCGCGGTTATATCGGCGCATCATTCAGCTTCTTCGACACCCGCTATGGCATCCCTCCCGGCGCGCACAGTCATGAACATGGTGATGAACACGACGCGGAGCATGATGAAGAGGAAGAGCATCACGACGAAGAGGAACATCACGAGGAAGAGGAGGAGGAATTCGTCAGTATCGACCTCGAGCAACGCCGCTTCGAAATCGAAGGTGAACTGCACGAGCCATTTGCCGGACTGCAAGCTCTGCAGTGGCACTGGGCGTGGGCCCACTATGAGCACACCGAGTTCGAAGGTGCCGAAGTCGGCACGGTGTTCGCCAACGGTGGCCACGACCTAAGAATCGACGCGTTGCACACTCCCTGGGGAGACTGGCAAGGCGCCTTCGGGGCCGAGTGGAGTATTTCCGATTTCGACGCAGTCGGAGCGGAAGCCTTCGTGCCTCCAACGGAAACCGAAACGGTTTCATTCATGCTGTTCGAAGAACTGGAGCGCGGTCCCACAATTTGGCAGCTCAGTGCGCGGATGGATGCACAGTCCATCGACGTGTCCGACGGTAGCGGGCGAACGGCCGATGGCACGGGTTGGGCGACTTCGCTGGGCATCGTCCACGACTTGGAGGAAGCGTGGAAGCTCTCCACTTCACTCTCGTTCACCGAACGCCTCCCGCTCGCTCAAGAGCTATTCGCCGATGGTCCGCACATTGGCACCAATGCGTTCGAAGTCGGCAACGCCGCCCTCGACAACGAGCGCTCGCTGGGCCTCGACATGAGCCTCCACCGAGAAAGCGAACTGCTGTCCGGCACGCTCACGGGTTTCGTTAATAAGTTCGACGGTTACATCTACGAGAACCCAACCGGTGCCGAGGAAGACGGTCTCCCGGTCTACGAATTCGCCCAACGAAACGCCCGTTTCTATGGCGTGGAAGCTCAAGGCATGCTGCATCTCGTGCAAAGCGAGAGCGGCCATCTCGACCTCACGTTTGGCATGGATTTCGTGCACGCGGAAAACGAGACCGACGGCACCTACCTCCCGCGCACGCCACCATGGCGTTGGCGCACGGGTTTCACTTGGCATCGCGGACCTTGGCGGGCCGGTTCTGAAATCGTTTTTGCGGAAGGCGCGGATCGATTGGCTCCGGGCGAGCTGCGCACGAACGCCTATGAACTGTGGTCGGCCTACGCAGGCTATCGCTTCATCGCGGGAAAGACGACCTGGGACCTCATGCTCCGCGGTTCGAACCTGACCGATAGCGAAGCCCGCCTCCATACGTCGTTCCTCAAAGACGTCGCCCCGCTCCCTGGCCGAAAAATCACCGCCAGTGTGCGCATGAGCTTTTAAACGAGGAGTATCCTCCCCGCGAGGGGAGGACTTGAACCTATGCCCTCAATCCGGTTGGCTGAGGAAGCCCTCCCGCCTCCATCCACTCCAGCTTCTTTCGCATGGTTTCCCGATTCACTCTTCTCCTGTTCCTCGTGCTCAGCGCCACAAACTTCGGATGTTCAAAAAAGGACAACGGCCCACCGCCACCGCCGATGCCCGCGCCTCCCACCGCCGAGGAAATTGCCGCAGCTCAGGCAGAGCAAAACAGGCTGACGTCGATGGATGCGCACGCGCGCACCTTACTGACCGTGACATTCCAAAAGATCGATGACCGCGGGTATCCGTTGTTCGAATGGTCCAATGAAACAGGACGCGATATCGACACGATTTCCGGGTCCTTCGAAGGCGTCGATGCGGACGGAAACATGTTATTTGCCACCGGCCAAACCAACGCCGTTCCCGGCGAGGCATTTCTTCGCGCCGGTGAATCGATCGTCATGACGCCCTACAATCTACAGACCAAGGAACCGACCATGACGCTTTTAAAAACGCAGCCGGACTCCGTGCAGGTGACGTTTAAGGCAAGAAGTCTGACCTACATGGACGGCTCACACGAACCGGGCTTGGAGCAATCGCCCCCGTCGACGAACACGAAATCGGCGCTCTAAAAAACCGCCTAGTCCATTCACGTAGCCGGCTTCACCGTCTTCATTTCGAAGATGGTGAGGAAGTAGATCTCATTACTCTTCCAAGCCGAACACCGCGCGCGCGTAATTACGGGCATTGAACGGTTGGAGATCGTCCGGCTCTTCACCGAGACCGAGGAAGTGAATCGGTAGCTTCAACTCACGCCAGATTCCCACGATCGCTCCACCCCGGGAGGTGCCATCGAGTTTGGTCACGACCAGGCCAGTCAGGCCGAAGCTCTGGTGAAAGGCCTTGGCTTGCTCAATGGAGTTAGATCCGAGCGATCCATCGACCACCAACCACGCATGGTGGGGTGCGGCTGGATCGTGTTTCTGCAATACGCGGCGGATTTTAGCCAACTCATCCATGAGGTTGGACTTGGTGTGTAACCGGCCCGCGGTATCGACCAACAAGGTATCACAGCCACGAGATTTAGCAGCTTGCCAGGAATCGAAGGCCACCGCCGCCGCATCTGCGCCGGTGTGACTCGCCACGATGGGAAGATCCAGCCGCGAGGCCCAAGACTGGAGTTGCTCGACCGCCGCAGCCCGAAACGTATCGCACGCCGCCAACATGACGGACTGGCCGTCGTTTTTTAAAAGATAGCCTAACTTCGCTGCCGTCGTGGTTTTACCCGAGCCGTTGACCCCAATCAACGCCACCACCGTCGGTAACGACTCAGCCGGCTGGAGCTTACCTTCGCTTCCCTCCAACGCGCGCTCCAACACCGCCGCTCCGATGGCAGCCGCATCCTGGCCCTTGAGTTTCGAATCCTTCCGGTAGGCTCGTTTAATTTCCTCTAAAATCTCTTCGGTCGTCTCGACGCCAAAGTCAGCCGTATAAAGCGCCTCCTCCAACTCATCGAGTGACGATGCATCGATCTTGCGCCCACCAAACAAACCGCGCGTGGTCTGCCCAATCGCCGAAACCGTTTTCGAAAACCCGCTTTTAAATTTCTTAAAAATACCTAACATGATGAATTCGCGATCTACTCGCTACTCGATGCGCGCTACTTAAAATCTACTCCGCTTTACGGGCGTCGCGGCCGAGGGAATCCTTCAGACGATCCAGGATGCCGTTGACGAAGCGTTTCGAATCCGCCGTCGAAAACTGTTTGGACAAGTCGATAGCTTCGTTGATGGAAACGATGGGCGGGATGTCTTTCCGGAACAGCATCTCGAAAATAGCCATGCGCAGAATCGCCAAATCGATTCGGGCAATCCGATCAAACTCCCAGTTGTGGGCCAGTTGGCGGATGCGCGCATCAATCTCCGCCTGTTGCGCGATTGCTCCCGCAATCAGTTCTTCCGCGTAGTGGTAGTGCTCACGCGGTTTTTCCGTGGTGGTGAGGTCCTCGAAGAAGACACGGATATCCTCCGCCAGATTCTGCGGCGGATTGAGGCTCCACGCGTAGAGGAATTGAACGGCGGCGACCCGGCTGTCGCGGCGTTGGGCGAAAATTGCTTTGCTCATGAAGAAAGTTGGGTTTTGAGAGCGGCCATCTCGATCGCGCCTTGGGCGAACTCCGCTCCGCGATTGATTTCTCCCAGACAGCGTTGTTCGGCTTGGTCGAGATCGTTGGCCGTCACCACCCCTGCGATAATCGGTGTTTTCGTATCGAGCGAGATTCTCATCAATCCCTCCTGTGCTGCCTCCGCCACCAGTTGATCGTGCAACGTGCCGCCTTTGATGATTACGCCGAGCGCAATGCATACATCGAGAGGTTCCGCATCCAGCAACATCTGCACCCCGCTGGGTAATTCGCCACTCCCGGGAACTCGGATCGAGGTGATCGCATCCGGTTCCACACCCGCCGCGAGAAGCACGGCCACGGCATTCTCAATCAGACCATCCACGAAGCGTTGATTGAATCTAGCCGCAACGATTCCGACGCGCAGGCCGGTGCCGTCGAGAGTAAGAGCAGTGGGTGAATCAAGACTCATGATGGAAGAAAAAGAGCGATACGAACGCATACGCACAACGACGCACGCGAAATCCGCAACCCGAAATCAGCCGCTGAGGCAGGAGCGATGCCCTACCCGATCCCCAAACCTCAGCAACTGAGGGCCATGAGTGGGCGTGGGGCGTTGGCTAACAAGCGGATGCGACGATTATTCTGGTTCGCTCGATATTTCGGTCCCAGGCTCAGTCCCCGGGGGCCGTGGGCACTTCATCTGCTCACGGAGAATCAGCGATCCACGATTGCCTCGCGAATCAAGTCCTCTTCTGCTCGACGACTCGACCCTCGGCCATGCGTTTCAATATCCATCACCGCACCCACTATCGCTACGCTGGAGAAGCCTCGGAGTCGTTTATGGAAGCACGTCTGAGGCCCGCCGAAACGCCGTTCCAAAACGTGCACACCCATCGGCTCGAAATCGAACCCGTCTGCAAGGTGAATGAATACGTCGATTACTTCGGCAATACCGTGCACAATTTTTCCATCATCCGGCGACACGGAGAACTCCTTATCGACAGTTTCGCCGAACTCGAAACCGCCTCCAAAACCACCCCGGCCGCCGGCTCCAAAGTCACGGTTTCGGAGGCCCGACAAATTTTTCGCAGCGAAAAACTGCGACTCTACGAATTTCTGCATCCCTCTCCGGCCATTGCCCTGGATGCCGAAACCCATGCCGCGGCCAAAAGGCTATTTTCATCCCGTGCTAAAATCGGCCGCGCCGCGTTGGATCTGAACGAGTGGATTCACGACGAGTTTAAATATGTCAGCGGCAGCACGGGCATCGACACCCCCATCGCGACGGTGATGACTACGCGCCAAGGCGTGTGTCAGGATTTTGCCCAAGTCATGATCGCAATTCTTCGTTCCGCCGAAATTCCGGCGCGCTACGTCGTCGGCTACATCGAAACCGATTCGCAGCGCGAGGCGGCAAAGTCGGGCCGCAAGCCCAAGAAACTCATCGGCGCAGCCGAAAGCCATGCGTGGGTTGAGGTCGGCCTCCCCGGTGGAGAATGGTTGCCCCTGGACCCCACGAACAACTGTGTGGCGGGTGAGCGCCATGTGAAAATGGCTTCAGGTCGGGACTACCTCGATTGCACTCCGACCAAAGGCGTGTTCAAAGGCACCACCACCCAGGCGTTGACGGTTTCCGTCAAGATGGAGCGGCAGCCGTAAGCGAACTCATCGCTCAGTCGCTGAAAACGCGAGGCAGGATCCTATTTATCTAACTCCGCTAAATTAAACCGGAACGATCCGGCCGATTTCGGGTTATCATCGAGCAGCGTGAGCATCACGAAAAATACCAACGGCGGACGCACTTTAGATGGAGATCGAAGGGCATCTCCGGATACATTCAAGACAACGCGTTCCCGGCCAGGTTTGTTTCGTGGATTCCACCATGCCGTGGCCCGCGCGACGGACGGATCGACCAACTGTTTATCTTCATCATAAAATCGCAGCGCCAACGCACCACCTTCGACCGCCAGTCCCAAAAAGGTGCCATCTCCACGTGCCATCTCCACCCCGACGACTTGAGATTCAAGCGCTTCTGCATCAGATGACTGCGCCTGTAATCCCACTGCCAGTGCCAACATCAATCCAAGCCGTGTGAATATCTTCATAGTCAAACCCTGACGAGATTCACGAGCGGTTCAAGTGTCCGCACTCGTCCCATTGTTTTTAACATCCCCTTTAAGTGCCTGCCAGCGAGCGAGGCGATCAGCGATACGCGATTCGAGGCCATTGGCCGATGGCTTATAGAGCGAGAGTGGCGTCTCCAGATATCCCTGCGGCGCAATTCCCTCGGGGAAGTCGTGCGAATACTGGTAACCCTTGCCGTGTCCGGCACGTTTGCTCGCCTGACCACCCTTGTCGCGCAGATGCATGGGGACCGGCTGAACCGGCGCGCTCTTGAGGGCCTGTTTGGCCGCGGCGAGCGCGAGGGTTGCCGAGTTACTCTTCGGTGCACAGGCAATGTGAAGGGTCGCATGTGCCAGGGTGAGCTCCGCTTCCGGGAGTCCCACAAATTCCGCCGCCTGGTGGGCGGAAACCGCCAGCGGCAATGCAAACGGATCCGCCAAGCCGATATCTTCACTCGCTAAGATAACCAACCGCCGGGCGATGAATCGGGGGTCCTCGCCGCCGGCCAACATTTTAGCCAACCAATACATCGCCGCATCTGGATCACCGCCACGGCAGCTTTTTATGAACGCCGAAATCGTATCGTAGTGCTCATCTTCATTGGCATCGTAGCGGATCCGACGTTCCCGCGCAAAAGACTCGAGTTCGGCCGACGTGATCTCCGTTTTGCCATCGAGGCTCAGCGCCACGACTTCGAGCGCATTCAAGGCACGGCGCAGATCTCCGTCGCACAGCACCGCGAAGTCCGCCAACACCTCGTCGGTGGCGGCAATCTTTCGTTCACCGAGGCCGCGCTCATCGTCGTCCAAGGCCCGTCGCAGCACCGTTGCGACCGCTTCGGTTGACAATGGCTCCAATCGGAAAAGGTGGCTGCGGGAGAGGAGAGGCGGATTGACGTAAAATCCGGGGTTGTGGGTCGTCGCACCGATTAAGCGCACTGAGCCTTCTTCGACGTCAGGTAAGAGTAGATCTTGCTGCGATTTATTGAATCGGTGCAGCTCGTCGATGAACAGCAAGGTCCGGGATTCGGGCATCTTGCGTGCGACACCGAGGATCTCCCGCAACTCGGCGACGTTGGACATGACCGCATTGACGCGCACGAAGCGACTTCCCGTTTCCCGCGCAATGACTTCGGCGAAGCTCGTCTTTCCGCAACCGGGCGGACCGTAAAACAGCAGACTGCCAAATCGGTCCGTCGAGATGAGCTGAGGCAACAGGCTTCCGGGTGCGGTCAGCTGTTCTTGTCCGACGATTTCCGCCAAAGATTGCGGACGCATGCGGGCGGCCAAGGGCTGATGTGCCCCCGGCGCAACCTCGCCTGAAGAAGACGCGCGGCCGACTGTTTCGCCGCCAAAGAAATCTGATTGATCCGTCGCTGACATATTTGAGGTCTCCACCATGAAACAAATCGGGGGCTAAGTGAAAGATTCGGTTTCATTTTCGCGTTACACGCGGGGTGACCACTCTCCCCCATCGCAATGTCCGCTCTCCCCTGCTCTGGCTCATCCTGCCCTTCGCCGCAGGCATCGCGGTGAAGCATGCAGCCGGAGAGATCATTCCCTGGAGTATTTGGCTCGGAATCACCGTAGTCGCCCTAGTTGGAAGCGTTTTCTTGAGTTCCTCTTCCTCTCGGACTTGGTCGATCAGCATGATGTTGGGGCTCTTCGGGGCCGGCACCCTCCACTACACCGTCCAACGCCAGCACCTTCCGGACTGGGACCTGCTCCCCGAGAGGGAGGTAGAAATCAATATCGAGGTCACTCGAATTTTCGGCAATGACGAGACCGATCGGTTTCAGACCTTCCTCGGCCACATCACGGCCGCAAGGCCCCCCGTCGGCGATCTCCTGGGACAGGCCATTCAAGTGCGGATGCGGCGGCCCTCCTCCGATCCCGAAGTGCTCCAGCGCGGCGCCACCCTTCGCGTCATCGGTCAACTGCAACCGCTCCCTAGGATCGTCGAGGAAGACTCGTTTATCGCTTATCTTGTCGATAGCGGACACAACTTCCGCCTGAGACAGGCTCGCTGGCTGAGCACGATCGCAGCACCTTCGAGCTACGCCCAGTTTCGCCATCAGCTAAAACTCCGCGCCAGCGCGATCCTATCCGCTGACCTCGAGCATCGACCTGCAATCGTCGGGGCACTGCGGGCCATGTTACTGGGAGAAAAACATACCCTGCCCGATGACGCCCGTGTCCTATTTTTGCGCAGTGGCACAATGCACCTTTTTGCGATCAGTGGGCTCCACATTGGGATCATCGCTTTGACCATCAACGGTGCCTTGCAGCTGTTTAGAGTTCCTCGGCTCGCCGCCTTTTTAATCGGGAGCATCATCTTGATCGGTTATGTTGATTTGATCGGACTGGCTCCATCGGCGATCCGAGCGTGGATCATGATTACGTGTTTCCATGGGGCCCGGCTCCTGCACGCCCCTCCTAACTCCGTCGCCGCCATATCGGCTTCGGCCTTGATCGTTTTATTGATCGACCCGACGCAGCTCTTCTCCGCGGGGTTCCAAATGAGCTACTCGATCGTGTTTATGCTACTGCTCTACGGCGTGCCATTGGCCGATTTCTGTAAGACGCGATTCCGCCCGTGGCAGAACGTGCCCCGAGCATCGCTGCACCGCTTCCAACGAGGCATTCAAGATCGTCTCGAGACTATTATCGGCGTAGTCGCCCTCACTTGGTCGGCATCATTGATTGGAATCATCGCGGGAGTGGGGATTTTTGGTTGGTTTAGTCCCTTCGCATTTATGGCGAATCTCCTCCTGGTTCCCATCGCGGGATCGGTGATCACCGGCGGCTTCGGAAGTATCGTGGCAGGTCTACTGGGCGCTACACCCATCGCCCTGCTCCTGAATCACGCCGCAGGTATGAGCCTGTGGGTGATGTTCGGTCTGCTGGAAGGTCCGTTAAAGTTTACGGCCGGGTTTACCGCCGAGTTTCGCACGGCGTGGTGGGGGGAATGGGGCATGATCCTCGTATTGG
>JABIRI010000253.1 GCA_018667915.1 Opitutaceae bacterium | reverse complement strand
CCGGCAATTGCGCCCAAATCTCGGTCACACTTCCGATACCGCCAAGATGACTGACCACCGCCACAAAGAGCACGGTGCCCGCGGCTACTTGCACAAAAAATTGGAGAAAATCGTTATAGAGATCGGCCCACAAACCGCCGATCGTGATATAGGCCAAAGAAATCGCGCCGGAGATGAGCACGCCCAGCGTGATGGGAAGTCCCGTGAAACCATAAAGCAGGATGCCAATCGAAGCCCACTTCGCTCCCACGTCGAACAACTTCAGCAATACGCCGCACCATGCCATGATCTGCTGAGTGACGATGTTGTAACGCATCGCCAGATATTCGGTCGGCGACTCAATTCCTAACGTCGTGCGTAACCGCGACCACCGCGGCCCAATCCAAATCGCCCCCAACAGACACGCAATGGCAACCGAACACGCCCACCACACATAAACCGTAAATCCGTCTTCGTAAGCGATAGCCGCCAACCCGACAAACACCACGCCGCTATAGCCCGAAACGTGATGCGAGACCCCGCCGAGCCACCACGGGATTTTACCTCCCGCCACGAAGAAGTCACCCGACCCCTTCACTTTGCGAAAACAATACAACCCAATGGCCGTGACTAAGAGAAAATATACGCCAAGAACCGCGTAATCGAGCGTCTGCATGGTAGGGGTAGAAACTGTGTATTTAAAATCTGACTACGATAGGAGATACCCTCGAGTCACGGATGATGAAACTGAACAGCAGACTCAATTTAACAAGCGAACGTTGCTAAATTCCCCGAAAATATCGAACGCCTCGAAATGAAATTTCACGCGCTTGGCCTCAAAATTCCGCCACTCACCCTTGCGTGCTGCGGGCGTCCGCTCCGAATCTAACTAGGTTGAACGCTTCCCCTTCGCCCGCAATCGCCCCATTCCGTTTTGATGTCACCCCTCCCCTCGGGCACGCGTTGTTGGGTGGACTGGTGCCACCAGCGCTGGCGATCGACGACGAACTCGAAGCGATCGGGTATGTCCTCCTCACCCATGAGGCCCCCATTGTCGTGTGTTCGCTGGACTGGGCGGGACTGATGAATGCGTCGTATCGCCGCTTCCGGGAAGTGTTGGCGCAAGCTGCCAATACCACCCCTGATCGGGTCGCCTTGCACTGTGTGCACCAACACAACGCGCCTTTCATCTGTGAGGAAACGCAGCAGCGACTGGAACAGGACGCGGACGTCGACCCCGTCTTCGACCCCATTTTTTTCGGAGACTGCCTCACCCGCGCTACCCGCGCGATCCAGGTTGCACTGGGGAACCCGATTGCCGTTACCCATATCGCACATGGCAGCGCGGCCGTTGAACATGTGGCCTCAAATCGTCGCGTGGATCGGGACGAACAGGGTAACGTGCGCGCCATGCGTGGCAGCGCCTGTGCGGATCCTGAACTCACTGCGCTCGCCGAAGGTCTCATTGATCCGAAGTTGCAGACAGTCGCCTACTATTCCGGGACACAAAAAGTGGTTTCCTGCCACACCTACGCCACCCATCCCATGAGTTATTATCGTGATGGTCGCGTCACGAGTGACTTCTGCGGACTCGCTAGAAAACAACGACAGGCGGAAGAGCCCAACTGCACCCAACTCTACTTTACCGGCTGTGCCGGCAACATCGCCGCCGGAAAATACAACAACGGTTCAACCGCGGCGCGAACCGCCCTGACCCAACGTATCCACCGCGCGATCGTCGCTTCGGAGGCCGAACTTCAACCCGAGCCGCTGCAAACGGTGGCTTGGCGAACTCACGCTGTATTTCCGGAGTCTCGTGTTCCGTCCTCCGTCGAAGAATTGGGCGCGACCGTTGGAGGGGCCGAAGCGCCACGTATCGGCAAGATCCTTCATGCCTATTGGCGAAGCTGGGAGGCGCGCACGCTGCGGCAGGAACCGTTGGAGCTCAGCGCGCTGCATCTCAACGGCATCGCCCAAATTCATCTGCCCGGGGAGCCCTTTCTGGAATTCCAATTGCACGCTCAGTCACTGCGTGACGAACAGCCCGTAATCACGATCGGCTACGGTGACGGTGGTCCTTGGTATATCCCCACTGCCGATGAGCTACCTCGCGGCGGATACGAAACGATTGTCGCCTTCAATAAACCTTCGATCGACGGTCTATTGCGTGGCGCCATCGGGCGGTTGCTCGATCCAGCGTAATCCCACCGCGGAACACTATCTTTGATCGCCCATCGTCGCCAAAGTTCGCCGTAGCATTTGATCCACCTCGGGGCGGCGAAGATGAGACAACACTTGAGCTGACACAGACTCACCTAAAACGGAGAGTGCCAAACGACGACCGACTGGATCTACAAGTTTATCTAAGCTTCCAATCTCCGCGGAAAGTTGACGAGCACCTCGCGGTCCGACTCCGGGAAGTCCCAACGCAAGTATGCGGCGTTCCCGCGATGCGTTTCTACTTTCGTCAATTTCGATCAGCAATCGGTGAGCCGTTTTCTGGCCCACCCGTGGTAGTGTGACCAGTTGATCGAGTGAGAGCGAATAAAGATCACTCGGGCAGCGGACCAATCCGGACTCGACCATGCGTTGGGCCAAAGTCGGACCGACCCCTTTGATGTCGAGCGCGGCCTTCGAAACAAAGTGCAACAAGCGCTGAACGACCTGCTCATCACAATTGTAGTTCTCGCAAACGAGTCGTAACTCGGCCGTCCCTTCGATCTGCGTGATGCGAGTTCCACAGGAACGACACTGCTGAGGCAGCGCGTAAACCTGAGAATCGGCGGATCGCTGCGCGTATTCGATTCCCGCAAGCTGTGGAATAATCTCTCCGGCCTTTTCGATCCAAATCGGGTCCGCCAACCGTAGATCGCGACGAATAATTTCACTGGCACTACTGAGAGATGCCCGGCGGATGGTAGCTCCACCCAGGGTGACCGGATCGAACTCCGCGACCGGAGTAAGCGCACCGGTGCGGCCGACCTGCCAAACGATATCGCGTAGGACTGTGCGGGCTCGAGGCGGGGCAAATTTTCGGGCTACGGCCCAACGCGGAGCGATCGGACCGTTGCCCATCGTTTTCTGAAGGTCGACCAAATCTATTTTGATGACGACGCCATCGGTCGGCACGCCCGAAAGTGATGCCCGGACTTGCTCCACCGCGCGGTTCAATTCGGCGGCCTTATCAGACGTGACGAACCGGACAGTTTGCGCTGATGGGAGACCGCGCGCGTCGAGCCAACGGTGGAATTCGGCCATCGAGCTGGGAGCAGCTTCCACGGGCATCACATCTCCCCAGCCATGGAAAACAATCGAAAGACCGCGCGCAGCAATCTCGTTGAGATTCGTGAGCTTCACCGATCCTGCGGCAACACTGCGGGGATGCCGAAACTCGGGTTCGTTAGCGGCACGACGATCGCGATTCAGCGAATCGAATTGTGCATCTGCCAAATAGATTTCACCCCGCAATTCGATACGTTCGATGCGAGGAAAAGACGGATCAAACTCCCACTCGTAATCGAGGCTTCGGATGACTTCAACCTGTGCGGTGATGTCTTCGCCCACGGCTCCGTTTCCGCGTGTCGCCGCGCTTTTGTATTCACCGCGTTCAAGGACCACGCTCACGGCGATGCCATCGAGTTTAGGTTCAATGATGAAATCAATGTGATCACCGAGGGAGGCCTGCGAAACGCGTTCATAGAATTCTGCGACTTCGGCGTCGGAATAGGCCTTGTCGAGACTCAGCATGGGAAGTCCATGCCGAATCTGATTCGTGGGAGTTGACCGATCATCTCCGATTCCAGTCGGAGGGAATGTAACACCTGATTCTTGCTCAAGTCTACGCAACTCAAGCTTGAGCAGATCATATTCGAAGTCGGTGATTTCCGGGGCGGCCTCACGAAAATAGAGGTCGTCGTGATGTGCGATTTCGGCCTGAAGCTGCTCAATCTCAGGGATTAGTTCCGATTTCGCCAAGAGGAGCGGGCTGGTAAACAAGAACATCCACGCGAGCGCCATGATGCTTGCTCGCAACCTACTGGGAAACGTCATGGGACCTGTAACGCGAAACCCTGCGCCGATCTTTCAATCGATTTTGGACTATGTCCCGAACGCTTTTCGTCTTAGTCCGCGCAACGTAGTAAGATCCCCCCAGTCGGCGACACGAGGAATCGGACGGGGCGCGGTGCGACTGCGGGTGCCCGTGAGTTTTTGGTAAGTGCCCAGGTGCTCCTGCACGAAAGAGTGGCCGCCGAGAACAGCGCCATCAGTGAAGTAGCGCACCCGGCAACGGAGCACCTGATGAAGTGGAAGCTGCCCGTTTGATTTGATGACCTTCTCCAACTCGGCCGCGTCTATGTTGGCCTTGTGCTCCCTCGGTGCGGAGCCCTTGCCGAACAGCGTTTCACGGTAGGCGCTCTGCGTCCATTTCCAGTGATGGGCACGGCCACCCTCCACGAGTTGGACAATCCCCTCTTGGGCGAATTTACGTCCGGCGACGGCCTCAGCGTAACCACAGAAGCGGTAGTCCTTTGGATCATCGACCAGACCCGCGCGGACGGCATTGAGATCGATGTAGGCGGCCATGGTGCGCATCACACCGGCTTTAGCTTCGACGAGCACGCTCTTGAACCGCTCGGCCCACAATGTGCCGTAGCGTTGGTGGGTTCGGTTATACCAGACCGAGAACCGTTGCTTCACGAGTTTCATGAACGGCGAAAGGTCTCCCATCATCGCCAGCTGACGGTCGCGCCAGGCTATGGCCTCCGGATGGTTGGACTTGAGCAGGGTTTGAATGACCTCGAATCGAGCGGTTTGGTATTTGGTCGGTTTGGGATACAGCACCCGGTAACGTCGGATCAGTTCGGCGTCGGTAAGAGGTGGTTTTTGGGGGACACGCACCAGCACATGGAAGTGATTCGCCATGATGGCGTAAGTGATGATTTCGAGACCGCAGTAATCGGCAATCTGCCACAACTGCTTCCGCAAGATTTCCTTGGCAACATCGTCGAACAACCTCTCCCCGTTCACCGTGCGGGTCATACAATGATACACCGCCTGCCCTTCATTCGCATCCACCTTAATCCGAGCCTGTCGCATCCCCAAACCCAAATCCTAGGCCGACTTCAATGCAACTATTTTTAACCTGTCCCTTTTAAATGTTTTAAATGGAATGCCCTGCGTTTCTTCGGGTTTGTATTCTGCTTTGCCTGGTTCGACTGAGTGACTAGCCTAGAGTTCGGGGCGGGGATTCGGGTTCGACGCTTTTCATCTTTCCGGGCTTTCGCCGCGGGAGGTTCGAGGGCGACGGTGTAGGGTTTCGCTGACGGCGGAGTCTCGGTAGGAGCGCCGCGGCTAGTCCTCCAATTACCACCGCTCCGATGGCGAGGGGTAACGCGATCAAAACTAAACCGGCAACCAGTCCCAATACCAACACCAGTCCGATCAATGCAAACAAAGCCCGCACCAGCGGATTCTTAATCTGACGGCCTTGAAAAGAGGTGCGCATGCGAAATCCTGACATATCATCAACCTTAGCTGTTTCGAGCCCACAAATCAAACGAGGATACACCCTCACTCGATTCACCGAAATACCGAGCCGAGTAGGCAAAACTTGGCTTCCCCCAGATTCTTAATCTTTTGCATTCGCTCCTTTTTCTGCGGATACGTCGTTCTTCGCGACCCGCTTTCCCGGATCTGATATGTCCTCCCCGCTTTCCCAAATCATGCTTCGCCCTGCACTCATCCTGGGATGGATCTTGCTCCCTTGCTTCAGCTCCGCAAGCCCCAGCGGCGCGGAATCGCCCGTGACCTACGAACAATTTGGCGCAGTCGGCGATGGGCTGACCGACGACCTGCCTGCCATCGTCGCGGCACATGCTTTTGCCAATGAACAAAGGCGACCGGTGCGATCCTCCCCCGCGGCGACCTATCATCTCGGGCGTCAGGCACTCACCGCCGTGATCCAAACGTCCACGGATTGGAACACGTCCCGGTTCATCATCGATGATAGCCAAGGCGTGGAGGACAACAATCGGTCGTTGTTCGAGGTGCAGTCGCAACTTGAACCCGTTCCGCTGACCATCGAACGCCTCACCGTCGGCCAAAAACGCCTCGATACCCGTCCCGCCACCGACCTGTTAGTGCTAGTCGAGGACGACAACCAACGTCGCTTCATTCGCCGCGGCTTGAACGTCAATTCCGGCACCGCTCAGAAGGAGGTCTTCATCCTTCGCCGCGATGGCACCATCGAGGGGGCGATCGAGTGGAACTACGAGACCATCACACGAATTGAGGCTCAGCCGATCGACCCAGAACCGCTCGTGCTGCGTGGCGGGTTTTTCATCAACATCGCCAACCGGATGGTGCACGCCGTGGGCTATAAATACTGGTCGCGCAACCTTCTCATCAGCCGGTCTAACACTGTCGTCGACGGTCTCTCCTACGAGGTGGTCGGCCAAACCGATGTAGGGCATCCCTACCGTGGTTTTCTTTCCGCTCAGCAGGTCGCCAACATCACGCTCCGCAACTGCCGCATCAGCCCACATAAGGTCTACAAAACCATCGGCCGAGCAGGCCTACCGGTCTCGATGGGCACCTACGGCTACAGTGCCGGGCTAGTCGTAAACTTCACCATGCAGGGCTGCCGTATGGGCGACATCCACAACACCGAGCTTTGGGGGATCGCAGGCACAAACTTCATGAAAAACCTCCTCGTGGAGGACTGCGTGCTCTCACGCATGGATGTGCACATGGGCGTGTCCGGGTTCTACATCATTCGGCGGTCCACGCTCGGCCACATGGGCATCAACGCGATCGGTCGCGGGCGTTTGATCGTCGAGGACTCCACCGTGCACAGCCAACGCCTGATCAAATTCCGCAACGACTACGGAGCGACGTGGGACGGCGACGTGCTGGTGCGCAACAGCCGTTGGGTTCCTCCGCGCCCTGACAGCTCTCCCGTAGCAATGTTTGGGGTCCAAAACGACGGCACGCACGACTTCGGCTACGACAGCTCCATGCCCGCCACGATTCGCATCGAAGGGCTGATCATCGACGACGGCCCAGCTCGCGAAGGCACGTCCAACATCGTCCTCTTCGACGATCCCAGCGGGGCACTCGACACGACACTTCCCTTTCCCTACCGCCCCACCGAACGCGTGGAAATCCGCGACTTGAAAACCACCAGCGGCCTGACGCCACGCGTCAGCGCCGATCCCGCAGTGGCCAAGGTTATTCCCGTGTCCGGACTTTGATCCCCGTGAGTCTCGGCTCCGTCAGCACGCGAATTTTTCGTAGCAGGGAACAGCGTTAACAAAGCCAATATTTCTTAGGAAGATTGGGCCACAAAAGGCGCAGAAGGCGCATGAAACGGCTCTTCTGATTTTGTGAATTTTTAAGCCTTCTGTGTCTCACTTGGATGCATCCCGTGACGCTGAATTCCTCTACTCCCTCCTCCCAAAAGGATCAACCGTAGCGGGGCCGACTCACCGCAGCCCACGGGGTCATGTCGTGAAAACGCAAACGGAGTCTCATCGGGACGAGGTTACGTTTTACGACGTGACCCCTTACCGGGACCCGAACATCAATTATGTATCGGCCTCCTTACACCACTCCGATCGCCTACAGCGTCTTCACGCGGTCGCGGAATTTGTCGATGAAGCGACTGTTCGCTTCGTCACCGCCAGGGGCGTTGCCACTGCGCCACACCGGCGGCGTGATGCCGCGCTCTACCAGTAGCGCGATCGTGCGCAGCACGATACTGTTGAGCGCAAAAGAATTGGCGTAGGTGGAGATGGCCCCGATCGACTCTTCCATTCCGCGCACCGTCACGACCGCGTCGCCAATGGGCACTTTGCAATCGACGGCGATGTCCACCACGTCGTGTAGATTCTGCTTAGTCGGGTGCCGGGCAGGATGATCCGGGGCGGTCCCGTCCGCATGGCCGCGCGAGCTCACGCCGATGAGGAAAGCCCCACGTCGTTTGGCCTCGAGGGCGGCATCGATGAGCGCCGCGTTGATACCGTAGGCGTTGACCAGGATAAGCAGGTCACCCTCACCTACCCCACTGTCGGCGATCACGATTTTGCCGTAACCGGGGGTGCGTTCGATGGCCATGGAACGCAGGGCGCCGTTGGAGAGGAGGGTGCCCTCATCGAGGATGGCGGACACATGCATGAGACCGCCCGCCCGGAAGAAGATCTCCTGAGCGGATAGATTGGAATGCCCACCCGGACCGTAGATGTGCACCAGTCGGTCGGCCGCGATTTGATCGGCCACCCGTTCCGCCGCGCGGTCGAGCGCAGGCCCTTCCGTCGCGTGAATACCTTGCATGAGTTGATACACCGAATTCAAGTAATCCGAGCAAAGAGAAGCACCGAGGGTTTCAGCCATGTCGCCAGCGCAAGAGATTCGCCCCAAAGCGCAATCCAAAGCCGACCTGAACTTCAGCGGCACTCTTGTAGAATCACACGGATGATCTCATTGCGGTCTGATTCTGGATCCGTGCGGTAGAATCTCGATTCGTCGTAGACAATTTGGAAGCGACCGTCGGTCAATTCGGTCATGTCGGTGTAGCCGGTTCCGGGACCTCGGTAGAGCTCTAGCGGCGTGCTCCAGGTTTGGCCTTCATCCGCACTGGTGTGAACCCGCACCGTGTCTCCGGCTTCGGTGCGAGCGCCATAGCTCAACACCAAGAGACCACTCTGCAATCGGAGCAACTGGGGTGACACCCCGCCTACAAATTGAGTCGCTTCAGGCGGTGTCCACGTTTTGCCGCCGTCCGCCGAACGCGAGAGATGCAGAGCCGATGGCACTTGCCGATCGACGGCGCCGTCACTGCCGCGCGTTCCGGTGCGGAAGATCGCCAGCAACCGGCCCTCTCCGAAATTCACCAAATCCGTTTCGCTCGGCCCCTCACTGCCCAGATCGTCTCCGCGGCTAATCCAAGATTCGAACCGCCAATTGTCTCCACCGTCGTCGGAGGCCAGCACGCCCATCCCATAACCCCAACGCGCATCGATCGACTCGGGAGGTCTGCCATAGACAGCCAGCAGCAGCCGATCCGAATCCACCGGCAGCACATGTCCCCACGTAACGGCCGTGATAGTTTTTACCGGTTGGGCAAACGGCATCCCTCTGATCTCCCGAGACTGTTTATTCCAAGTCGCACCTTCATCGTGCGAAAGACGGAGCGTGAGGTTCACCACGATTCCACCTTCCGGATCTGGTTCCCATTCGCGAAATCGATAACCCGGACTGACCATCGACCCGTCCGGCAAACGCGTCCGGAAAAAGCGCAACCAAGTATCCCCAGCCTTCAGGCCCGCCCACGGTCGCCACGACTCACCCTGATCCGGCGAATACACCGTCTGCACCCGGTCCGAGGCGAACAACGAACGGGCCGCATTTTCCAGCGGCAAGCCGGTGTTATTGGGGCCCCACACATGCGGACCTTCGCGCAGCGTCATATACCAATTGCCATCCGCCGACTCGAACATGAACGGGAAGTGCACCTGATTGTTGGGCGAGGTCACCTGGTCATCGATCGAGTAAATCGCATCGCGACTGACAACTTCGACGGCCGGAGGAAATACCGCGCTCTCGGCGTCGGCGGACAGGACGGACGCCACGACAGCGAGAATAGAATAGAATCGTTTCCTCATAGCTGCATTTGAACCGTATCTAAGTCGTTCGGGCAAAGAAAAGCACCGAGGGATTCTCCCGCTTCATAGACCAAGCGTATCCAGAATTTCTAGCAGCCGTTGCTCAATCACTTCAGCAAAACCTTCGCCGATCGTGGGGTGTTCTTGGACCAGGCGTTGGAACCGGTCTCGCGACAGGGAGAGCAAGTTCAACGCCTCCTCCGCGTGCGCCTTTACGGTCGCTTTTCGCCTCCGATTAGACCGCAACCCGATTTCCCCAAATATCTGGCCCTGATTGAGAGTCGCCAATTGGGAAGTTCCTCCTCCGGGATCGTCGAACCAAACTTCGGCTCGGCCGGTGACAACAATGAACAAGTGCTCGCCCACTTCTCCCTGATTCATCACAACCGCCCCCGAGGGATAATGGCATGTCTCAAATTCAGGAGCGAGAGCCTGCGCCGCCTCCGGATCGAGGGCGGGAAACGCCCGAGTCAACGTAGCCTGCAAATGCCGCATGTAGAGCGCCTCGCCGAGTTCGCTGGCCAGCATATCAGACTCGACCAACGTCTCGATCATGGCATCACGCGAGACCTTGAGCAAGGTGGTGTCATCACGGGCAAGGGCGCTCGTCCGGCGAGAATTTCCCGCCAATATCTCGACCTCTCCAAACGACGATCCGGACCCAAGCGGCAGAGCATCTCCGTCGGAATTCGAAGACCCTGCGGCCAAGCCCACCACTCCGGTGAGCACCACAAAGAAGGCATCAGCCGTATCGCCCTCTGCGTAGACGCACTCACCAGCTGCAAGCGTGACCGTTTCTGTCTCCGGCAGAACCAATGCATCCATACCTGGATCGGGCGCCACCACACCTCGCTTAAGCAAGGCGTCGGGATCCCCCGAAATATCGGCGCGAATTTCCTCCACTACAGCGGGAAACCCGCCTGCATCCTGGAGTAACGGCTGCACACTCAACTTAGGCCGGTAGGTCGGACTGGGGAGTCTTAGTATTGCCCCCCGCAGCACCGACGCGACGACCGTGAAGATAAACAGCTCGACCAGCCCCGTCGCAGCACAGGTCCGAGGTCGCCGGCCAAAGGGCGCATGCGCCATCGGACAACGGTGCTCGTTTCGCGGCGCAGTGCATCGCCCCGCGTCGAACCGCAGAGGGTCGCTGTAAACTTCTGGATCGAAATGATCCGGGACAGGCGTGAGCAGGAGTTCCTCTCCGGCCTTGATTCGGTAACCACCGATCTCGATCTCCCGCGAAGTCACAAATCCCAGCCCGGGCACCACCACGTATTTACGCAGAGCCTCGAAGTAGGCAGCGCGCAACCACTTGGTCGGGGTTACGAGAACTGAGCCAT
>JABIRI010000351.1 GCA_018667915.1 Opitutaceae bacterium | reverse complement strand
TCTACCTCGCGGTTCGCGGTTGGCGGGTCACTGGAGAAGAGGTGTCATTGGGCGATCGTATGGCGGAACAACTTCGGCGGGTTGGGGTGGAGATTTGTGCGAACGGAAATTGTCCGAATGAGGCTGACATGATCGTTTACTCATCGGCGGTTCCGCCGACGAATGCAACGCGCGAGGCGGCGGAAAAATCGAACATAAAACAAGTCCGCCGCGGTGAACTGTTGGCCGAGATCGCAGGTGATCTTCATGTCGTGGGCATCGCGGGTTCGCATGGCAAAACCACGGTCACGGCGATGCTGATTTCGATCCTGAGGACCCGCAAGGTTCCGGTGAGTTATGTGTTGGGAGGTCTGTTTTCGGATCCTGAGATTTCCCCGGCGGCGGCAACCGGAAGTGACTGGCTCGTCATCGAGATTGATGAGAGCGATGGCACGATTGATCTTTTCAGTCCGGCCATCACGGTTTTGGTGAATCTCGATTGGGATCACGCGGATCGTTATACGGATAATCAGGCCATCGAAACAGTCTTTGAGCAATTGGTTTTGCGCACGAAAGAGACCGTGCTGGCTTGGGACGGTTGCAGTGCGAGCGAGCGCGTATTGGCGGCGGCAGCTGTGGGGGCCAACCGGGTGACCTTTGGACGCAAGGGAGATTTTGTGGGGAAGCTCAGCGAGGACGGGATGCTTCAACTGAGTGGAGCGTTTACATCGACCAAGTCTTCGTTCCCCGTTCGAAGTGGTTTTAATGTCATCAATGCGACGGCGGCGCTAGCCGCGGCTCAAATAATGGGGGTTGAGAATTTGGAGGGTGGATTAGGCGAATTCACCGGCGTGCATCGTCGGCAGGCGACCCTCTTCCAGAACTCAGATTTGACCGTTATCGAGGACTACGCCCACCACCCGACGGAGATTCAGTGCCTTTTGGAATCGTTGCGCAAAGAGGTCCCGAGTGCGGGACGGTTAGTAGTCGTCTTTCAACCGCATCGTTTCAGCCGGACGAAACAGTTCAGAGCGGGACTGGCGGACGCGTTGTTATTGGCTGACAGCCTTCACCTGCTGGATGTTTATGGCGCGGGTGAACCATTGATCGAAGGGGGAACGACCCCAGATCTGGTTGCTACGATCGAGGAGCGAGATTCAACCAAATCGATTAATTACGTGTCCCAGGAAACGGGGCAGGTGATGACTCTGCTGCAACAGTCGTGGCGGTCGGGCGATCTCGTTGTTTTTGTAGGAGCAGGTGATATTGAGAAAACAGCGCGTGAGTGGGTCAGCGCAGTTGAATCGGATCTGGAGCGAGCGAGCGAGTGGGATGCGGTAGCCGATGAGCTGCGGACTTCACTCTCTGTGGAATCGAAGGTGGCCCGCGAGGAGCCCCTCGCGGCCAAAACCACCATGCGTATCGGGGGTGCCGCCCGGGTTTATGTGGAGCCGGTGAACGTGGCGGACTTACAACGCGTTTTGATGGAAACTTCGCAGCGCAACCTCACGCCAGTCATTTTGGGCCGCGGGTCAAATTTGTTGGTGCCCGATGGAGGAGTCGGGGGTGTTGTTATTGCATTACGCCGGACGGACTGGGAAACGTTTGAGGTATTGCCCGATGGCCGCGTGCGGGTAGGCGCGGGTCTGCGGTTGAAAAATCTTTGCGGATTGGCCGCGAAGGCGGGATTGAGTGGCTTTGAATTTTTAGAAGGCATTCCCGGCAATGTCGGTGGTGCTTTGCGGATGAATGCCGGCGCCATGGGCGGTTGGATGTTTGATGTGGTCGATGAAGTCGTGTTGTTGACCTATGCGGGAGAGCAGCGGACCTACGCCAATTCTGAACTGCATTACGGCTACCGGCACTGCACGGAAATTAAGAACACGATTGCGGTGAGTGCGGTGCTGAAACCACAGGCCGTCAGCGAGTCGGAGCGGGTCGGTCGACAGATCGATGTATACCGGAGCAAGCGCCAAGAATCGCAGCCCCGGGAACCGAGTGCGGGATGTATTTTCAAAAACCCCGAGGGCGATTCAGCGGGTCGGCTGATCGAAGCCTGTGGGCTTAAAGGCGAACGCGTCGGCGATGCCGAAGTATCACCTGTGCACGGCAATTTCATCGTGAATCGTGGGAAGGCTCAGAGCGCAGAGGTCGTTGCTTTGGTTCGACGCGTGCGCAGTCGGGTGAAGGAGCAGACCGGCATCGAGCTGGAGCCGGAAGTCCTCCTTTACGGAGCGCAGTGGGAGGAGCTGTTATGAGTGATCAATCGCAATTTCGAATCGTGGTTTTGGCTGGAGGCACATCCGCGGAGCGAGAGGTTTCCCTCGGATCAGGCAGAGCCAGTGCCGTTGCCCTGTCACGTCTCTGGCCCACGCGTTTGATCGATGTGGATAAACCGGGTTTGTCGGAGGGGCTCGATCCGAGCCGCGACGTGGTGTTTTCGACCTTACATGGCACGTTTGGAGAGGACGGGGGCATGCAAAAGCTGCTGGACCAAGCCGGGGTCGAATACGCCGGGTGCGATGTTGCGAGCAGTGAGCTGACATTCGACAAACAGACAACCAAAGAGTTTTTGGCGAAATCTCATGGGATCAAAGTTCCGATGGGAATCGTGTTCGAGGGCGGTGAGAAACCCACTGCTGCAAATTTGATCGGAAAGTTGGGCGAGTTGATCGTGATCAAGCCGAACTGCGGCGGTAGCAGCGTGGGATTATCGATCTGCGCGAACCGAGGTGAAGTCGAAGCGGCTCTCGCGGGAATCTCCGCCGGAACTTGGCTGGCGGAGCAACGCATCACGGGGCGCGAAGTGACGGTAGGGATCCTGCATGGCCGGGCGCTTCCGGTGGTGGAAATTGCGCCTAAGTCGGGAGTTTTTGATTACGAGGCAAAATACACCAAGGGGCTCACCGCGTATTTAGCGCCGGCTCCGATTGAGCCTGAATTGGCCGCCAAACTACAAAATGAAGCCGAAATTGCCTACGTGGCGACCGGCTGTCGCGACTATGCGCGTATTGATTTTATGATTACGGAGAAAAACGAACGCTTTTTGCTCGAAATCAACACACTTCCCGGCATGAAAGAAACTAGTCTTTTACCAATGGGAGCACGTTGCGCGGGAATGGATTTTACAACTCTGGTGGGTGAACTTGTTTCACCCGCAATTTCGCGGTTATCCACCCGACTCGGAAACGGAGGTGTCGCATGAGTGCACCGCCTGATGATTTACCCAAAACTCGGAGCTGGCGCGATATTCCCCAGGAGATTGCGCCGCGCCGAATGTCGACCGTCGGACGTCGTCGATTGACTATGGGCGCGGTGCGAACCCTCGCGACCGTGGTTGCACTGGGAGCGATCGGGTGGGGTGGTTTTGAAATTTGGCGCACGCTGAAAAACGATCCCCAAAGACTCGCCGCCATGTCGGATTCCCGGCCTCTCGAGGAGATCAAGCTTACCACCGATGGTGTTTTGGATGATGCTTGGTTGCGGCGGACCATGGATCTGGATCCAAGCGATGGGCTGATGGAGCTCGATATCTTTGCCTTGCGATCGAAACTCACGGCCTCGGGTCAAGTGCGCCAGGCCGTGTTGGTCCGAGAGTTTCCCGCGACGTTGAAGGTATTGTTAGAGGAACGATCTCCGGTGGTTCGGCTCAAAGCACGCTTGGGTGGTCCCGATGCGCGCACATTTTTGGTCGCCCATGATGGCACGGTCTATGATGGCGAGGGCTATGAGACGATGCTGGTGCGATCGATGCCTTGGTTGGGTGGCGTGCGGTTGATCCGCGAAGGTGAGGGCTTTCAGCCCCTGCCGGGCATGGAGCAACTGACGGATCTTATCGCGACGGCCCGTAATGGCGTGCCGCGTCGTTATGCTACTTGGCGGGTCGTTTCCATGGAACGCATGTCCTCCGATGGGCAGATCGTGGTTCAAACCACGGAGGTGCCGGAAATTATTTTTGGCGTGCGGGAGGATTTTTATTCCCAGATTGCCCGGATGGATTTGATTCTGGCGGAGACGAAGCGTCGCACGGCTGCTCCGGTGCGTTCGATCGATTTGTCGGTCGGCGCCGCCCAAGTGCCGGTCGCTTTGCATCAACCGCCCGGAAATTTACCCGATATTTCTTTCCCTCGTTAACTGACCCGACCAGCTTCACTCAGACGTGCGATCAAAATCCCGATTCATTGGAGCAGTAGAAATAGGCACCGCTAAGGTGGCGGTTCTTATCGGCGAAATGGTGCGAGATGGCACGGTAAATTTGATCGGATTTGGCGAATGCCAATCCCATGGAGTCATCAAAGGGCTGGTCACTGATTTTAAGTCGGCCAGCGATGCGACCCATAGTGCTTTGCTCATCGCCGAGCAGAACGCGGGCGTAAAAATCGACGAAGTGTATCTCGCTCAAAGTGGTGGCCACCTCGAGGGATTTTATAATCAGGCGGCCGCTAGTGTGAATGCGGCGGACAATACCGTGAGTCAGCTCGATGTTGATACGGTTTGCCGGCTTGCGAAAGCCAAGGCGCTACCAGAAGGGCGCACCGTCGTGCATCACATCCGTCGTCCCTTCCAGTTGGATGGAAAAATGGTCGGGCCCAACCCCGAGCACCTGCATGGCCAACGACTCGAAGTCGGCTATTGGACGGTGCACGGTTCCGAATCCGTCATTGCCAACAGTATCCATGTAATTCGCGGGTTCAACGTGTTGGTCGGCGATATGATTCTTTCGAGTTTAGCCTCCGGCACGATGATGACGACGCCGCAGGACCGACAACATGGCGCTCTGGTTATCGATATCGGTGCCGGGACGACCGACTACGTGCTTTATCGCGATGGTGGACCTAGTGTCACAGGATCCATTCCCGTCGGAGGCAGCCATCTCACCAATGATCTCACCTTGGGTCTGCGCGTTACCGAAGGCCAAGCGGAAAAGCTCAAAATTCGTCACGGTCGTGCGCTCACCATGACCCGCGACAAAAGCGAGAAGGTCTGGCTCAACGGAGATTTTGCGATCGGTGACCGCCAGTTCTCCCGCCGCGCGATCGAACTTATTACCGAAGCGCGCGTCCGGGAACTTTTTGAGGTCGTGAAGAAAAAACTCAGTGCCGAACTCGTGCCGGAGCACTGTGCGGCCGGCGTATTTTTAACTGGAGGCACATCCAAACTCCCCGCCATCACCGATGCAGCGACTAAGGTCTTTGGTATTCCTACCGTGCTCGGTGAAATGCCACCGGGCATGGACGACAAACTGAACCGCCCGCAACATTCGACCGTGCTCGGACTGCTGCACTTCGGACTTCAAAACCGTGCCAGTGGCGGTGCCGCCGGCCGACAACGCTCTCGCGGTCTGCTCCAAAAACTCTTCACCGGCTCCTGATGTCACCCGAAGGCCACGAACTTCCGCTTCCCCCACCATCGGCCGATGCCATGGAAGATCGCAGTGTTGCGATCAAGGTCCTCGGACTGGGCGGCGCGGGCAGCAACGCTGTCGATCGACTCAAGATGGATAGCCTCGATCGTTTGCGGTTGGCTGCGATCAATACCGATTTGCAGGCGCTGAATAGCTCGCCGGTGGAAGAGAAACTGTTGATTGGATCTTCGGTGACCCGGGGATTGGGTGCGGGAGGTGATCCGGAGATCGGATACGATGCCGTGGAGGCGGATCGCGAGAAGATCGCCGAAATCGTTCAGGACTGTGACCTGATATTCTTGATTGCGGGTATGGGAGGCGGAACTGGCAGCGGCGCCGCTCCGACGGTGGCGGAGGTCGCTGCGGAATCGGGTGCGCTGGTGATCGCGTTTGTGACGATGCCGTTCACGTTTGAGGGGCCACGCCGCACCAAACAAGCTGAACAAGGATTGGTGGCATTGCGGGCGAGCTGCGACGCCGTGATTCCCTTGCCTAACGACTTGCTCCTACAGGAAGCGACCGAGGGGGAGACGGCGTTGGATTCGTTTTCACGCGCCGATGCTTGGATTGGGCGCGCCGTGCGGTCGGTCTGGGCGATGTTGTTTCGCACCGGGTTGATCAATCTCGATTTTGCCACCTTGCGTCAGGCCTTCCATACGCGGGGAGGTAAAACCCTCTTCGGGCTTGGCAGTGGTTCAGGCGAGGATGCTGCTGCTGCTGCCCTGGCGAGTCTCGACCAATGTCCCTTGTTGGCGACGCCCGAGCACTCCCGTAAAGCTGACCGCTTGCTCGTGAATATTGTGGGTGGCACCGATCTGACGCTGGCTAAGGTCAATGAAATCATGGGCGCCGTCACCGAGCGTTATGGTCGCGAGTCTCATGTGATCATGGGAGCGGTGATCGACGAAGACTTTCAGGGTAAGGTGGAAATTTGTGTGATTGGCACGAGCGATATTGGAGGGCGGATGGCCGGCCGGCGGGCGGTTCCGCCTTTCGCGGCCAAATCGACTCATCGTCCGATTCCCTCTACCCCTCCGGCAAAACCTGCCCAAGCAACTCCAGCTAGAGAGCTATCCGTTCACGATGCGACGGCGGTGGCTGAGGCCAAAGCGCAGGATGAGTTTCTGTTCCAATCCGTGTCAGATAATCGCGGAGGGTTCGAACGAACCGATCGAAATCTCTTCGAAGGACACGATTTGGATATCCCAACTTACTTGCGCAAAGGGATTAAGATAAGTGTTTGAGTTTACGATTCGTTAACGAATCCCCCCCTTGGCAAGTGCGAGGGATTGTGCACGCTGTGCTTCATGTTTATCGATGAATGCGTCATTAAAGCTTATGCCGGCGACGGAGGCCGAGGCTGTAGCAGTTTCCGGCGTGAAAAATACGAAGCTTTGGGGGGACCCAATGGCGGAGATGGCGGCAAGGGTGGGGACGTGGTTCTCGTGGGAGACGAAAATACCAACAATCTGATCGATTTTAAGTATAAACCCCATTGGAAGGGCCAGCGGGGCGAGCACGGTCTGGGTAAAGACTGCGACGGTCGGGAAGGGAAACCCGCCGAACTTAAGATGCCTTTGGGCACGGTGGTGACCGACGAAGAGACCGGCCGGATCGTGGCTGAAATTGTAGAAGTCGGGCAGAAGGTCATTCTCTGCAAGGGCGGCAACGGAGGCTGGGGCAATACCCACTTCAAATCCTCCACCAATCGGGCACCCCGTCGCTCCAACCCGGGTGAAGAGGGCGAGACCGGCACTTACCGTCTCGTGCTCAAGAGTATCGCCGATGTGGGATTGGTGGGTTTTCCGAACGCCGGCAAATCCTCCCTCACTCAGCGCATCACCCGCGCTCGTCCGCGCACTGCGGCTTATCCCTTCACCACGTTGCATCCGCAAATTGGCGTGATAGATTTTCCGGAAATCTATGAACGTCTGTTGCTCGCCGATGTGCCTGGATTGATCGAGGGAGCCAGTGATAATCGCGGCTTGGGTCACCGTTTTTTGCGCCACATCGAACGCTGTTCCTTGTTGATGTTTTTGATTGATATGGCGGCGGTCGATGGACGTGATCCGGCGGAAGATTACGCCACCTTGGTCGCCGAGTTAGGGGCATACGATGAGACCTTGCTGGAGAAACCCCGGGTAGTGGTGGCCAATAAAATGGATCTGCCGGAGTCCGCTGATCAACTTATCGCATTCCGTGAGCGGCATGCGGTAGAGATTATTCCCATTTCCTGCGAAGAAGAAACCGGCCTCACCGAGTTGAAGGAAACCTTGCGCATACGGGTGCGCCAATCGGCGACAGAATCGGTGGCCAAGTCATAATTCAATCTATCTCTTAAAAACCTTATGGATGCGAAATACCGATCCCTGCTGATGCGATCCAATCGACTATTGGGTGCGCAACTCGTGGAACAAAATTTGATCAAGGTGGACGACCTTGAAGCGGCGAACGAAAAACTGTTGGACCTGATCAGCTCAGGCACTGCCCGCCAACGCACGGTTCTCGGTATCCTCGCCTATGATTTGAACGTGGTGAGCGAGGAGCAGATTCTGCTGCACCAGCGCGATGCGGATGCGACGGGCGTGATCGATCTGCGGCACTATGAGATCAACGAAAAGATCAAAGCCGACCTCGATCTCGATGAGTGTTGGGCCACCTGGTCGATCCCGTTTGATGCCGAGGAAGACCTCACTTTTATTGCGACAGCCCCCTGGTCGGGGTTACGAGAACTGAGCCATTGAG
>JABIRI010000346.1 GCA_018667915.1 Opitutaceae bacterium | reverse complement strand
GGGTCCGAGAGGCTTGACGGTGTAGACATCGGCCGCGCTCCAGATACTGCCGGATTCAACGCCGGAACTGATGGCGTGGGCGTCGGTGATGATACCGCGCGCGCTTTCTTTTTTGTGCCAGCCGTGATGGGCGACCCAAGACGTGCCGAGGATGGCTTCACCAAAACCGCCCTGCCAGTAGGACTTGTCGCCCCTGTAGTTGAAACTGTAGTGCGCCCACTTTTTATCGGCGGGAATGTTGAAGGCGTGCGTGGCGGTGCGAAGGCCCATGACGGGACGGCCGGACTTCAGGTAGTTGTCTACTTCCTGCATTTGGTCGTCGGGCAGATCGCGAAAACGGGTCGCGATAATCATCAGATCGGCCTCCCGCAGTGCTTCGAGCCCCGGGATGTTGGAGGAGTAGTTGGGATTGATTATCCCAGCCATCGAGGGGTCTTGAGCGAAGAGCACGACCGTATCGAAGCCGTGACGCTTGGAGAGGATCTTGGCGAGCTGCGGCAGGGCCTCTTCGGAGCGGTATTCCTCATCGCCGCTGACGAGCACGATCCGTTTGCCGGCTCCAGGTCCTTCGGCGCCCTTGTTCATTTGCCATTCGGGGCCGTAGGCGTCAGCGGATACTCCGCCAGTTCCTTGCCAGGGAGAAGATTCCGCTAAGGCGATTAAAGGGGCGAGTAATAGAACGAGGAACAGGCGTTTCATGAAGCAGGGGTGACGAGGGGGATTAGAACGGAGTTGCAGTAGGCGCCGTCGCCTTTGGTGACACTGTCGGGGTCGCCGATGGCGGCTTCGCATTCGTCTTCGACGACGATCCACCCGTCATAGTTATTGGCGGCGAGATATTTGGTGATGCCCACGTGGTCGAGGATGCCTCCACCCATGGGTTCCCACGCGCCCGCGGCGTTCATGTCCTTGAAATGCACGTGCACGACTTGGGAGAAATACTGTTCGATGATTTTGGAGGGATCCATGCCGCCGGCGGCGATGTGACCGGAGTCGGGGATGTAGCCGAGCACGCTTTGGTCGAGGCCGTTGAGCAGGATCTCGTAGTCTTCTTCGGTGCGGAAAACGGAGCCGGGAGGAGAGTTGGGATGGTAGCCCGAGCGGATGCCGAGATCGGCGGCACGCTTGGCGATGGCATTGGCGTTGAGCAGGCAGTTCTTTTGGCGCTCGACGAGATTCTCGCGATCACTGCCGGGCATCTGGCAGATGTTGAGCATGGTGTCCGGGAAATGCGTGAGAATTTGCAGGCACTCGTCGGCCCGGGCGCGCTCTTCATCGGTCTCTGCGGGGAGGAGCCAATCCTCCACGAGCGTGAGAGCCGGCATGTCAACGCCGGCGGCGTTGAGGTGCTCACCGAGTAGCTTTGGGTCGGCGAGTTTACCGAGGAAACGGGTCTCGGATTCGACGCCGGCGTAGCCGGCTTCGGCGGTGATTTTGATGATGTGATCGAGACGTCCGTCATAGACGCCTCCGCTCATTTGCCAGGTGTAGGTTTGGCAGCCGATTTGGATAGACATAGGATTTATTCTCCGCGGAGGAAGTGGGTGGTGGCAGTGTTGAAGGCTTCGAGTTCTTCCCAATGGTGCACGTGGCCGCTCTTGGTGAAGAGCTGCAGTTGCGAACCCGGAATGTGGGCGTGGAGGAATTCGGAGCAGGCGAGAGGGGTGAAGATGTCGAGGGTGCCGACGGTAATGAGGGTCGGTTGGGTGATCTGGCCGAGGCGGTCGACGGCATCGTGGTGGATGCAGGCGTCGCATTGGCCATCGAAGCCGGCCTGGGGTTGTGGCGTCTCATTGGCGGCGGCATCGAGGCAGGCCTGGTCCATATCGTCGTGGTGAGCTTCCATCCAGGCAGGAGTCCAGATCCAGAGCAGGAGGAGTTGCATGAACTCGTCGAGCCCGACCTTGGCCCGCATGTCTTTGAAGTGACCGAAAACGCGCTTCATGTAGTTGTCGCATTTGGCCCAGGTGCTCACGAGCACGAGGCGGTCTACCTTGGCGGGATGGCGCAGGGCGAGTTCCTGAGCGATTGCGCCGCCCATGGAGAGACCCGCCACGTGGGCTTGAGCGATACCCTCGGAGTCCATCAGTGCGGCGACATCGTCGGCCATCATGGCAGTGGTATAAGGACCGTCGGTGATGGGGGATTGGCCGATGCCGCGATTATCGATGAGGTAGCAGGTGAAATGCTGCTCGTAGGCTTTGACGTGTTCTTCCCATACGGAGCCATCGGCCCCGAGGCCCATGATCAACATAAGGGGCGGACCTTCGCCGCGCGTGGTGAAATGCAGGATATCGCTCATAGTGGAGTAAGGTGAGTAATTAGGGTTAGATTAAGAGATTTAGTCCAATTGGACAAAGGCGACTGTTCGAATGGAGAAAGGGAAAGAATTTGTTTAGGCGGTGTGGGAGTCGCGGTAGGCTTGGGGGGTGATGCGCAT
>JABIRI010000195.1 GCA_018667915.1 Opitutaceae bacterium | reverse complement strand
TGCCCAAGCAGTTTATCGGTTTGTTCGAGACCGACTAGCACTTTGATCGACAAATAGAATGGTAGAAGGTTGCGGCGCACGGAAGGATGGTTTCGCCTCGAAGTCTCCATGGCTTTTCTTCGATCCGATGCATTGCTGATTTCGATTCTACGCTGGAGCGCGGGATTGTGTTTGAGCGGGTGGGCTTGGGTGCAGTTGTATTGGGAAGGGCCCTACGGTATCCTTTTGTGGAATGCTGATACTTATGCCTGGGTGGAGAATTGGGGAATGAGCTGGGAGGCTTTCGTGGGCACAGGAGCCAATGATGGACTCGTGCAGCAGTGGCTGGGATCGATCGGCTGGTTCTACGTGCTTTGCGCGGGCGTCACGATATCGGTGCGGCGCGATTCCAAACTACAGCTCGCAGTATTGTTGGGTGGCACGGGCATGTTGATGGTTTTGTCGTATGCGAAGTTTCTGTCGGTTCAGCGCCAGATCCCCATGTTCGTAGAGCACGGGGCGCAGATGCTCAGCCCGGCATTGTTGGTCCTGGCGCTTACTTTGGGGGTTCGGCATCGAGCGACGGTTACCGTGGCCATTGCAGCCTTTATCGCGACATTTGCGGGCCATGGTTATTACGCGATTGGTTGGCTGCCGACTCCGGGAAATTTTCACGCCATGACCTCGTTGATCCTGGGGGTGGAGTTTGAGACGGCGAACCTGTTGCTGCGGATCGCAGGAGTGCTGGATTTTATCGTCTGCATCGGGGTATTGATTCCGGCAACCCGCAGACTATCGGCACTCTATGCCGCGGTTTGGGGATTGTTCACCGCATTGGCTCGACCGGTGGCGGGGATGTCGAGGGATCTCAATTATTGGGGAGCGGACCAGTTTGCGCACGAAGCGGTGTTGCGTGCGCCGCATTTTTTGCTGCCCGTTTTTCTGTTCTTGTTGTGGTGGAAACCGAAGACAGCAGATGCTTCCGATGAGGTGAATAAACCCGTCGAGCTAATCGGGGATAAATAGCCTTTTGGCTGTTCAAATCGGCGGTCAGTGATTCCACTTAATCATGCCCCTTAGGTTCTTCCTTACACTTCTTCTCACAAGTTCCGTTTTTGCCAGTGCGACCGTGGCTCAAACGAAAGCTCCGGCGACCGCACCTGCTCGGAATGGTCGAGCGATCTTATCCATTCCGGAAGTCGCTCCGCAGGATATCATCTGTTTTGCGCTCTATACGGTTTCAGACGGCACGCTCAAACTGACGGCACAGCTTTACCCGATTCCAGATGGGGCGACTAAAACCGTGCGGTTGGAAACGATGCAGGATGGCAAATGGGTGGAAGTGGCCCAAACCAAAGCGATTGAACCAGGATGGACTGCTCCGTTCAAAGTTGAGAATTGGGACGACAGCAAATCGCGCCGCTATCGCGTGCGCCACGGTGCCGCGGCGACTTACGAAGGAACGATTCGCCGCAACCCCGTCGACAAAGATGAGCTCATTGTTGCTGGATTCACCGGAAACTCGATTCAACCGGCCCACGGGGGAGATATTTCGCGGCAAGACATCATCGACAATATTAAGCGGGTGGATGCGGATGTGCTCTTTTTCTCTGGTGACCAAGTCTACGACCATTTCAAACACTACGCGGGTTGGCTAAAATTTGGCCGAGATTTTGGAGAAATCATCAAGGACCGGCCGACGATCTGCTTGCCGGATGATCATGATGCCGGGCAGCCCAATCTTTGGGGCGAGAGCGGTAAAATTTCCACGCTGAGCGGTGCATCAGACGGCGGTTATTCTCGCCCCGGTGTTTATGTCCAGGAAGTCGAGCGCGCTCAAACCAGCCATCTGCCCGACCCCGTCGATCCGCACAAGATCGGACAGGGGATTGGCGTGTGGTTCACTAATTTGAATTGGGGTGGCGTGGACTTCGCCGTGCTGGAGGATCGCAAGTTCAAGACGGGCCCGGCCGGTCGCGTGCCGAAGCAAGGTCCGCGACCTGACCATATCCGTAATCCGGAATATGATCCCGCCAGTGTCGACGTCGACGGCGCGATCCTGTTGGGTGAACGTCAGCTTAAGTTCCTCGATGGCTGGTCGCAGGATTGGGCCAACACCGAAATGAAGGTCGCGCTCTCAGCGACAATCTTTGCTGGTGGCGCACATATTCATGGTGATGCGAACGGTCGTTTGCATGCCGATATGGATTCGAACGGCTGGCCCCAAACCGGTCGCAACCGTGCGCTTGATGCGCTGCGCAAGGGGTTCGCATTTCACTATGCGGGTGACCAACATCTCGCGACTGTCTTTCAACACGGGATCGACGAACATCGCGATGCGATCTGGTCCTTCTGTGTGCCGTCTATCGCCAATCTTTACCTCCGCTGGTGGGAACCATTGGCAGCAGGCGATAACCGTGAGCCGGGTGCGCCGGATTACACCGGTGATCATCTGGATGGGTTCGACAACAAGGTAACCAATTTCGCTGCCGCCAATCCGGCCAAAACCCCCGCAGGCAAATTGCTGAATACGCGGTCAGCTGGCTACGGTATCGTGCGTATCAACACCGAGTCGCGGGAAATTACCATGGAGTGCTGGCCACGGAATGTGGATATTACAAGCGCCTCGGCCCAGCAGTATCCGGGCTGGCCTCGCACGATCTCGCAGTTCGATAACTACAACCCGCCTTCCTGGGGGCAGTTGGGCACGCTCTCATTCAACGTGGAAGATCCGGTGGTTCAACTCGTAGATGCCAAGACCCAAGAGGTGCTCTATACCGTTCGGGCCAATGGAAAATCGTTCACGCCTGGTGCTCCTGCAGGTCGAAATTTCATAGTTAAGGCCGGCAAAAATAGCCCCGACACGATTGTCGCTCGCTTGGCGAAGGTTGGAAGCAAGCCGCAGACGGTTAAGCTGAAATAAGGCTCAGCCAGTTCGTTTTCTCAATCGCTACCGAATTCGGTTCGGTAGCGTTGAAGAAACTCGTTTAAATCATCGGGCACCTGGTCCGATAAGTGCAGCGCAATCCAATTGTAGAGACGGCGTAGTTCGCGGGCCTCCTCGTCATTCTGTCGCAGCCTAAGGCTGCCAAAATCCGTCGTTTTGGCTTCGGCGTGATTTTCGTCGATATAGATTTTAATCTCCGGCGCCTTGGGCGTGCTGCGGATGTAATAGTCCTGCACATGGAGTTCGAACCCGTGAATCTTATCATCAGTATTCTGACGCCATACGGTGAGGGTCGAAGATGCCGAAGAATAATAACGCAGTGCCACAAGATCAGACTCGGTTTGCGAGACCGCCTCCGGGGAAACTTGCTTGAGCGTAGCGCCCATTGAGATGGGTTCCAAAACCTGCACCAAACAACGGCGCTCTTTGTAGTCGTTGCTGGTCAGATCGAGTCCTGCGACCGCACCCGCGCCGGCCGCTACGATCCGAGCGACCTTGGCGTTGAGCGGAAAGCTAACGGCTTCGGCCTTCAGTGTGATCTGACACGTCATCCCTTCGTGCACATCGACGGGTGATGCTATCACCACACCTGCACCGGTGCTGGAGAGGTCGCGCAGAGAAACGGGGTAGGTCTAGACCCGATATTTGAAGTCGTCCGCTAATCGGAGCGAGTGGGGAAATATTGAATCGTTGGGAGAGGCGCTGCTCTTTTCGAGCAACCGTCTTCTTATCAAAATCAAGAATGCGCTTAAATATTTCCATACCCCGTAAAGCAACGAGGGTTGCTCGCGGTGGTGGGAAATGGCGACAAGATTTTCGCCTACCGGTAGAACTGGAACGATCACATCACGTCGATTAAGACTGCCCGGCCTCTTCAATGCTCACCGGTTTAAACGCGGGCCGGCCGAAGCGCTCGGTCGGAGCGGTTCCGTAGGGGTTGTGTTCATAGGTGTCTTCGCCGCGGCACAGGTAGATTTTGAAATTCGGATTTACGGCCATATCGTTCTTAACCTCGGTGCCGGAATAGCGAATGGTGAGACCGGCGCGCCGCCGGTCGGACGGGTTGGCGGGGGAACCGTGGATTGCCCGGTCATCGTGGAGTGAGCACTCGCCGGCTTTGAGTTTCCATTGCACGGCGCCGTCGGCGCGGAAGTCCGTCCCGTCGGCCAACTCGAGGGTGAGCACGGAATCGGTCTCTTCGGATCGGCGGTGGTTGATAATGCCGCCCTTGTGCGAGCCGGGGATCAGTTTCATGCCACCGTTGACCTAATCCACATCATCAAACGCCAACCACACCGTGACCGATCGCATGGGAGCCATCGGCCAGTAGTAGGCGTCTTGATGCCAACCGACCGTGGAGTTGGATTTAGCATCCTTGATGAAGAAATTACTCGCCCAGCAATAGAAGTTGGGGCCCAGCACGCCCTCGACGAGATCGAGGATTTTGGGGTTCATGCAGATGTCGTAGAGGTAGGTGCTCGTCTCGTGCCACTCGCGGATGTCTTTGGATGTTTCCTCGGATTCCAACAACGCCATCAACTTGGGCAGCTCGCGGTTGAACTCCTGCATCTCCTCTGGCGAGTAAATGGCCGGGAGTCCGAGCAGGTATCCGTTCTCTTCGTAAAACTTCTTTTGGTCCTCGTTCAAGCGGTGGGAGTCTGGGGCGGTATTCATGAGTGGAAACGATCAGGGGAAGCGTTGTTGCGAACCTAAGTCCGCGTTTGCGACCACGCCAATATGAAAGCCAATGAAAGTTTCCTCCCGAGCGGGAATTTAGTTTGGAATACTCAACGGTTGAGGACTGCGCAGGTAGTTGAACAGGTCGCGTAACGCGTCGTCGCTCAGACCGGCCAACAACGATTCCGGCATCAACGAGTTCTTTTGCATTTCGAGCTTCGTGATCTGCTCGTGTCGCAAAATGGTTTCGCCGCCACCCGCCGTGCGAACGCCCACGAGTTTATCGTCATTTCGGGAAAGGAAACCCGATAGGGTGCGGCCATCGCTGGTTTCGATCGAAGTCATCTCGTAGCCCGCGCGAATTTCCGCACTGGGGTGAATGATGGAAAGCAGCAACGAATCGAGATCGTCTCGCTGGTAGGTGGTGAGATCGGGGCCAACCCGACCACCTTGCTCAAACAAGGTATGGCACGCTGCGCAGCGTTGTTGATAGTGGCGATAACCGCTCAAGGCATCGCCGCCCGGGGTTGAGATGATTGACCTGACGCGAGTGATCTCTGCATCGAGACTGGCAGCTGATGATACCTCCGCGTGGCCAAACCATTTTTCTAATCCGGCGGTGATCGCCGGATCTTCGAATCGGCGCAGTTGAGCCAACGCGTTGACTGAAGTGTGGGGCGCGGTGGTGGCATCCATTGAGTCGACCCAAATTCGGCTCCAAGTCGATCGCCGCGTTAACAAGCCTTCAGCGGCGTCGCGCACGGACCCGTGCCACCGTGGCATCTGATCGATTACCGTTCGGGCGATCTGAGGATCCTCGTAGATTTGCAGGGTAGCCAACAAGGTGGGGAGCAAGGCGGCATCGGAGTCGTGCAACAGGCCCACGAGCAGCAATCGGGCCGCCTCGATACGAGTCTCGCTCAACACATCCAAAATTTGAGTCTTCGTGATCAGATCAGTCGCGGGTGATTGGAGTTGGGCGAGCGCCGCTTCGAGATGATCCTCGAGATCGAGTCGGAGAAGCAGGGAGATCGGGGGCCGAGTGGTCTGGGATAAAGCGGCGATCAAAGCCGACGGGAGTCCCGCCATGGAGCGACCCTTGAAGGCGGCTTCGAATCCGGTAACCAGTGGCCGTTCCCAAGCGGGATGATTCACCGCGCTCAGTAGCTCAGCATATCGGAGCAGATCGTCCGGTTCGCCCGCGCTGGCCATCCTTCGTATCGCGAATTCCGCCAACGCTGGCAGAGGCGAACGCGGACGTGCGGCGGCGAGATCGAGTAATACCTCCAATACTGCGTCCGGGTGGGTGGCATAGAAGGGCTCGATCGCCCACCACAACACGCGTTCGAAATCCGGATGGTTTTGCGCGGCGTCGTGTTGGGTCAGGATCGTGAGCAAGCGCAGAGCGTCCTTCGCCGGAAAACGGGCAGCACTGGACACGGCTTGGCTCAATACCTCGGGGTCCGCTTCCTTCGCGATCGCGGTGGCTATTTTGTCGAACTGATGGGCGGTCATCTCACTGCGATCACCGATCAATCGAATCGCCCACCTGCGCACCGCGGGATTGGGATGGGTGATGGCGGCATCGAAGGCAGCAGTATCGAATGCGCCGATTAAGTTCAATGTCCACAACGCTTCGAGGGCATATTGGCCGCGTTCGAGACGCAAAATTTCGTTTAAACGAGGTGCTACGGAGCTGCGGTCTTTGCGTCCACGCAGTTGTTGGCGCGCGGTTTCTCGCCACCAGCGATTGCGGTAGTTGAGAACGTCAACGAGCTCGTCCGTGCGGATGGTATGGAAGTCGATGGGACCGACCGAGCGCGAGTCTTTGGCGCGTAGGCGAAAGATTCGCCCGTCGAGTTTGCTGATTTTTCCTTCGTGGTTGAGGTAGTGGTTCACCTGTCGGTCATACCAGTCGGCAATGTAGAGCGCGCCGTCGGGACCTGTCTCAAAATAGACGGGCCTGAACCAACGGTCTTCGGCCTCCAACATCGCGTTAATCGGGGTGCCTTGGAGGTGCAGTCCCGACAGTTCCAAGTCATGCGCTCCAACGCGGCCTTGCAGGGTGCCGAGATAAATCAACGAGTCGTGATATCGTTGGGGAAGCGTTGCGCCTTCATATAATACCACGGCGTTGGAGATACGGCGATGGCCGGGAGATTTGATGCCTTGAAAGTAGTCGTAGGCGTGCGGGTTGGAAAGGGCGCCGTGTTTACCAAAATTCTTTTTGTAGAACGCACCTTGCAGATAAAAATAGGCCACGTGGTTGTCGTTGGTTCCCGCAATGAGACGACCCTCACTGTCGATTTCGCAGCTCCATATATTGCCTCCGCCTTCCGCAAAGACTTCGTAGCGCCGTTGCTCCGGATGGTAGCGCCACATCAGTTGGCCGACGCGGCTGATCGGCTCGGCGTCGCTACCCGTCACCACGACGTCGGATGTCACGGTGGAGCCTTGTGCGCCGTAGAGCCAACCATCGGGACCCCAGCAAAATGAATTCACGACCGAGTGAGTGTCCTGGATGCCGAAGCCATCGAGGTGCACGATTGGGTCCGAATCCGGCACGTCGTCATGGTCGGCGTCGGGGTAAAAGAGTAGGTAGGGTGGGTTGAGCACCCAGACACCGTCCTTGTCGGTCACCACGCTGGTCGCGAGATTGAGTCCATCGGCGAAGGTTTTGTTGGAATCAAACACGCCATCGCCATCGGTGTCCTCGTGGATCGTGATGCGGTCCAACCCCGGAGTGAAATCCGGGTGTCCGGGCGGCATGGGCTTGCGGTCGTAAATAATCCGCCAGAATTGATCGCGGCTCACGGCTTCCAAACCCGCGGGTTCGGGGTATTGGCGATACTCCACCACCCACATGCGGCCCCGTTCATCGAAGTTAAGAAAGACCGGCTGTTCGATCCCGGGTTCGGCGACGAGGAGATCTACTTCCAAATCCGAGGGGGTTTGCATGGCTGCGAGTGAGCTCTCGGGGGAAAGACCGGCCTGCCGTGCTTCGTAGTCCACTTTGGAGGGATCGATCGGGCTGCGATTGACGTCGGTGGGCGACGCGAGTGTCCACGCGATGGCGTTGGCGAGATGGTTCTGAAACCAAGGGAGTTTAAAATGCTCGGGATCACCCAACGAAGTATAGAATGTGCGGCTGCCGTCATCCTCCCGCACCCAACTCACGGGTTGATACGTCTCGGGCTGATCCTCGAGGAGACCGCTGAGCAGGACGAACGCACGGTCGTCGAGATCGAGGTTTTTGTAGAGACTTGAGGTGACCGGTTGGTCCTGCTCCCAAGTCATTCCTTGCATGATCGCGTGGGCATTCGCTTCACGCACTCGGCGGATCATGGTCTGGCCGGCGTTGTTCTTGTAGTGACCGTCGTAGCGCATGCCAAAAACGTCCCGATCAATCGTGTCCCAAGCGCGTTGTGCACCGCTGGGCGCATAGTCCGGACGAGGACGCGCCCCGAACGCATGCGACGCGGTGCGGATGCCGATTACAGGCTTACCCGTGTTTACCCAGTCTTTGATTTTGGCCATCTGCTCGCCGCTCGGAAATCGCCGTCGCGTGCTGATGAATAACAAATCGGCCCGATCGAGCGCATCGCTCAGACCTTGGAAACGGTGGGCGTCGGGAGAGGAACGATCATCCGAAGCCGCAAAGATGAACTCCGTTTTATACCCGAGCGGCTGCAGCACTTCTTTCGCGAAGATGGGTAGCGATTCGGTCGTGCCATATTCGACCTCTCCCACGAGGAACAAGATCCTCTTTGTGGGTCCGGCTGCGGCCGTGACACAGGTAAATGAGATGGCCGCAATTAGGATTAATTTTCCGAAGCCCGAAGATAGTCGTGATAAAAGCATGGGGTAGATGTCGCTGATGGACGGAACCCAACATGCGGTGGAAATTTCCCTGAATCGACAGGAATTCTTCATGAAACAGTTCAGCAACCGAGGCACCTGGGCCCAAAAAAACCGCGCTCGAATCTTGAACGCGGCAGGAATTTTTGGGCTTCGCTCGAATCAGCGGATCTCGGCCATCAAAGCGCCATTTTGCACGCGATCGATGGGGTGTTTCGGAGCGCGAGCGAAGAATTCGACGAGGTTGGAAACATCGGTAAAGCCCCGGGCCACGAGTTTCTGTTCGATCTTTTGCATCGCTTCGCTGAGCTCCATGGCGAGTTCGGGATCGAGTTCGCTCACGGAATTCGAGGTCTTGTCGACGATGTGGTAGGAGGGCGAGTCATCGAGTGCGATCTGGTAGAGGCTGGCTCCATTGTGGAAAAAACAGCGGCGAACGAGGCCGAGTTCCTCAAAGGCCGCGAGGCAGCGGTAAACCGTGACGAGGTCGCAGACCGTATTCGCCAGTTCGGCATGGATCTGTTCGATACTGGCTGGCAGGGAGCGCTTAATCAGCACCTCGAGAATTGCGATCCGGGGTTGAGTGATGCGCAAACCCGCCGCTTTCAATCGGTTGCAACCAATTTGCAGAGCAGCAGCGGAGGGCGATTCGGAATCAGTTTCACCCATGGGATGGTTGGTTTGTGTTGCAGATATCATTGTTTATGTCTCTTTTTGACTGGGTAACGATTATTGTAAAGTAAATCGGTCGCTTTACTCAAATTTTACATTCTCATAGTTTTCGCAATAAATCGGCCGTAATAATCCGGATTTATTGGTTAAAATGCAGTTTGTTCTGTCCCGTTACCCTCGTTCAAATCCGATATTTTTTTACCAATGCAAGACCTTGATTTTAACGAAGTGGTGACCCTGATTTGCAAAGAGGACCACCGCTTCAACAAAAGTGCCTACGGATTCGTGCGGCAGGGGCTGGATTTTACGGTTAAAGAACTGAAGAAAAGCGACTCGTCGCGGGCGGGAAAATCCCTGCATGTTTCGGGTGAGGAGCTGCTGATGGGGTTGCGCGCGTTTGCCCTCGATCAGTTCGGGCCGATGGCTCGAACCGTTTTAGGGGAGTGGGGCATCACGGAATGCGGTCACTTCGGCGACATCGTGTTTAATCTTATCGAATATAGTGTCTTCAGCCGCAACGAGGGTGATTCACGCGAGGATTTCAACGACGTGTATAGTTTTGAGGAGGCCTTCGATGCTCCATTTCGACCCAACGAACAACGTCAGCCCCGTTTCGTCTGATCCGAGCCTTGGCTTTTGACCGCGGCTCGGTGTTAGTGGGCGGTTTATACCATGCCTGCTGCTCAAGATTTTAAGCTCCTCGACAAACTTTGGCGCGATGCGCCCATTCGACGCGTTCTCCCCAACGGCCTCACGGTTGTGCTCAATCCTGATGCCGCCGCGACGGTCGCCTCGGTTCAGGTCTGGGTAAAAACCGGAAGTATCCACGAAGGCGATCACTTGGGCGCTGGCCTCTCACACTACCTGGAGCATCTGCTGTTCAAAGGCACCAAGCGCCGTGCGGGTCGTGAAATCTCTACGGAAGTTCAGGCGCATGGCGGTTACATCAACGCCTACACGTCGTTCGATCGCACGGTCTACTACATTGATATTCCGGCGGAGCACGCGACCGTGGCCGTCGATGTTTTGGGCGACACGGTCCTACACTCCACGCTACCGGCCGACGAAGTGAAACGGGAGCAAGGGGTCATTCTGCGCGAGATCGATATGGGTCTCGACGACCCGGAGCATCGCCTTTGGCAACAACTTTTCGAGACGGTGTATCACGAGCACCCGATGCGTCAGCCGATCATAGGTCATCGGGACGTTTTCAAGGCGGTGACGCGGAAAAATCTGTTGGCCTACTACCGTGAACGTTACGTGCCCAATAATATGGTCGTTGTTGTCACGGGCGGGTTCGATCTCGGCGCAGTGGAGTCAGCGATCGAACAACACTTCGGAGATGCCCCCCGGCGTCGGCTCGCTCCCGTGTATCTGCCCAGCGAGCCACCCGCCTTGTCAGCCCGCGTCGAGCATCTCTACGATGATGTCGAAATCGTGCGCGGCGCGGTAGCGTGGTCGATCCCGGGGTTGAGTCACCCGGACGCCGCTGCGCTCAACGTATTGGCCCTGATCTTGGGCAACGGTGACAGCTCGTTACTGTGGAAATCAATCCGCGAGAAAGCACGCCTCGTTCACGCTATCGACGTGACCAGTTGGGCACCCGGTGAGCAGGGACTGTTCTACTTGTCTCTGGTCTGTGATGCCGATCAACGCGACCTTGCGCTCAATGCGGTCCATCGAGAGTTGAGCAAGATTAGCACCAAGGGCTTCACCGCATCTCAAGTCAGCAAAGCCATTCGGCAGATGGTGGTAGGCGAAATCAACGGCCGCAAAACCGTGTCGGGCCAAGCCTCGCGCTTGGGCGTGGCCGAAGTCGTGGCCGGCGATCTACAGTTCTCCCAAAGCTATTTCAAACGTCTGCGCCAAGTGACACCCGCCGCACTGCGCCGCGTGTTGAAAACCTATGTATTAGACGGCACCCCAACGACCGTTTCGTTGAGCCCCAAACCTGAGGACGATGCTGCGAACAATTCGGCAAAAACGAAAACGAAATCCCTGGTTGCCACCGCGAAATGCGAAGTGCTCGCCAATGGCGCGCGCTTGATCATGCAGCCCGACTCACGGTTGCCCAATCTGCACCTGCGCTTGCTGTCCCTCGGAGGTTCGGCCTTCGAAAGCACCACCCAGCGCGGAGCCACGAATCTGATGGCGACGCTGCTCGCCCGCGATACCGCCAAGCGGAGCGCAGCCAAAGTGGCCTCCGACATCGAAACCGTCGGCGGCTCGCTGTCCCCCGTCACCGGCAACAATACCTTTGGGCTGGCGGTGGAAGTGCTCCCCAGCGACATCGATCTCGCGTTGGATCTACTCGGCGAAGCGACCCTGAAACCGAAATTTACCGCCGAGTCGTTTTCGATCGAGCGCGATGCTCAAGTCGCCGACCTTCAGCAGGACGCCGACGACATGGTGACCATTGGCCGCCAAGAGCTCCGGCGCCGATTCTTCGGCAAACATCCCTTGGCTATCGAAGCGGGAGGGGAGATCGAACATCTTCAAAAACTCAAGTCCCGTGACCTGGCTCGGCTGCATAAAAAACTGATGGTCGCGCCGAACGTCGTGTTGTCCGTCGCGGGAGATTTCGATCCCGCCAAACTCGGTCCAAAACTCCGCCGCCTACTCCGTCGCTTCAAGAAGACTACCTTCACGCCGATTGCTCCCACCTTAGATGCCGTAGCCAATCCCACGGACACCGTCGTAAACCAACCTCGGCAACAAGCCGTTGTGTTTCAGGGCTACCAGGGCCCGGGCGTGCGTTCGGAAGATTTCCATGTGGCCGAAGTGGCCGACGAATTGTTCAGCGGCATGTCATCTCGACTCTTTGAACGCGTGCGCGAAGAGAAAGGGCTCGCCTACTACGTGCGCTCTTCGCGCGTGATCGGTCTCGAAGCGGGCATGTTCTATTTTTATGCCGGCACTCAGCCAGGCAAAGAAACCGAAGTGCTGCACGAAATCGAGCTGGAGATCAAACGCATGGCGGCGGGAAAGATCACCAAAAAGGAACTGCAACGCTGCCAAACTCGCCTCTGTGCATCGCGCCGTATGTCGCTTCAATCCAACGGTTCGAAGGCCATGCACACTGCCCTCAACGAACTCTACGGATTGCCGATCGAAGACGGATCAAAATTTGAATCACAGATCAACGCGGTGACAGTTCAGTCGCTCGCGAAATTCGCCCGCAACTACCTGAAACGCAGCGCCTGCACGCAGGTCGTAGTGCGCCCATGAGAGACTTGCGCGAACTGTTTCCGAAGGATGATTTCGGTTTCCGACTGACGCTTCGACGCGGCGCACCGTCAGACTTCTTCGCACCGAGCGAAGAGAATGATACTATACTCGCCGAACGACGGCGTTGCCTCGCGGAGTCGCCGGACGATTACGCGATCATTCCTGCAAATGCTCAGTTCGCGTGGAACGAATTTTGTTCGTTCGCTGGGGAGTGGATCGGGCAATCCATGCCGGCCGATCCCGTGGCTGCGGGAGGGATGATTGAGCCCGACGTGGTGCTTATGACCCGTGATGCAGAAGGCGTGTTTCGTCTAACGGGTGGGGTAGTGGTGTTTCCGAGTCACTGGGCTTTGATCGACAAGCTTGAGAAGACGTTGCTCGAAATCCACGGCGTAGTGCCGGGACTCAATGCGTCAATTGGTCCGACGATCGACCGCTACCTTGACCGACTCAGACCCGGCTTCGCCGCCGGTCGCCCGAACTGGGGATTAGCGGCAACCGACGCGATGAATTTACATCCCGCCACAAATCCCCCGCGACTCGTTCAAGGTATGCCGCTCGACGATATCTGGCTCCGTATCGAAGAGCAGAATCTGAGTGTTTTGCCAGAAAACGATGCCATCCTATTCGGCATCCGCATCGAACGCATCCGACTCACCGAAGTTCTGGCCGACAATGAAATCCGCCAACGCTTCCACCACACACTCAAGACCATGCCCCCCGCCGTAGCCACCTACAAAGGTCTCAGCAATGTCCTCCCCGACCTCCTCAGGCACTCGCAATAAGTCTGTGCAGAAATCTCTTCCTCCGGGCGCATACATTCTCCCCGAAAACTGCCTCGAAACGAATCTCGCCCTCAAGATATTTGTCACCATAATGGTGACAAATATTCGTATCCTGTTGCATGAAGGTTTAATACGTGGAGAGTTTTCGATTCAATCGATAGGATCGTGGAGTCGAGGGATATTCAGTTTCCGTTCGTTACGCCGCCGGTCCATTTCAGTTTGGTGCGCAGGATGTTGAAGTGATCGAGGCTGGCGCGTTGCACGAGTTTGAGGCGATGCGGGGAGACACTCACTGTAATTTCGCCGCCTTCGCAGGTGCGTAGGTTGCGCTGACCATCGACGGCGATGGCGACGCACGATCCGGGGTCTTCCGCCGCGATGGTCAGGTTCACATCCTGATTAAAGATGATGCTGCGATTACTCAGTGTGTGGGGACAAATGGGGGTCAATCCGATCACTTCGGCGCCGGGATGAATCAAGGGGCCGCTGGCCGATAGATTGTAGGCCGTGGATCCGGTGGGGGAGGTGAGGATCAATCCGTCGCAGGTGTAAGTTGTGACAAATTTGCCGTCGGCGTTGACGGAGAGGCGCGTGAGTCGTGAGTGATTTTCGTCTTTGATGACGATGTCGTTGAGCGCCAGATCACGTTGATCTTCGCCGGATCGACACTCGAGCATCACGCGCTCCGCGATCGTGAAGTCGCCTTCGATCAGCGCGGGCAGATGTTCACGAGCTTCCTCGGCTGAAAAGGTGGTGAGAAAACCCAGGGAGCCGCGATTTACGCCAATGATGGGCACCCCGGCTTCGGCGGCACTACGGGCAATGCCGAGCAACGTGCCATCGCCACCAATCACGCAACAGGCGTCGCAGCCATGGAGGAATGAGGGAGGCACCGGAAATTCGTGGGTTTCCTTTGTTTCGACTCCGGCATCACGCGCGCGTTGCATGAGATCGGCCGCCAACTCGGGAGCACCCGACTTCTGGACGTTAACGACGAATGCGATGGAACGGAGCGACGACATGAATAATAGGGCCGGGTTGAGTCTGTGAACGAATCATCTCCGGGCGCGCCGTGCAACGGCTTAAAAACGCCGCCCACTCGGCTCGCTCAGTAGTCTCCGTCGGGACTCTTTTCCGCGATATCCGGATGTGCCGCCTGATAGTCCATGTGCTCCTGTTCATGGGGACACAGTTGTCCTTGGTAGCGTAGTCCTCCGTGGGAAAAATTGATACTCATCGCCACCTCATCTCCTGCCTCCACCCAATGGGGCGTGAGCATGGCATTCCACGCGACTGCTCCGGGGCCCATTTCGTAGCACAGGGTATCGGCCTCTCTCAGGGCATCGGGTTTTATGACCTCGGGTCCTCGGCAGTTCATTCGTAATCTGTGGGGCGCCCATCGGCGAGGGTCTTGTAATCCACAAAATCGTTTCTTCCCGTAAATCTGCCACGCGACCACATGCGATAGGTCCATGTGGTAGTTGGTGGCGCAGTTTTTTCCGCTGATGAAGATGATCGGATAACAGCGTTCAAAAGTGAACCCGGCTTCCCGTAGAGCTGCACGCCACGGGTCGAGGATCTTTTTCTCGAACCCATGCAAAAACTTCCCTGGGGCGTCGAAGCGGGAGAGCTTAAAATGAGCGAGGGCGAAGGGACCGGCCATCGCTTCCTGGATGGGCTGGGCGCGAAACTCAGCGGAAAAATCTTCTAGATCGATTCGCTTCCCCCGGCTCCCGGTAGTGATGCGGGTCAGTTCATCTTCCCGCATTTCGCAGATCACGTGCTTCAGTGGTGGCACCTCAAAATCAAAAGGTGCGCACGCTTCGGCCATCCGGAAATTATGAATCCCATCCCAGTGTTGCTGAAATTCATTCCACGACCGAACGGTAAAAGGCTGGGTAGTTTGGGGCATGATATACAAGAGGAGCTAATTGGAGATAAAGACAATCCTCAGCGGCTGAGGTTTGGTTATGGGACTACCACGCTTTCGGCCGTTGGCCTCACGCGCGGCTACGGAATGGTGTGGCGAGTGCGGAGCGATTGGGTAGCCGCGTTTGAGCGTAGCGAAGAGGTGGGCGCGGTGGAATGAGATGGAAATTCAGACCTTGCGCAGTCCGACTAAGAACTCGCGATTACCGTCTGTGCCGGTGATCGGGGAGTCGATGACGCCGATGAGTTCAGAGCCGGACAGTTCGGTGAGGGCGAAGTCTCGGATTTCGTCGCGAATCTGTTCTTGGAGGACGGTGTCGCGGATAACGCCGCGTCCCTTGTCGACGGCGGCTTTGCCGGCTTCGAACTGTGGTTTGATCAGAGCGACCAATACGCCTCCGGGACCTACGAACGGCCACGTCGCGGGGAGAATTTTTCGCAGTGAAATAAACGAGAGATCCATCACTACGGCGTCGAAATTGGAGCGAGGAAGGGCACTCGGTTGCAGCGTGCGCGCGTTGAGTTTCTCGAGGTTGGTGACGCGAGGGTCGTCGCGAAGTTTGGAGTGGAGCTGAGCGCGCCCGACATCGACACAGACCGCTGAGGTCGCCCCAGCTTGCAACGCACAGTCGGTGAACCCGCCGGTGGATGCTCCCACGTCGAGGATGTGAGCTCCGGTGAGATCGATAGGATGTTGGTCGAGGAACCCCTGTAGTTTTTCGCCGCCGCGGCTGACGAAGCGCGGAGGCTGGTCGACGAAGAGTTCGACATCTTCCGCATAGACCTTGCCGGGTTTGTCGAGTCGTTCGGTGCCACGCCGAACACGACCGCTCATGATGAGGGCCTTGGCCTGCGAACGGGATGCCGCGAGACCGCGTTCCACAATCAATTCATCTAAACGGCGTTTCATGAGGGAGTGGGGTGGGTGGGGGAGTTCTCGGATGTCGGGAATTCCAACTTCGCCATGGCGTCGGCGGACAAGAAAGCCCGACCCACGTTTCGGATTTGCTCACGGTGGGATGGTGTGGGTCGGGCTTTACGCCCGACCGTTCCAGCTGGAGCGTGCTGACGGATTGCGAATACATTAGGAGCCTACCTCGCGGAGGACTTGACGGGCGGGGGACCAACAGGTGGTGCGGCCGCCGATGTCGGCGCGTTCGAGTGGCAACTTGCTCTTTGGGCAGGTGCCGCCGTCGCGCCAGCGATGATTGAATAGCCAGGAGTTGGGGATCCCTTCATTGAGATTGTGAGGAAGATAGTCTCCCTGACCGGCGATGCGGTTCATGGCATTGCGGCAGACGGCCCGAGTTTCGCGATAGAGGGTAGTGATCTCGGATGGGTTGAGTGAACCGGCCGGTTGTGCCGGATGGATTCCCGCCCGCCAGAGAATTTCATCGGCCATCCAGTTGCCGACACCGGGAAACCGCTCCTGCATGAGTAGCACGGCTTTGAGGGGAGCGCGGGCGCGACGAGTCAGGAACTCAGCCAGCGTTTTTTTAGTAAAGGCGGCAGATAGCAGATTGGGCGCGATGCGGCTCCACCATTCAGGTTCCTCGGGACCCGGATCAAAACGCACGCCGCCGAACATGCGCGGATCGGCAAAAATGAGGCTTACGGTTTCGCAATCGATAACGAGGTGGTCGTGTTTTGCGGCACGTTGTCCGAGTGGGGCCGAAGTGAGATCTCCCGTCATTCCCAGATGAACGCCCAGCCAGGCACCATTGCTGAAGCGAAACGCCATTTGTTTCGCGGCGGTGGCAGAGGATTCGAGCCTAGCACCGACGAGACCACGTTTAATCTTCGCGGCGGGAGCGTCCCGAAAGGTCTTCTTCGCCGCGTGGGCCCGGACGCGGGTGACCGCTTGGCCGACGGCCGCCTGGTGCCAGCGTTTACGGTAGAATTCAACTTCGGCGAGCTCGGGCATGAGTGGTTAAACCAAGTTAGGTTAGCCGGAAGCACAAGCTCTGGAACGCACTGAAAATAACTCGGCATGCGGAGTCACAAGTTTAGGTTTGCCCGTATGCCCCACCTATCCCCTGTGAAACTCACCGCCGATTCGTTGAAGAAAGTAGGGGCAGCGAGCCAGTGGCTGATGAGTAGTCTCGGATTTGCGCCCTCGACGGAACAAAGTCCGACGGCGGTCGTGCAGCCGGGCGAATCACCCGGTATTGAAAACATGGAGGGAGTCGATGTGGCTCCCGCTCCGGACGCCGTGCGGATCCAATGGTGTGACTATAGCGAGGAGAAACTCGAGTGGCACGAAGGGGAATTAGATGCGTTTTGTGCATCCAGGCGTCCGGCGTGGGCAGGGCACCGGTGGGTGAATGTCACGGGCCTACATCCCTATGCGGTGAATCAACTTCGCCAGAAATATCAGTTTCACACCTTGGCGGCGGAGGATGTTATGCGCACCTCGCAACGTCCCAAAACAGAAGTTTTTGATCACTATATATTCACGGTGGTGCGGATGATGCGGATGGAGGGTGAACAGCTGGTGCAGGAACAGGTCAGCATGTTCTTATTTGAAAAAACGACCATCACGTTTCAGGAATTACCCGGTGATGTGTGGGGGCCGATTCGAGAGCGTTTGAATCGCGGAGGCGCGCGCTTACGCACCTATCCGATCTCTTATCTATTCTATGCTCAACTCGACGCCGTGGTGGATCATTTTTTCCCGATCTTAGAATCATACGGACAAAAATTGGAGGACCTGGAAGAGCAGGTTTTAGACGATCCCGGTCCCAAGATCCAGCAGGCCATCCATTCGATGAAGCGCGAGTTGTCGATTCTGCGTCGGGTGATGTGGCCATTGCGCGAGGTTGCGAACGAACTGCAGCGATCCGAAAACAAATTAATCGCACCCAAGGTGCGCACGTTCTTGCGGGATGTTTACGATCACGCGCTGCAGATTATTGAAATCGTCGAGATGCATCGCGAGCAGGCGGGCAGCTTGAATGACCTCTACATGTCGGCGGTCGGTAACCGCATGAACGAGATCATGAAGGTGCTCACGATCATGGCGTCGTTTTTCATCCCGATCACATTTGTGGCGGGCGTTTACGGGATGAATTTTGAACACATCCCAGAGCTCGGTTGGCACTACAGTTACTACGTGTTTTGGGGAGTGTGTATTTCGATCGTATCCGGACTGGGGATTTACTTCTGGCGACGGGGTTGGATCGGGAAACGGTAGGTGAGTGTTTTTCGAGGGAGGGCGTGACCGCTGGGCGCGCCGAGCGGTGGAGTGGGGCGGTAGGAGGAGCCGTCAGCCTGGTGGATTCGAAAACGAGAACGAGTAGGAGTGGGACGGGAGGGCTGAGAGGTATGGGCGGACGGCCCCGCGGTTCGTCCCTACCTTTTCCGGCGGGTATATATTACGATTGGAGGCGAGGCCCAAGCGAAGAGGGGGGCGAGAATCCACGCGGAGATAATAAGGGGGGCAACAGGCCCGAGGTAGCTGCCGGTTAAGGCCGCGAATGACGTGACATGGACCAATGCGACGACGAGGAGGAGCGCCGCAGCGCCGCCCCAAAGCGACAGTAGAACTGCGACCTGCGGGCGGGCGTGGCGTTGGATCCAACTGCGCTTTATTACGATCCCCGTGGCGAGAAGAGCTATGCCTGTTAGCGGCCAACCGAGCAGTGAAAACACGCGGTATAGAATCATTCGAAGGTGCGACTTGATGGTCGCGGGGCGGGGTTCGATGACCGGATCTACATTGAGGAATTTTGCGTGGGCTAGGATGTCGATCAGATTTCCTTCGGATGAGGATCCGCGCGGTCGGAAGTTGGTAAATCGCACGATCAGGTCGAGCGACTTGAACCAATTCACGAACACCGGAAGGAGATAGGAATCGTGCCACACGGGAAAGAAGCCGTGCCGACGAGCGCCACCTGCCAAGTGCCCGGAATCGACTGCCGCGTTGATTTCATCGGCAACACGTTGCCAGTAAGCCTGAGTTTTAGGGGCGGATCGATAGTAGCCACTGCGAGTCGCGGCTTCACGTAGGGCCCATTGATACCAACCTCCCCGAATTTCCAAATTGGCTCGGGGGTGCGGATTGTTTTCTCCCCATCCCGCTGGTCCCCAAATCGCCGTCACCGGACCATCCAGTTCCGCCGCCAATTCGGCAAAGGCTGGGCTGTGGGGGTAGATCAAATCACGGGTGGTTGTCGTGATCGCCACTCCCGGAATTTGGTCCGGGGAGTGGACGCGCATCATCGCTCCATAAGCTGCAGGGAATCCGCCTTCATTTACATCCACTCCGATTGAAACGCCATAGTATGCGTGATTGATGGAGTGGAGCGTAAACTTGGCTCCTAGAAACACGGCAAAGGGGAGAGCTAAACACGATAACCAGGCCATCCGGTGCGCTGCAGCGGTCAACCAGCTCGTCCAGGCGAAGGTGCCGAGCAAAAGGACCATGGTGGGAACCAGCCAGATGCCTTCCTCCCTGGAAAACCAGAACGCACTTCCAGCGAGTCCAGCCAACAACGCCCAAGGCCAGACAAACTTGGCGTGACACTTCGCTCGCGTTACCATCCCCAGTAATCCCGCGAGCGTGAACAGAGTTAGGGCAGGTTGAATAGCTCCGCGCAGCACCCGACCGAAGATTTCAGGCGAGAGTGCATACGCCTCGAAGAGCAACACCGACAAGAGCAATAGTCGCCATTCCGGACGCCGGAGCCAGGGGCTGAGCGCCCCGACAAAAGCGATGCAAGCGAGACCATGGAAGAGCAGTTCATTGAACTGGAGCGACAGCCCTGAGGCGGCGGAAAGGGCGACGAAAATCGAATATATGGGCCCTTTCGCGAGAGTCAGTTGCCAGAATTCGCCCAACCATTCGCCGTTGTGAATTGAGGCAGCTTGAGTCATGAACAACAGGTCGTCGTGCATGAGTTGTGGTCGCAGCGTCATCCCGATGTCGGAGGTTAACCAAAGTTTGGTCACCAACAGCGTGGCGATCAGCGTCCATTCGAACGCTTTCACCGAAAGGTGCGGGCGGAGATGGATCCCCAAAGGAAGGAAGAGGGCGAGTGCCGCAGCAACTACGGCCGCCGAAAATGTCGCGCTGGAGCTACTCGCAAAACGAGCCCGAAATACGGCGCGGTCTAGCCTGACCGGTATCTGCAAATCGTCGGGGAAGTCTATTCGAGCAAGCAAGCTATCGGGCAGATGCCAAATCAAGGCGTGACCACTTGCGGTGATTTCGACGGTGGGGGGCTTGACCCAGCGTTGATCTACCGTGGTGGGGAGATGCTCGGGAGCGAAGTAAAGATACCAACCGTCGGGTTGAAAGGGTCCGGTGAATTCGAGCCGTAGTTCATGAAGGGGTAGAGACGACGCGGGAAGCTCGATCATGCCAAAGGGATCGTCTCCCGCGACCTCGAAAATGCCGCTGGTCGGATCCCACTCAAGGCTGTTGCGTTGCCCAATAACGAAGTCCGTCGATACGCGTTCTTGAACGATCTCGGATTTTCGAATCAACGCTAAGCCTGCCGCGAGCAACGCGAACCCCAGAGCGACGAAAAATTGTGAGCGGGTAAGGTTCATCGGTGAAACCCGAGCGTCGCTCTGGGGCGAGAGACGCCGGCCGCGGTGGACGGGAGCGTCTTAGAATCGAGAATGCAATTCGAGAACGAGAGGAGACGTTGTCGGGCTTCATCTCCGACGGCGTTGAGCATTACCGCAGCTCCCATTTGTAGTGGTAGCTGGAAAGTTTGCGGGGTTTTGTATCCGTGACTTGCACGACGTCTTCGATGCGGCAGCCACCGAGGCCGGGATAGTAGAGGCCGGGTTCCACGGTTACGACGGTGCCTTTGCGGAGGCGGCGTTTGACCGCACCTAGGCGGGGAGCTTCATGGATGGCGAGCCCGAGTCCGTGGCCCGTGCCATGGAAAAACCCGACGGCACCGTTTGGAGTCATCTCGGTTTGATAATCGCGTTCATCAAATACGCGGAGACATTCAGCGTGCACCGCGTTGGCCATCACTCCGGTCTTAATTTTGCGCAGGGCTGCCTTTTGCGCGTCGGCGACGGCTGCGACGAGGCGGCGTTGGTCATCACTGGCTTGGCCGCGCAAGAACGTGCGCGTCATGTCGCCCCAATAGCCGGTGTCGAACATGCGGGGGAAGATGTCGATGATGATCAGTTCATTGGCTTTCAGCGGTCCGCTACCACGGCAGTGAGGATCGCAGGCCTGGTCGCCACCGGCCACGATGGTATCGGCCGGAAACCCGCCAGCGTTGATGCACGCGGTTTGGATAGCGGTGCGGAGACGTTCGCTGGTGAGGATTCGACCGTCGTGGGTCAATCGACGTCCTTTGATCTCGGAAGCGCGCAAGATTTCTTCGGCTGCGGCGAAGCCGACAGCAGCACAACGGTTGCCGGCGCGGATGGCCTTGGCTTCATCATCACGCTTCACTTCGCGTTGAGGAAAAATGGCGCCATCGTTGACTTGGATATCGAATCCTTGATCGACGAGTTTGATTAGTAGGTTGGAAGGGAAATCGCCGGGAACTTCGAATTGTTCGAGTTTGAAGTGGCGAGCGAGCGCGGCGATTTGATCGGCCGCGCCGGGAGCCTTTACGCCTTTGGCCTGGGCCGCATCGTTGAGGTCCTCGATGGGAATGATTTGGTCGAGCGTGGATTCTTTGAGCGCGCGGCCAAACTCCAGCGCGTTCAAAACGCCGATCTTCTTATTGCCGATCCTCGCTGCGATAAAAGGATCGTGAACCTCAAAACCGCAGAAATAGCGGAGATCCAGACTGCGTTGGGTGTCGTCAAAGAATATGAGGGCGGGTTTAGGCACGGGTAAAAGCTAGGGGTTGTGTTTGTTGAGGCGGCTCATTAGCCATCCCACCGATGAAAAACGCAAATCTGGTTTCGCGGGAAATGCTCCTCGTGGTGATTTCAGTATTGGGACTCATGACCGGAGGGTGTGCGAAGTCTGAACCTGAAGTTGCGGCGCCGCCGAAGACGGTGAAAGACTGGTTTGATATCTCCGTGGGAGATCAAGTGGTTTCCATGCAACTTGCCCTCAGTAGCGACGAAATGCAGCAAGGCCTCATGGGGCGTCGTGATTTACAGCAGGCACAGGGGATGCTGTTCGTTTACCCGTATCCGACCGTCATGGGATTTTGGATGAGCAACACACCTACGGCACTGGACATCGGCTTTTTTACCCCGGATGGTGTCCTGCGGGAAATCTATCCGCTACACCCTTTCGATGAACGCACGGTGCGCTCGAAACGGGACGATCTGATGTTTGCGCTGGAGGTATTGCAGGGTGGATTTGCTGAGATGGGAATCAAGCCGGGCGCGCAACTCGATCTCGATGCATTGCGGGCCGCGATGGTGGAGCGGGGTTATGAACCCAATAGCTACCGCGGTCTCGCCCAAGTCGAGTGACGCTAGCTGTCGTTGAACGCTTGAACTCTAAGCGTGCGAAACATGACTCCAAGTTGTCGCGGGTCCGGAGCCGCCGGCTGAATCGTGCGAGCGTATTGAAATTCGATGACGTGCTGGCCGGGGAGTTCGCCGAGATCGAGATTGATGGTGTAGGGATCGTTCAGACGAGTGAGTGCGATGTGAGTGATTTTCCGTCTATTCAAATAAACGGAAATCGCCTGGTCGGCTTCCGGCGATTGCATCACGGCTTCCAAGCGGTATCGGGTTCCAGCGGTTCCCTCGAACTCCAGTCGCGTAACGGGTGCGAGTCCCCAACGGACTTCGGGCAGATTGTTCTCCGGGTGCGGACCCTCGGGATCACCCAGCCCCGTCGCGACATTAGGAACGGAATCGAATCCGTCCGATGTCACATTGGCGGAGTCGGTGGGCCACGGCGTTTGGTCGAGCGCGGTGATCAGTAACTTATCCCATGCATGGCAGGCGTCGTAGTAAGCCGGACCCGTCCATTGCGCGATGCCGGAGGGAAGTCGTTGATTCAGCGCAAGGTATTTCTGGAAAGGTTTGGGGCCGTGAAAGTGCAGGATCGCGGCATCTTCATTGGTGCCCCAGTAGGGTTTCCAATTCAGCTCCAATGCGAGGGGAGTGGTGCGGCCGGCGAAGTGCCGTTGCAGTGCGGCTTGATCGTAGGGTGGGGCGATCGCCTCCGCGAGGTGCGTGCGAATCGTTTCCCGTAGCGCAGATTGTTCGGCGGCGAGTCCAGCGACGTTAATCCACATGACGCCGCTGTTGAAATTTACAAAGTCGGTTTGGTCCCCTTCAGGTGCGGCGGCAAAGAACTCAGGGGTATTCGTTGTGAGCAGCGGTTGAGGGTCCCGCAGGAAGATCACATCACAATCGGTGTAGAGCACCCGGGCGTCGGCCCAGCCTTGTTCTCGGCAGACCTCTGGAATCTCGAGGCGCAGATAAGCGCCTCTTGGGATGGGGGCGAGTTCGGTCACCCATTCGTGGAGAAAAGTCCGGCGGCGAATGATGGTCACCCCCGCTTGCTCGAGCCAAGTGGTCAGGGCGTTGTCGGCTCCGTCGTAGAGACAAACGGGCTCAAGTTTTGTGTGGGTCCGTGCCGAGTGCACCGCCACTTGCACAAGGTTGGCGTAGTCCCAGAAACTCGTCGAAGCTTCGTTAAGGGCAAAGAACCAGCGCATCTCTTAAAAATCCTGAAATGCTGAAAACGGAAACGCGGAAATGAGTTTCCGATCAAGTCCGACCCCAGCGGGCGTCTTTTTCCGTCTTCTCGATCGGGATCTTGTTGTCGGTCTTGAGCATGAGGACAGGGGTCTTCGTTTTGACCCAGCAGTCCGCTTCCTTGAAGTGCTTGGCGGCGACATTTTCCATGGCCTCACCGACGGTCGTGGCCGGGAGCAAACGACCACGCTTGGTGGCATTGAATTCGTAGGCGGCGCGGCGCACGCGCTCTTCGGTGGTCATGACACTTTCGCTCTCGGGGATCTGGAGCACCCAGCCAGCGAAATCTTCGCCCTCCGGCAAACGGCCTTCGGGGTCGGAAATCATGATACACCACTGTTTTTTTACGGGAGGAGGCTTCTCTTCGCCGGCTTCGGCCTCGAGCACGGCCTGCATTTCGGCGACGATTTGTTTGAGGATCGAAGGTTCGACCTCGTTACGTTTGAGAATGTCTGCGACTTGATTTACGTCGATTTTGGGCATGGCGATTTTATGAAATTGAGCCCACGAAAGGGACACACATGAATGATGATGTAAAGGCCCAGCGAGATGACGAGGTGTTTGATGTGGTGGATGAGCAGGATCGCGTGATCGGCCAAGCGACCCGGGCGGAGGTCCATCGGGGTAAACTCTGGCACCGGGCGGTGCACGCGTGGGTCTTTAATACTCAGGGACAGATTTTCCTCCAAAAACGCTCGATGGCTAAGGATATGGCTCCGGGATGCTGGGATTCGTCCTGCTCCGGACATCTGGATTCCGGCGAGGGCTACGATATCGCGGTGGTGCGGGAGTTGGGCGAGGAGATCGGCGTAGAGCTATCGGAGGCGCCGCAACGGTTGTTTGCGGAGAAAGCCCGGGCCGAAACCGGTTGGGAATTCGTTTGGGTCTACCGGCTGGAGCACGAAGGACCGTTTGAGCTACATCCGGCCGAAATCGAGATCGGTGAATGGCGAACGATCGCCGAAGTAAACGCCGCGATAATCGACGATCCCAACGCCTACGCCCCCGCTTTTCGCCACTTATGGTCTCAATATCACCGAAAGAAGTAAGTAACCATTATGGTGACATACATATATAAGTTGCTTTATAGTAGATGTATATGAGTAATTATGATGACACAATTGGGGTGGTTTTCCGGGGCAGCTCCTGCTGAGCGGACTTGTCGGGCGTAAAGACCGCTCCACGGGCATAGTGGCGTCACTAAATTGTGGGTCGGGCCTTATGCGCGACATGCCGGTGCACGTGATATGAACCATTCTTAGGAATGTAATGCCGGCTGAAGCACGGCGTTACGTTTCGCTCAGCTGACGTAGGATCGGATGAAGTTGCCGATTCGATCGAGGGAGAGTAGGGACTCGGGGATGTCCGGGATCACGTAGGCTTGGTTGTGCCAGCCGTGGATGACGTCGTCATAGGGCTCGAACACCACGGTGACTCCAGCCGCTACGGCTTTTTGCGCGTAGGCGATCGACTCGCCATACATGGTCTCAAGGTTACCGACTTGGATCAGAATCGGAGGGAGGTCGGACAGGTCGGAGAATAGGGGAGAGGCGATTGGATCCTTGGGATCCGTGCCGTTGAGATAGTAGCCCGACATGCGATCTAGATACTGTTTGGAAATCGTGGGGTCGGTGTCGGCGTTGGTCACAAATGTTTCCGAGCTTTGGCTGAGATCGACCCAGGGAGAGAGCAATACGGCGCCACCGGGTTGAGCTTCACCCGTCTCCTTCAATTTGGCCATCAATGCCGCGGAGAGTCCGCCGCCTGCCGACCCACCGCCGAACACGATTTTGTCGGCGGGAGTGCCTTGCGCGATGAGCCAACGATAGGCCGTGAGCGCATCGTCTACTGCAGCGGGGAAGGGATGTTCCGGAGCGAGTCGGTATTCTACGGTGAAGGATCGGCAGTTGCAGTGATGGCTCAGGTCGGAGGCGATCCTGCGGCTGGCAACGGCGGTGCTGCGATAGTAGCCGCCGCCATGGAGGTAGATGAAAACGACATCTGTGGATGGCTCCCCCGCGATTACCCATTCGCAGGGCACGCCGTTAGCATCGACGGCTTCGACGGTGGTATTTTCACGTGGAACGCTGCCGCCGTCGGGCTTGGGTCCTCGTAGGAACTCAACGGATTGGGACGGATCGTAAGGAGCCGCGCGTCTTCGGGCGATGAGGTCTTGGAGTTTCTGACTAGCCATAGCCGAGTAACAAAAGGAACGGATCTATTTAGTGCGAAAGGTTTCGCTGGTGACGAGATCAAGCACGAGGTCCTGGAAACCTTGGCCGTTCGCTTGATTGTGCTGCACGATTTTTTCGATCTCTTTGCGTTCGGAATAATTGGGCACCCGACCGGTGGCATAAGTCAGGATTTTTTCCGAAATACATTCTGAGAACAGATCGATGTGAGCGACGATCCATGATTTCAGTTCGGTGATATCCGCGATCTCCGTGCCGTCGGGGAGGACGCCGGACGAGTCGATGGGGATATCGCCCTTGGGCCAGTTTTCGCGCCAGTTGCCGACGGGGTCGAAGTTCTCGAGCACGAACCCGATGGGATCGATCAGTTGGTGACAGGAAGCACAGGCTTCTTCGCTCGTATGAGCTGTCAGCAGTTCGCGCGGGGTGGTGGTGCCGCGGGTGTCGGGGGTGAGCGCGGGAACGTTCTTCGGCGGTTCGGGCGGAGGCATACCGAGGATATTTTCGAGCACCCACACGCCACGGAGCACGGGTTGGGTATCTACGCCGTTGGCGGTGGCCATCATCACTGCGGATTGACCGAGCAGGCCGCCGAAACGGCCTCCGCGAGTCAATGGTAGGCGTTCGATTTTCAACTCCTCATCGTAGTAAACGGGTTCGGATTCGGGAGACGCTTCGTCGTATTGGTAATTGTCTTTCGCAAAGGCCCGGGAGGTGAGGGCAAAGCCCGGGTCGATGAAGTCCGTCATTGGCAGATTGTGGTTCAGTATTTCGGTAAAGAACCACTCGGCTTCTTTTTTCGCTAAGGTAATTTCGGCGTCGGAGAATTTGAACACCGCGTCGGGCATGATTTCGCTGAGTAGATTGGTATCCAACCATTGCCCCGTGAAACTCCGGATCATCGCGCTGTCCGGTTGGTCGGGCAGCAAGCGTTTCGCCTCTTGGCGTAGGACGGTGGGGGCGGAGAGCTGCCCTTTGCCGGCTAGGGCCATCAAGCGTTCATCGGGTGGCGCTTGGGTGAGGAAGTAGGCCAGGCGTGTCGCCAGATCAAAGTCATCCCAATTATTTTCCCCGACTCCACGGTAGAGAAAACGTGGGGAGATGAGGATATTACGGATGAGGAGATGCACGCCGCTCTCGAAGGAGAAACCATCGGCCCAATGCTCTTGGGCAATAGCCAAGTAGGCGTCGATAGTCTGGCCATCGACGGGACGCCGGAAAGCTTGCGGGAGCAGGCGCGTCAGGATTTGTCGTGCGTGGGCTTCGTCGGATTGGCCCGGTTGGCGCGTCCCGACTAGCTGACCTCGAATTTCTTTGCGGCGAATTTCCTGCGGATCGTCGACGAGCTTGAGGGGACCCTCGACGGTGAGTTTGTGCAGCTCAAGCGCGGGTCCGGCATCGAAGAAATAGTGGCAGAGCGCATCGGCGATATTGAAGGTGCCTTGATCCCCGCGAATGTGGGTCAACAGCGCCTTGGTCATGGGGGTGTCCATGGTGGCCTGACTCATGTCGAGTTCGGGGTCGGCGAGATGGCGAGTGACGATTTCCCAACCGTTTTTGCCGCGCAGGCTAACGGATCGAGATTTTGAAATATCACCGTCCGCATAAACCGCCTTTTGCCAAGCAGCGAGGAAACGGGGTTCCCGTTCGAACCACGCGCCCATTTGATCGGCGAGCGCGTTGAACTCATGATCCATCGCAGCGTTGGCCCAGCGGAAGAGCACGGTTTGGCCCTTATAAAGATCGGCTTCGAATGTCACCGTTTCGGGCGATTCGGATGAGACTGCGATTTCTTTGAGGAGGTGGAAGGTGTTCACGTCCGAACGGTCACTGGCGGACAGTTCTCGTGCTCGGACTTCGAGGCGCATGGGTTCGTCTCCGAAAGGGCGAAATCCCGAGGCCGGATTGTCGATGGAGGGCAGGAACTGGGACGCATCGACGGTGATGCGATACGTGCCCGAAGCCATGATCTCGATGCGGCTGGCCCACGAGCAACTGCGCATGATGGTCACGCTTTGGGAGACGAGCCGGAGGGCGTCACCGCGCACCGTGGCGGCGGAAAAGCTGAGCACCATATCCTCGGGTCCGGCAGAACGGCTAGACAGGGGAGGGGCGGCTTTCTCTGGCGGAAAAATTTCGTCGGCAATCTTCCCCGCGACTTGACGGTAGGCCTCCATCAGGGGAGGTGAAAGCACGAGCCCTTCACCGAGGTTGTTGAAGCCGTGGAACTCGGTGTCGCGAGGAAATCCGAGCGGCAGTTTGAAGTCGGGCAGGTCGAAGAGGTTTCGAATCGTGGCGGCGTATTCGGATTGGTTCAGGCGGCGGGGTGGGGTGCCACCAATGGGGGTATGAGTGAGGAGAGACTCATCCAACCACGGGAGGATCGCTTGGAGCTCTTCGTCCGTGGGCTGGGGTTTTTTCGCGGGAGGCATCAGCCCCTGGTCCACCATGGAGTGGACGCGTTCCCAGACTTCACGTTCGGAAGCGTCACCCCAACTGATGGACTCAAAGTCGAGGTTCAGGTCGCCCTTCATCTCGACCTCGTCGTGACAATTCAGGCAGTGGTTGATGAGAAATTCGGCGGGAGCGTCGGGAATCGCTAGTTCCGCATTAGCGTGTAGCGAAATAGGAAATACGCTGCCGGCCGCGAGCAGGAGAGGGAGGCGCGTGAGCATGCGATTAGCTAAATAACTGGTTCATGTTGCGCGATGCGTTGGAGAAGCTGCCTACCTCTAGGTCGAGCTTTTGCATGAGGGTGACGTAGAGGTCACCGAGAAGCGGCGCATTCGGATCGGATTGATCGACGGCAATGTGGCGACCGTGATCGAAACCACCGCCCGCGACGAGTGTCGGTAGATTGCGGTTCGAGTGACGGCTGGCGTCGCCCATGCCCGTGCCCATCAAAATGATCGTGTCGTCGATGAGTGCCCGGCCATCTACGCCTTTCTTCTCTTTAAGCTGGGTGATGAAATTGCTCAAACACTGCACGTGGGATCGTTCGATTTTGACCAGGTCGCGAATCATCGCGGGGTCGTTGCCGTGATGAGAGAGGCCGTGATAACCCGCTTTGAGTGGTTCGCCGTCGATAGAGAAAACCTGACCCAACCCGTCGAGGAACATGGAGAGCACTCGACTGGATTCATTTTCGAGGGCCAATGCCATGAGGTCATACATGAGCGTCTCGGCCTCCATTAGCAGATTGGGCGTGATGGGGTCGGAGTCGGGCAGGCGGTAATCTGTCGTGGGGACCGGGTCGTTGATGGATGCGATTTGGTGCTCCATACGTTTTTCGACGGAGCGCAGGGAATCGAAATATTCGTCAAGTTTGTCACGGTCCCGGGAAGGGACCGATTTCTGTAGTCGGAGCGCATCGTCGAGGACGTTGTCCAATGAGCTTTTACCGCTGCGTAGCATGTGTTCCATGCGTGATTTGTCGGCCGCCGACATGAACATCTGGTTATAAAAGACACTCGGCCGTTGGATCATCGGCAGGCCGATGCCACGTTTAGTGAAACTCATGGCCTTCGTGCCTTCGCCAGTGCCGGCGGTCAACTGGATGGAAGGGAAGCGGGAGTCTTGGCCGATCTGGTCTGCGACCATTTGATCCAGCGAGTAGGCGTTGGGCGTATTGCCGCAGAGGAAATTGGTCCACGCCTTGTGGCCGTTGGGTGCGCGGTGATCGAGACCTGAGAAAACCGAAAATGAATCACGATGATCCGTGAGCGGCTTGAGGGTCTCAGGCATGGTGAAGTCGCGACCGACTTCCTTGGGAAAGAAAGCGTTTTGATGTAGGCCGAGATAGGAGCCGACGCTCACAAAGTTTCGCGCTTTTTTAGCGGGCGCGGCAATCTCGGCGGCAGATGCCAAGGATTCCAACTTCGGCAGGGCGATGAGGGTCGCGGCCGCTTTGAGAAAGTGGCGGCGGTTAACGGTGGTGTGACCTCGAGGATTCATGGTGGGGAAAGGGGCTGAGATGAATTTTGGAGCGTGACCTAACTTACGATCACCTTTGCGAGTTCTTTGTCGTCAAATTCGATACCCAATCCATGGCCCTCGGGGACGCAGGCGTGACCGGGTTCAAATTTGATGGGTTCTTTCAGGAGAATGTTGCCCCGCGATCCACCGATATCGGTGGCATTATGAATGTTCCCACCCTCCATGATTACGGCGTTGGGAGTGGCGACCGCCAGATGGAGTGAAGCGGCGACATAGGGAGGGAATCCGGAACTCACATGGGGCGTCCACAAAACGCCAAAAGTATGAGCCATATCGGCGATGCGTTTACACTCGGTAATTCCTGCCGCGCGTCCCACATCCGGGTTCACCACGTCAGCGCCTTTCTTCAGGAAGAGATCGCGAAATTGGAATCGGTTGGAGTAAGTTTCCCCAACGCAAATCGCGGTGTCCAACGCCTCGGCTAGGACAGGGTAGTTCAGGGTGTCCTCGGGCATCAGGGCATCTTCGAACCATCCGATATTGCCCAGTTCGTCGAATTTGCGGCCGGCTTGGATTGCCTCGTGCAGTTTGAATGCTCCCAGGGAATCGATCATCAATTGACCACGTGAGCCGATGAGTTCCGAAATCTGTTTTACGTAGTCGAAGTCATTGGTGCTCGATTTGTTGAACCCCATTTTGAAAGCGG
>JABIRI010000342.1 GCA_018667915.1 Opitutaceae bacterium | reverse complement strand
TCGAGTTGATCGAGAGGGGAGCGTCAGCCGAGAAGTGCAGCTTTAGGCGAGGCTCATCGTAGGCGTGGGCCTGGAATTTGTAGAACTCGGTGTATTCTTCGTCGGTGATCTCGCTCTTGGAGCGGAGCCAGAGGGCGGAGACGGTGTTGACGTGGTCGCCGTCGAGGTTGACCGGGAAGGAAACGAAGGAGCTGTAGCGCTCGAGAACCGTTTTGACGTGATCCTTCTTGGCAAAATCTTCGGCGTCGTCTTTGAGCTCGATCACGATCTTGGTGCCGCGCTTTTGGTCGGCGACTTCTTCGACGGTGTAGGAACCGGAGCCATCGCTGGTCCAGACATTGGCGGGCTCATCGGCTCGGAAGGACTTGGAGTAGACCTTGACCGATTTGGCTACCATGAAGGCGGAGTAGAATCCGACGCCGAATTGGCCGATCAGATTGTCGTTCTTGGCGCCACCTTCTTTGATCGCTTCGAGGAAGGCTTTGGAGCCGGAGTGGGCGATGGTGCCGAGGAATTTAACCAACTCTTCGGCGTTCATGCCGATACCGTGATCCTGAATGGTCAGGGTTTTGGCTTCCTCATCGGTCGTGATGTTGATCTCCAAGGTGAGGTCGCTGTCGGCGATGTCCTTCTCGGTGAGTTGAGTGTGGCGCAGCTTCTCCAAGGCGTCGGATGCATTGGAGACCAACTCGCGAACGAAGATCTCCTTCTCGGTGTAGAGGGAGTGAACAACGATATCGAGCAACTGCTTGATTTCGGCTTGGAACTCGTGGGTTTCAGGCATGGTAGGTGTTTTCGGTTTTCGAACTACGATTATGGATTGAACTGATCCCGCCATTAATTGGCGGATAAAATAGAGCGGAGAATTGTTGAGGCTGAGTTCAAAAAATCAAGTGCCAGAAACAATTCTTGAGGGATGATAGGCAATGGTGGCTTGGATTCGTGAGGGTATTGTGCCTTTTTCGGGACGTATCCGGACGATCTAAGCTAGGTTGGCCCGATTCCTGTTACCCCCCGATTCGTATGATTTTTCGCCGTATTTCGCTCTTCTTCCTGTTGGTTACGTTAATGGCCGCATGGGCCCCCGAAGCTCTGGCTCAGGCTGATACGACTGAGATAGCCGCCGTCGATCAAGGGATAGATGCCAAGATCGACAGCGTTTTTGGCAAAATAGCCGGCTGGATTTTCGCAGTGCTATTTTTCGAAGTTGGAGGATTTCCGCTGATCTTGGTCTGGCTGGTCGTAGCGGCCCTCACGTTTACGCTCTATTTCAAGTTCATAAACTTCCGTCGGTTCGGGTTGGCGATTGGGATTGCGCGAGGGAAATACTCAGACCCGACCGAAAAAGGTGAGGTTTCTCATTTTCAGGCTCTGACCGCGGCGCTTTCCGGAACGGTGGGCCTGGGCAACATCGCCGGTGTGGCCGTGGCAGTGTCCGTCGGAGGCGCCGGAGCTACGTTTTGGATGATCGTGGCGGGGCTCCTCGGTATGTCTTCGAAATTTGTGGAATGCACGTTGGGCGTGAAATACCGCAAGATTGACGAAAACGGACGCGTTTATGGCGGGCCGATGTATTACCTCTCGCAGAGCGGCATGGGTGGAGTGGGCAAAGTGCTCGCGGTGCTGTTCGCCGTATTTTGTATCGGCGGTTCACTGGGCGGCGGGAACATGTTCCAAGTCAATCAGGCGTTCCAGCAGATCAATAATGTAAGCGGCGGTCAGTTTACAGGGTATGGCTGGCTGTTCGGTTTGTTCATGGCGGCGGTCGTAGGCGTCGTGATTATCGGTGGAATTCGCAGTATTGCGAAGGCGACCTCCAAGATCGTGCCACTGATGTGCGGTGTTTATATGTTGGCCGCGATTGCCGTATTGATTGCGAACATCGACGCAGTTCCGGCGGCTATCGGGCAGATATTTACCGAAGCATTTACCGGTGATGCGGCCAAAGGCGGAGTGCTCGGCGCCATGATTCAAGGTTTTCGTCGCGCCGCTTTCTCGAACGAAGCGGGTATTGGTTCGGCTTCGATCGCCCATTCCGCTGTGAGCACCAACAATCCGGCTTCGGAAGGTTTGGTCTCATTGCTCGAACCCTTCATCGATACCGTGATCGTCTGCACGATGACGGCCTTGGCGATTTTGGTTTCAGGCCAACACCTAGTCGGCGGCGCTGATGGGGTCGCTTTGACCTCAAATGCGTTTCAAACCGTGATCCCCTGGTTCGACAAAGTCTTGGTGGTGGTCGTGACCTTGTTTGCATTTTCGACGATGATTTCGTGGAGCTACTACGGTGAGCAGGCGTGGTGCTACCTGTTTGGGGAAAAAAATTGGATCAAGACCGCCTATAAACTTCTGTTTTGTGTGTTTGTGGTGATCGGAGCGGCAGTGTCGCTCAGCGGCGTCTTGGACTTCTCCGATGCGATGATATTCGCCATGGCCTTCCCGAATATCATCGGGCTCTACTTCTTGATGCCGGTCGTTAAACGCGAGTTGGACGACTACTTAGGTAAAATCGAGTCCGGTGAAATTATCCGCAGTAAATAACGATAAATGACGATGCTCTTGGCTTCAGCAAGGGGTCCAAGTGTTTTCCTAGATTACAGGGAACCAGATCGGCTTTGACCTCGTCAAAAAGGAGTCTGCCTCGAACACTTTGACGCGTATGTTACCTAACTCGGTTTCCTGGTTCCGTATGGGACTGCTTGGATCTCTCCTCTCTCTGGGGCTGGGTATGAGTGGGTGTCAGAATCCCAGCGGTGACACTGCGAAAGGATCTGCCGATTCTGAGACGAAGAATTCCGAGGCTCAGGCGGCGGTGAATACAGAAGTCGATGTGGCTCGCGAAGCCGCCAAAGAGTCGAACCGCCAACTTGATCTTGACCGGCAAACCCTGCAGCTGACGGCCTGGCAGCACGTGAAGGCGATCTCGGGTATGTGGGATGAATTGCCTCCGGATCTTTTCCCGGGCCTTACGACTTTGGTGGACCAAGTGGACATGCTCCGTCAACAAATCGAGCAAGAGGAGCGGATACTCGTCGGTATGATCGAGCCGGAAAAACTCACGACGTATAATCCGGCGTATTGGCGGGCGGTGATGGAAACCAATCCGGAGGATCCGATGGTGGATTTGTTCGAACAGATGTTGTGGGCGGCCCGGGGGAATTTTGACCGATCATTATGGTTAATTGAGATTCATCGCTACGGTCCCGCGCTGCCTTCCAACGTGCACAAGATTGTTTATTCGCTGGCGGACGAGATGCGGCGTTTACGGGTTCGTCAACGGATCCGGCGCAATCAACTTCTTGAAAACGTCGAACCGACGGAAGTGGCCAAAGTCATTGCGACCGCACGCAGCTTTCAACCCGGCGATCCGGATTGGGCGCTGATGACTTTGATCGTTCGTTTGCAGATGAACGGGGTGCCGATGAACGACCTCTCGTCTCGCACGGAGACGGTGGACCACCTGGTGGGGCAACTGCGCGAGGAGTGGCGTTTGGTCGCGCGAGCCAATCCGATGATGGGGGCCCGCCTGTCTCCTGATCGCGACCAACGAAAAGCGGCGGAAGCGTTGGGCGAACTGCTGGACGATCTCGGCCAGAGCCGAGGCGCGTTTGGGGCTCGTGACGTGGTGCGGCTGGGCGATGCGTTGGCCGAAACGGGATTTTTTGCCGAAGCCCTTTTGGCGAAGCAGCGCGCCACCGCTTTGCGTGGTTTCAGCGTTCCGTCTGATTCGCAGGTGTGGTGGGATTGGTTGCCCGAATTGATCGGGAGTGTGGCGACGGACGAGATCGAGCAAGCGGCTATGGCCGGCCTCATTCGTCCGGTGACATTTTTCCCAACGGAACAAGGCCCCGAAGGCGTGAGTCTGTTGCCGCTCCACCCAATTTTGACCGAACGTAACCTCCGACGCCTTCAAGAGGTTCAACGGCGACTGGAGATGCCGGACCTGACGGACCGGTCCAAGACCTCTTCGCTGATTACGTTGGCGGAAACGCTGGGGCATTTGGGCCGCTGGGATCAGGCGACCGAAGCATTGGCAGATATCCCTCCTGAGTTTTCATCCGCGGCGGCTCCGATGCGGGTCTGGGTTTCGCTGTGGAGTGGGCGGGTCGATGGAATCGAAGCACATATCGAGGACATTGATGCGCAGACGCTCGCATCCTCTCCGGCGTTGCCAGCATTGGCTCATGCCTCACAGGGAAACTGGGCGAAAGGTGCGGAAGTGTTTCTCGAATCCGTGCGTTCGGATGAAGTCGCGAATGAGTATCGCACCTATTATGCACTCATGGCCTCGGCATTTCTGCGTCTTGCGGGAGAACCTGAATCAGCCAACGGTTTGATTGATGAGGCGCGAGAACTTGGGGAAGGCTTGGAGTGGGTCAGTCACCTCGTTGAGGGCATGTCTGGGGCGGAGCAGCGCTTTGGTTCCCTCGGCGATGACGTGACCGAGATTACGGAAGCCGGACGCGTTTGTGAGCAGCGATTTTATCGCGCCTTTCAACCTGATATTTCTCCCGTCCTACAACGTTCGCTCCTCGAAGACTGCGTGTCCACGGGGGTGGTGGATTTTGTAGAGTATACGGCCTCATTACTGAGATTGCGTCAGCTCGATCCTGAACGTTGGGATCCGACCCGGGCGCCACAGGCTGAGACGGCGGAAGATGAAGTCGAAGAGGACGAAGAAAAAGATTGGACTCAAGGAGCGACTCCGAGTTGGTCCATCCCCTCATGATCATGAAAGGCAAGGTGAAACAGATTCTTGTCGGAGTGGCCTTAGTGACGGCGCTGGGCGGCTGCGCTTCGCTCATGATCGACTCCGAGGAGATCGCGGCGACTACGCTTGATGTGCAGCATCAGGCCTGGGGGGAAGTGAAGGACCTTACGGCGTCGTTGGAACGAATTGACCCGGACGCGAACCCCGGAGTCGCGGCTCTGGTGCAGGATTTACGGAAGTTGATTGGCCAAGTTGAGGCAGCGGAAACGCCGGACTACGAGGGGATCGATCCGATTGAGCTGATTCAAAAGAACCTGAATTTTTGGCGAGCGCTGCTGGAGATGAATCCGACTGACCCTACATTGATGGTGCTGGAAGGTATGGTATTGGGCGCGGCGGGTAATGTTGAAAATTCGTCCGACGTGCTTGAGCTCGCACGATCCGGTCCGTTATTGGAGGAAGAGATAGACCAAAAACTTGTGATGCAGCGGCGCACAATCGCGAAGTGGCGACTCAATCCACCGGGCGTGGATCTTTATCTCGCGGAAGGTTTACCCGCGGATGAGCGCTGGGAGCCGGTTAAACGTTTGCAGCAGCTTTATCCGGATTCGGCGACGGCAGCGATGGCGGTTTTGCGGATGCGCACGGATCTAGCCAACATTGAGCTTACTCCGGCCAATTCAGATCAGCGGATGCGCAATAAAATCCTCGAGGCTGAACCTGATGCCGTGGAGACGCTGGAAAAGTTCCGGCCGCTGTGGGGGATCTTGGTTCAGGCCGATGGCGAAGCGGGTGATGCGGCGCGCCGCGTCTCCGAAATGCTCACCCCGGATGGCACCGGTATAATCAATTTCAGTGAGGAAGACTTTGCTAAACTCGTGGCCGATTTAAATCGCGTGGGTGCGACCGATTTGGCGTTACGCGCCTCGCGTTTACAGATGGCAGAGCGTGGTGGTTACAATACCTCTGATATCGAAGTGTGGCGGCAACTCCTGCCCGAGTTGATCGGTGCCGAGGCTGCCGAGGACATGATTGCAGATTGGGAGAACGGCCGGAATTCCGGGGCCTCAATTTACACCACGATCGAGGAACCTACCGGCACGAAGGATCACCCCATGAATCCTCTAGTCGGAGGGCACTATGAACGCTTGCGCCGCGACTTCCAATTGACATTGCAGACGGGACTCCCAACGGAATCCGAGAAAGCCAACAGTCTACTTCTGTTGGCCGAGAGTGCGATTCACGTGGGTAAATTCGAAGAGGCTGAACGGGCGTTGAGTGAGTATGCTCCCCTGTCGAAGGAACCTCGCGCGGTCGCGCGGACGCAACTGCAATTGGCGATGGCGCGTGGTGATGACGTCGGTGCCGCCCTGGCTTTAAAAGAATTACGAAAACGCGATCGTCGGCTGGAGTTTTCAAACTTCACGGCCGGGAACGCTGAGATTATGGCGGGAAATTGGAAAGCCGCGGCAGATGCCTTTGATCGGGGATTTAAAAACTTATTAGCCGACAATCGCCGGCGCGGATTTTCTGCCCTGCACGCATTTGGGGCGGCGAAATTGGCGGGCGATGATCGATCTAAAAGATTGCGGGATGCATTGGAACTGGTGGAAGAAGATTCATGGATCGCAAAATTGCTGCAAGCAGCGCTCGGCGAGATGGATCGCGAGCAATTATTGGCTGCGGCCGATGAAGGCCGTGACTATATCATTACCGGTCAGCGCTGTGAGGCTTACTTCGCTTTGGCGTTTGCGCCCGGGCAGACGATCGCGGGTCGACGAGCGGATCTTACCGCCTGCCGCGATACGGGGATGGTGGGCTACATCGAATACGAGTTCGCGAGACAGTGGTTGAAACACTGATGCGGGCGTGCAGTTCGTTCTTTTGTCACGTGGGCAGGCTTGTCTAACTGCGGGGAACTTACCTCATGTCTCTTCCACCCCCAACACCCCGCCAGCCGACTTTGATCGAAGCATTAATCCCGGTGGGGGCGCTGGTGGTCTTTCTGGCGGGAGCGGTGTTGAATCTGAACGATCTGCCTACTTTGGCGGTGATCACGCCACTGTTGTCGGCGCTGGCTTCGGTGCCCTTGCTGGGCAGCGTGTTGGGGGTTTCGATCCCGGTGCAGATCCCTTTGATTGCCGCTACGGTGGTTGCCGGTTTGATGGCGTGGAGATTGGGAGCAGGTTGGTCTGAAATTCAACGCGGCATGACGGGCGGAATCATGCATGCACTTGGGTCCATTTTGATTTTATTGATGGTGGGAATTCTAATCGGAGTGTGGATTGCCAGTGGGGTGGTGCCGATGATGATTGTTTGGGGGCTCAAATTGATGTCGCCGGAATATTTTCTCGTCGCGGCCTGCCTGATATGCGCGGTGGTTTCCTTGGTTACCGGGAGCTCTTGGACGACGGCGGGCACCGTGGGTGTCGCGCTCATCGGCGTTGCTCAAGGATTGGGTGTATCATTGGCGATGGCAGCGGGCGCCATCATCTCGGGCGCGTATTTTGGAGATAAAATGTCCCCGCTTTCTGAGACCACTAACCTCGCTCCGGGTGTGGTGGGAGTGGATCTATTTCAACACATTCGTCACATGATGTTCACGACGGGACCGAGCCTGCTCATCGCCCTCGTGCTTTATGGAATTCTGGGGGGGGGCCAACGAGGTAGCGGGAGCGAAGTCGACGAGTTAAACGGATTCATTTCGGGGATTGAGGCGACGACACATTTTTCGGTCTGGCTACTTCTCCCTCCAGTTTTGGTTTTGAGCTTGGTCATGTTTAAAGTGCCGGCGCTGCCGGCTTTGGTTTCGGGTGTGGTCGCCGGTGGCGTGGCGGCAGTGGCACTGCAAGGAATTGGAATGGCGGATTTGTTGCTCATCTCCTACGACGGCTTCGCTTCAAGCAGTGGCAATACGGCGGTCGATGACTTGCTCACGCGGGGGGGAATGAATAGCATGTATGGCACGGTGGGAATCGTGGTGTGTGCCCTTTCTTTTGGTGGAGTCATGGAACAGTCCGGCATGTTGGCGCGTCTGGCGGAGGCGATTTTACAGGTGGCGCGAACCCGAGGTGGGTTGGTGGCATCGACGCTGGGCACGAGCTTGGGGATCAATGCCGTCGCGGCGGATCAGTATCTTTCGATTGTGGTGCCCGGACGGATGTTTCGACCGGCGTTCGAACGCATGAGACTTCACCCGAAGAATCTCTCTCGCTGCATGGAAGACGGAGGGACCATTACGTCCCCGTTGATTCCGTGGAACTCCTGCGGCGCCTACATGTTTGCGACCCTCGGGGTGTTCCCTCTGGCGTATTTACCATTCGCATTTCTTAATCTCATCAACCCGCTCATCTCGCTGATTTACGGCTATACGGGTTGGACCATGACTCCTGCGGAAAAATCAATCGCCGACGATACGGCCACCGAATCCAACGCATGACCTTGATTGATCGCTATATCTTACGCGAATGGTTGGGCGCCCTCGGCCTGGTATTGGGTGCGACGGTGGGCATGTTGCTCATGCAGTCCATGTATGACGATCTAGGCGACCTGTTGGATGTCGGGGCGGGAGTGGTGGACATCGTTTTTTACTACGCGGTCAAACTGCCCAGTTTCCTTTCCGTCGTGCTCACATTGGCTCTGTTGCTTTCCCTGTTGTTTACCCTCGGGCGACTCCATCGAAATCTCGAGATCGCAGCGATGCGGGCAGCCGGGTTAAGCCTATGGCGGATCACGCGAGTCATCTGGGTTTCGGGAGTTCTGTTGTGCGGGCTTACGTGGTATTTGAATGGCACCGTGATCCCGTGGTCAGTCGAAACGTCCCGCGAAATTTTGCAGGACCTTCGCATCAAAGGGCAGGGCAAGATCGAACGGGCCGACCAGGTTGAGTCCGTCAATTCCGTCGCATTTGATAACCGCCAAGAACGGCGCATGTGGTTCATGAATCGCTACAGTCGTTACACCCAGCGCGGCTACGGTGTGACCGTGACCGAGCTTGATGCGCAGCGGCGGGAAAAGACGCGATTGCAAGCGCGTGAAGCTTGGTTCGATGAAGAGGCAGGCGGGTGGCAGTTTCGTGATGGCCGTGAGACTTGGGTCGACCCCGAAACCGGTGAGGTGCAGCGCACTTTGCCATTCGACGAGCATTTTGTCGGCCACTACCATGAAGACCCTAAACTCATATTGGTTTTCGACCAACGCCCGCAGGACCTTTCATTCTTTGAACCCGAACGGGTGATCGCCTATCACCGCGCCGAAGATGATCCCAAACTCAAACGCTATGCGGTGCGTTACTACGGTTTGCTCGCCGAGACTTTGGGGTCGCTCATTATTATCGCGCTAGCGATTCCATTTGCGGTGTCAGGGGTGCGGGTGAATCCCGCGGTAGGGGTTTCAAAATCGATCGGACTTTTCCTGATCTATTTCATTCTATTCAAAGCCAGCACTGCTTTGGGGGCCCGAGGCACATTGGATCCCATGTGGGCGGCGCTTGCGCCCAATTTGTCGATGTTGTTGCTCGGGATCGGACTGATGTCACGCGTGCGGTAATTCGCTGGCGAGAGAAAAGGCTAAAGGGAGGTTTCTAGCTCCCTCAGACGCGCGTCCAATTCTGTAAGGATTTTAATGCTGGCGGAGTTAATGGCCCGAGCGCGGGCAAAATTAAGGATACTGCGAGCTGTCTTCCATTTGCCACGGGCGGCTTGCATTTGCACGAGTCGCGAGACCAACTCGAGATTGCGCGGAAAACGACGGATGCCCGCTGCCAATACCGCAACATCGTCGATACTCAACGGGTGAGCACTTACATCCCAGATTTCAGATAAATCTAAATAGACCTCAGCGAGGGGTGGGTTGGATTGGTGCGCTTGGAGAAGCAGATCGATGGCGGGAGCGACCGCTTCGGCCGGGATGTTATCTTTGTCGGAATGGGCTGCGGCAGCGGACTCAAATTTCAGTCGTGCCAAGGCGCGGAGCGCCAGCGGTCTCGTCTCGCCGGCATCGACGGCCGCTTGAAGCTCGTCGTGAGCAACAGCCGCGTTGCCGGCACTAAATTCCAGCAAACCAGCCGTGGAGACGAGGGCTGGTGATTCAGAGCCATTTTGCCGTGCGGACGCGATGGTTTGACGGGCACGTTCGAGTTACAATTCGGCCAGTTCGGGATAACGTGATCGCACGTGATCGGTCTCCAGCCGTTCCCATTCGCTTAGAAGGCGTGAGACGTCCGATCTTTTGGCGGCGGTGACCTGCACGTCAGGACGGGTAAAATTGCGGGCGATGGAAAACGAAATATTTTTCTTCCCGGCAACGACTGCATATTGTTCGAGTTTAAGCTGAGCTTCAGCCATCGTGATACCAAAGGTCTCCGTGAAGCGTTGCTGGGAGGGAGGATGCACCTCCGAGTCGTCCACAAATTTCCAGAGTGACGTGCGGTATTTTCCATCGTCCACGAAGAGACACCAACGCACAAAAAGGTGGGCATGTTTCACCCATTTCTCTTGGTCGGCTCTTTGTGTGGGAATGGGATCTATAATCAGATCAACTAGCGCCAGTTGAAGCACGGAGGGGGCCGCAGCGGGTTCTGGTAAAACCGGTGATTCGGGCGGAGAGGGAAGAGGTGCCACCTTCGGTATTTCGAGTGTCTCGATGGTGATGCGGCCTCGCGCGAATTCTCCGTGATCGTAGAGGTCGACCAGTCCCGCGATCAACCACATGGGTAGGGCTGGTGCTCGGGCGGTGAGTTGTTGTTTCAGGCGGTTGGAGCTGAACCGAAAGCCAGCTGTGAGGCGGTTGGAGCCGGGGACGGCCAGGCTCTCATCGAAGAAAAATTGACGGTCCCTTCCACCTCGCCCGCCTCCACCCAAATCGCCCTCTTTGAGGAAGGCGAAATTTATCGAATTGTCGGCACTGACCAAACGGAGATTGGGCAGGTAGTTTCTCTTGGCGAAACGGGAGGTGAGTTGGGATTGATTCTGTTCAATGATTCGTCCCATCGCATCGTCCGAGTTGAGCCGCCGGTTTTTTCGATCAACCACAATGAAGGTATCGCGTAGGTAAGGCCACCAAAGGTAACGCGGAGGAACGAGTTGCGCGATGAGGTGGTTTTGTTCGAAATACGAACGGGTGAATTGACGGGCAAACGTGCGGTCATTGGTGGTGAGAAGCTCGAAGCCGTCGGCAGTTACGCGTGTCCAACTTTCACCGTCGGCGGGTTCGACATAGAAAGGCGGGAGCGAGAGCGTAGCTCCGTCAAAACCTTCGATCGTCTCGTGCTGGGCACAGAGCAGGGAGGCGACATGCACCCCCAACAACAGGCTCGCCCAAATTCGACGCCTCATTGGTTAAACCACAATTCGATCCGTTTCCATACCCCGTTCGAAGGCCACAGCATGATTACCCAGACGACGATGCAATTGATATAAGCGAGGAATACCGCCGCGCTTCCCATGTCTTTGATGCGTTTGGCTAACGGATGATGTTCCGGCCGCAGGTAATCGATGGTCCATTCGATCGCAGAGTTCAGGAGCTCCACGATCATGATCAAAAGCAACGCCGCGATCATCACCGCCGTGGAAACGGCGTTGATGGGCAAAATCACGGCAAACGGAACTAAGAGGATGACGAAGAGGCAATCCTCTCGGAACGAGGGCTCGTGTTTAAGCGCCGCGAAGAAGCCGTCCACTGAGTAGCGGATCGAGGCAAAGAAGTTACGGAGGTTTCGGCGTTATAACTCGTCCGCTCCCGCAGCTGCAGTGGTGGTGGCAGGTGGTTTTTCCACGCCCACAGACTGAACCAGCAAGCTCCCCGGCGGAAGCTCTTAATTTAAATCAGGCTCAGGGCCGGAGAAAACGAAACCGATTGGTTGGGCGACTCATGCCAATCGCATTGCAGGTGTGTTCAATCAGGGACTCAGCATATCCACAAAAATCGAGAACTCGGGTCAGGAACCGCCGTTTGGTCGGCGTATCAATATTCATGATTGCCCAGTAAGGTGTTTGGGGGATTTGCCGCGCTTGATTGTGACGACTTTGTTCAATGATTTCTTCACGGCTCATCGATAAATGGCGCCGACCTCGATTGAGCGACATGATGTATTCACGAAAATCGGCCGGATGTTGATCTGCCACCCAGCCGAGGATGGCCAAATATTTGTCGGCGTCCTTGTGCAGAGATCGAAATTCGGCCGAACCGAGGAAACGTATGAGCGGATCTTGGGATGTTCCTGTTCCCCCGGGGAGATCCAGTAGAGAGGCCAGCACATCATTGGGTTGCTGGTTAAAATCGGAGGTCAGATTTCGCAGGGCTTCATAAACCTCATCGGTCACCTCTATCTTTTTCATATAGACAGTTTGAACCGGTTCAAATGATTGGCAACAGAAATTCTCATTTCTCAAAAACCATGTAGGAAGGGGAAAACGCCCTGCATCTCTCGGTCGGTCACACCCTCTTGGCGACCAGGGAACCCGGCCTGATCTTCGCAATTCTCGTTAAACCTATTGTCACTTACCAGGTGGCATTGAGACGTAGAGCTTTGTAGATAGGAAATTTAGGGATTCTCACTCCGGGGTATTTTGGCCGATTTTGAAATCGGTGAAGTCGTTGCAGACGCCTTCGTAGCGACGGTCTTGTTTGTAGATCTGTAAGATCCGCGCGTGCTGAGCGTCGTCGGTTGGAAATATACGGGGCTTTTCGCCCTTCAGAAAGAGCGCGGTATATGATCGGCGACGATCAACGAGACGGCGGATGACAAGCATGGTGGGATGGAACAGCGCCCAAAAGTGGCGTGTTACGGAGTTTTGCCAAATTGCTGATGATGGCAAATCACGACCGCATTAGGTCGCTACTTCCGGCGGATCCTCGCGAGCGGATTTTACTCCATGGTTTCGCGGCTCAGGAAGCGGACGTGCGAGATCAATCCATCTGTGATCGTATAGACGGCGGCCGTTCGAAAAGGGGGTTCATTGCGCCCTTCGATGAGCTCTTCATCGACGGCGTGGTTTCCGACCATCATTCTACTCAATAAGGTGCAACGGTTGCGGGGGAATTTTCGAAACATCGCGGCATAGCTCGTGCGCATCATTTCCCGACCGGTGATCTTACGATCGGAACCCTCGGAAACGATTTCCACGTCGGGGCTGAAACAAGCGACGAAGTCATCGACATCTTGACGGTGGTAGGCATCGAGTTGCCGTGCGACGACGGCCTCGACGGGGTGGGTGGATTTATCGCCAGGCATAATTGAAACTGATGGAGATGCGTTCTTCTTCGGACTGATTGGCTGGAACTTCGTGCCGTAGCCAGCTCTCGAAGAGCACCACATTCCCGGCGACGGCCGGATAGGTAACAAAGGTCTCGTTGGCGGGAGCGGCCTTGGCTTTGCGGGGAGGCGCGGCCATGAAGCGATCGAGTCGAGGATCCTCGAATTTGATTCCAGGGCAGCCTTCGGGAGTGCGCACGTAGTAGGTGCCGCTGATAAATGAAAGGGGATGCAGGTGCAGACCGTGGGTGGTGCCCGGGGGCATCATGTTGACCCAACAATCGGTCATGTAGACCTCGCGCCCTTTGAGATCGAAATCCAAGGCCTTAGCGTAGGCCCGCACGTGTTTGGAAAGCTTGCGTTCCAAGCCTTCGAAGGTGGAAGAGAAGCGATGCAGCTCATTCATCGAAGCATAGCTGGTGTAGCCGCCCGGGTAGTTTGTTTCCGACCATTCGCGCCCGGCATCGTCGAAATCGCAAAGCTGATCGCACTCGGTAGCGAGTTCGTCGTTCAGGCGCTTGAGGCCAATTTTTTGCAGTGGCTCGCTGTAGACGGCCGTGGAGAAGTGAAGATGAGTCGGCATGGGTTACTCCCTTTTATTTCAATCTCCTTTGAAATGACAACCCACAGGTCAAGGCTTCCTCGCGAATCTAGTCCTTCAGCCTTCGTTCGTTGGAAACAGGAGCAACCGTTATGGCGTATTGCACCTCCCGAGGGATCGGGAGCACCGAGGTGGCCAGAAACAGATTGGTCGGTAGTTCACTAGGAGTAAGTTCAATGAGCGAAGAGTCCGATGTAATCCGTAACGTGGATTCGAGCTCACGACGAAGAGAGATGTCTCTTTGGTAAATAGAGAGCACCCACAATGCGCTGAGACTGGCGCGATCGGAATTGGAGATTCGAATCCGCAGATAACTTAAAGGCAGAGGCCGGGCGGAGCTTATGCCGATGGCCACGATTCGTTCGATTTGGCCTGGATTGAGTTCATTTTCATTTATGAGATCCCGCCAAAACCGGGTGTAGTCGCTCTGTGGAACCCGCGGATCGATGGTGATTGCCAACCCGAGATTTGCCTCGAAAGGCCCCAGTAGATTGGCGTCTGCTAGTATAGCTTTCCGAGCCAATCCCCGATGGCCCCCTCGCCACAATAGTTCCCAACGAATCCGGGAAACCAAAGGGGTGGAAGCCGGGGTTACGGCGAGTTTCTGCGCGATAGCCTTTGCTGCGGCGGGTTCTTTGGTTTGCACCAACCCTACGAGCTCTCGAATGAGCGGGGGAGCGATACTGCTCCAGTCTGGGGGGAGCTCGGTGGTGTGCTCCGCGGGGGCGATGGAGCTGACAAACAACCAAGGAATCAACCAAGGATTGCGCTCTTTAATATCAGCGAGGACTTGCTCCGCGGCGAGCCGTTGCAGCGATTTGAGCCGTTGGCTTGCGAGCATCGAGTCGTGATGCGCGGTGAGGATGGTTTCTTTCTCGTCAGGGAATTCAGATCGAAGCTGAGAGTAGAGCGATTCGGCTTGAGCAAACCCTCGCGTGTATTCGTAAAGGCGCGCGAGGACCAAACCGTTGCGGAG
>JABIRI010000117.1 GCA_018667915.1 Opitutaceae bacterium | reverse complement strand
CCGACAACGAACTACGAGAAGATTTTAGGTTTTAGATGAAGTCGGAGAATAAACAGCGTGAATAGCTTTACGGGATCCGGTGATGAAGCCCGCGATGAATTGGTGTCCGAGTTCAGCCGAAGCCGTGCGTGGATCAGGTCCCCACACCGCGTCTTGTTCAAGGGTGGGTTCGCGATCTTGCGGTAAGCGATCGAGCTTCACGCAATCGGGATCGGTGGCCATGAGCAGGGCGATTTCGCCGAGCGCCGCGTGATTGACGATGAAGAGATCGGGGGAAACCAGATCCGTCTCGGAGGTGGCGATGAAGTGCGTGTTGGCGTGACGTTCGTTGGCGGCAACGGCTTCGGCTTTGATGAGATCGTAGTGGGGTTGGCCGACGTGACCGCACAGGGTGAAGACGACACGAAAGCACTCATCGGCCAACTGATCAAAATGCTCTCGAGCCAATAGGCTGAGTGTGGATTCGGCGAAGTCCAAGGAGTGGCGGGGGAACTCCAACCCGGGCGCTTTCTTGATGGTATTGGCCGCGATGTAGACCGGCGGTAATACAAGGCCACCTTCGGCGGCGGCGAGAGCTTTACAGAGACCGTGGGCCTTGAGTCCATCCAGACCGGTGGCGGCGTGGTGACCGTGATACTCCAGAGCACCCCATGGTAGGTAAGCGACGGAGCGAGCCTCAGCGATAGCTTCTATCTCGCGCGGAAGGAGGCGTTCATAACATCCCCAAGGCGCATCGTTTTGAGGAGGAGTATCGGACATGCCTCCAGTGCGTTTGCCCACGGGGGCACTCGCAAGTTGAAAGATTCTGAAAATAAGAACGCCGTCCGGGAAGGGACGGCGTTCTAAGCGGGGAAGTTGGTAATCCTTACTCCTGATCAGCGAGCCAGCGTTCTACTTCGATGGCGGCTTGGCAGCCCATGCCGGCGGCGGTGATGGCCTGGCGGTAAACGTGGTCGGCGCAGTCGCCTGCGACGTAGACGCCGGGAACATTGGTTTGCACCTGAGAGTTGGGGGACGGTTTGAAGTAGCCGTTTTCGTCGGTATCGAGTGGCGGCGCGAACGGGCCGGTGTTGGGCACATGGCCGATCGCGACGAAGAGGCCTTTGATATCCAAAGTGGATTCTTCGCCGGATTGAGAGTTTTTAACCCGCAAGCCACTGACGGCGCCTTCTTCGATGCCATCGACTGCGACGGGAACGCTGTTCCACACCATCTCGATCTTTTCGTGTGAAGTGGCGCGGTCGGCCATGATCTTGGAAGCGCGGAGGGAGTCGCGGCGGTGCACGAGATAAACTTTGCTGCAGAAGCGGGTGAGGAAGAGGGCTTCCTCCGCGGCGCTGTCGCCACCACCGATGACGGCGACGTCCATATTGCGGTAGAAGGCACCGTCGCAGGTGGCGCAGGTGGTTACACCTTTACCGCCGAAGAGTTCTTTTTCGCCGGGAATACCGGTCATGCGCGGGGAGGCACCTGTCGCGATGATGACAGACTTGGCGAGGATGGTTTTGTCGCCACAGATAAGTTTGCGCGGTTGGCTGGTGAAATCGACCTCGGTTACGAGCGTGGATTGAAAACGGGTGCCGAAGCGGGTGGCCTGCTTGCGCAGGTTGTCCATCATCATGAATCCATCGATCCCTTCGGGGAATCCGGGGAAGTTTTCCACTTCGGAGGTGGTGGTCAATTGGCCACCGGGTTGGCCGCCTTCGAGGACGAGAGGACTAAGATTGGCGCGGGCGGTATAGATGGCGGCGGTAAGTCCCGCGCAGCCGGTGCCAACAATTACTACATTTTCAACAGAAGATTCGCTCATGGTTAATAGATACCCAGAGCGCCATTTGCCGTCCGCGACAAGTGAGATTGTTAATCAATCCTGATTCCGTGGAGGACGAGGCTATGTGGACGCTGTTTTTTAGCCACAGATGAACACAGATTCACACAGATGGTGACGCACTGGAGGCCCATTATCGAGGCGAAGTAATTGTTTTGGGCAGGGATTTCGATCTATTTGGTGGTTTGGTAGACGCGGACGTAGTCGACTTCCATGGCCTGAGGCATCGCGTCGTCGTCAATGCCGTGGTCGTTCACCCATTCGCCGCCGACGGCTACGTTCATGATGAGATAAAACGGTTTGCTGTAGGGCCATTTTCCTTCGCCTTCGCCTTCGTTGAGATACTCGAAATACATCTCGTCATCCACGTAGGCAGCGAGTCGCTCTTCCGACCATTCCAGCACGTAAGTGTGAAATTCTGCGGTGGCAGTGGGGACTTTCAGGATACCCGTCTTCTGGGTGCCTTTTTGCCATTGGTAGTCACGAGAGTGCGCCGAGGCATGAACCGTCCCGGAGTCATGCCCGACGTGTTCCATGATGTCGATTTCGCCGATGTCGGGCCAACCGCCGTCGCTGAATTGCCAGTCCGAAGGCATCATCCAGATGGCCGCCCACGTTCCGCGGGCGGCAGGAACCTTGGCGCGGATCTCGAAGCGGCCGTATTTGAAGTCGCCGAGCCCGCGGGAAATGATTCGGGCCGACGTGTAGTCCATGCCTTCCCACGATTCCTTGCGGGCGGTAACGTGAAGTTTGCCGGCCTGTTGATTGGCGTTCTCGGGCCGGGCGGCGGTGTAGAATTGTTTCTCCTTGTTGCCCCAACCGTGTCCGCCCACCGCGTAAGTCCACTTGCTGGAATCGGGAACGCCTTCGCCCTCGAACTCGTCACTCCAGACGAGATTCCATTTTTCGGAACCGATCGTTGATGGGGTGGCGTCCGGAGATTCTTGGCACCCTCCGAGGGCAACAACCGCGATTAGGGGTAAGATAAATCGTATCATGGCGAAATTAAATGTGTGCGGAGCAGATTAGATAAATGATGCAATTTAATGCAACAATTATACTCTGATTTGAGCAACGGCAGATCGATCCGCGGGGCGATCGTTAGTCCAGTTTAGTCGGAGTTGTTCTGGTAACCCGCGCTGCCGGGGCCCCAAAGTGGCTCGACCAGCTGAGTTTCCCAGGCGGCCCGTTTCGCTTGAAGTCGGGACAGAACGTCGGGGTGTTGGATTGCGATGTTGTGTTGTTCGCCAATATCCTGAGCTAAGTTGTAGAGTTCGGGTTCTCCATCCGGCGCATTTCGTTCCAGAAGTTTCCAATTGGCGTCTTGAAGGGCGATAGGGCCTTTAGAACCATGACGTCTCCAATACAGGGTGCGCTCGGGAAAAGCGACGGGTGACACGCCGACGAGCGGTAAAAGACTGTCACCATCGAGTGCCCAGTCTTCGGGAATGGGCTCACCCGATGCATCGAAGATTGTGGGAAGAATGTCCATCGTGATGACCGGTGTATCGACGACGGTGCCTGGCCGAATTACACTCGGCCACGCCATGGCCCAAGGCACGCGGACACCGCCTTCGTAGAGACTGCCTTTGTGCCCCCGCAGTGGGAAGTTGCTGGTGGAGTCCTTCCCTCCAGGTCCACCGTTGTCGTTGGTGAAGATAACAATTGTCGATTCGCTGAGGCCGTGGTTCTCGAGCGTTGCGAGGATCTTTCCGACATTGTCATCCATGGCAACGACGAGACCGGCGTAATGGCGCCGGTCCTCGTGTTCGATGTGTTTGATCCGCTCATAATCGTAACGACCTTGGCGGGGTTGGAGCGGACCGTGAGGGGCGGTAAAGGAGACGAAGAGGTAGAACGGATCCTCGCGGTGTTCTTCGATAAATTTGCAGGCCGCATCTCCCAATCGGTCGGTGACGTAGCCGGTCTCCTCCGTGGGGATATTGTTACGCCAAATCACCCGGTCACGGGATGGTTTTTCGTAAGGATAGTAACTGCGTGAACCCTGTAGCAGCCCGTAGAAATGAGCATATCCTCGGCGATTCGGATGAAAATTTTCCGGATAACCGAGGTGCCATTTTCCGATGAGTCCGGTGTAATAGCCGATATCTTGTAGGCGTTTTACGCCGAAGGTTTCAGTGAGGGGCAGTCCTGTTTGAGTGCCGGGAGGCAAGTTGGTTTCGTGGCCAAACCGTTCTTGATAGCGTCCCGTCATCATACCGGCGAGAGACGGAGAACAGACCGCACCCGTCACGTATGCTTGAGTGAACCGCGCACCGGCCGAGGCGATACTGTCGATGTGGGGCGTAAGAGGCGCCATGTCCGGGCGCGCATGTTCTTGGAAACCAAAATCAGCGTATCCCGCATCATCGGCGAAAAGGATTACCACGTTGGGTTTGTCAGCAGTAGCGAGGTAAGCTCCTGAGCAGCTGAGCAATAGCAGTCCGACGAGAGGCAGATTTCGAAGATAATTCATAGCGCGCAGAAAAGGAAAATTCATCAGGCCGTTTCTGGCATGAAGGTGGGCATGACGACGCCGTTGATTTGCGGCGGGGTGCCCGTGGTTTGGGCGACGTGGAGTTCACAGTTTTTGGCCCGAAGGTCATACATGGCCTGGGTGATTGCCGGACGGTTGGAAGGAGCCAACCAAACCATCGTTTTACCGCGGCGCGCATCGAGTTCTCGTTGAATCAAGGCGATGGCATCCTCGTCCTCGCGCATGCAACCCGGCCCCAAGAGGGAGCTGCCGGGATGTTGGATCGAAGCGAGGAAACCCGTGATCTGACCTTCGTTGTTCTCGATCACGCTCATATGCCAATCTCCGCTTTCATTGCGGATGAAATACTCGAAGTCTTTCGCCCGACTGATGCCCAGCACCTCCTGCTCGAGTGTCACGATCGCATCCACGTCAGCGAGGGTGGCGTCGCGAAGGGATTTGCCGACCGGAGCTTCGGAGGAAATTCCTTTGGCCGGCACCTCCAGGATCATATCTTGATAGAATGCGTAGGGTGCGAGTCCGGCGCGGTTGTAGAGCGAGAACGAATCGAGGTTCATCGCGCTGGAAACGAGCCGCAGGGGGAGATGGTTTTCGTCGGCGAAATTGCGAATGAACGTGAGCAACCGGCGGGCAACGCCTTTGCCGGCATGGTCGGGGTGCGCGTTCATGATACCCAACGAGACGTGCGTTTCGCGCTGACGATAAAAGCAAGAGCCCGCAATGCTTCCGGTTGCTTGATCTATCGCGAGCAGGCAACGCCCGGGATCGAGATCCTCGTAAACTTGGCAGAACAGTAGGGTGGAGGACGGTTCGCCCGTGAAGATGGCTGACTTGCCGTTCGCGAGATACCAGTGGTTGGTCGATTGGTAGATGAGTGCGGCGACGTCATCCCAATCAGCGCGAGTGGCGTGGCGAAGTTCGATGGCGGTGTTCATGGGGTGTGTTCGAGGATGAAATCTACAATGGGGGTCGGATCTACGAGACTATGCGGATGATGGCCCACGCCGGGTTTCGAGATGATCTGGATCGATCCTCCGAGGGCACGGTAACGCGCGGCGAGGACGTTGGTATTATCCCCAATAGGGACCACGGGATCGGCGTCGCCTACGACGTGGAGGAGAGGAACTCCGGCTTCGACCAAGACTTCAAGGCCATCGATGGGATTGCCGGTGAAGGTTTCTACTTCGGCATCGGTGATGCCATAGACGGCCTTACACTTGGCCCATGTTGCGGCGCTACTGTGATCTCGGGGCCAACTGCGGATGTCACAAACGGGGGCATCGGCATAGATGCAGGCGACCTTGGCCGGGTTAGACTTCGCCCAGTTGTAGATGATCAAACCACCGCGACTCAGACCCTCTAGGGCGGGACGTTCGGCGAGACCGTAGCGTCCCGTCATTTCAGCGTGAAAGGTGTTCCAAATCGCAACGGCCGGCGGTGCGCCGAAAAGATCAGCGACGTCGCAGTAGGCGACGTGGAACCCCTTTTTCAAAAGGGCAATTTCGGTTTGAGGTTCGTGACCCCAAAAACGCGCCCGCCAGATCCAGGGATTACCGTCGGCAGCCTTTTGCGGGATCACGACGATGGCCGCTCGATCTGCAACTTTGAAGTCGTGCCGTTGGAATCCGTTCCACTCGGAGACTTCGCCCGGAAAAGTCGGAGGGCCGGCGAAGGCGGCGCTGGTGAGAGTAGCAAGCAGAAGGAACTTCAAATAAGACATAGGGCAGAACGGGGAAATTCGATGCGACGGTTCCTTAATCAACGATCGCTTGAGCCGACGCAATGATGATGCGAGGGTTTGCCCCGCTGTCCCATAACCTGCCTGTGCCTAAATCCAATTCCGACCACGCTGACGCCGAGTCTCTCGCTCTAAAACGATTCATCGGGCAAGATCTGATCGGGGTGCTCGGTCGATTGCACGACGACGCGGTGATGGGGCCCTGGCGTGCCAGTCATCCGCAGGACCGGCGGGGCGCGCGCGCTTTTCAGTCCGCCTTGTATGGGGATGACCACGCGCACGGTCATGCCGAGTTGTGCCTGTTGATTGAAGGGCGGTGTCGCTTCAGTCTGGCCCAGCGCGGAGCGATTCTGGAAAGCGGAGATCTGGTGGTGTGTCCGGCGGGGATTTCTCATGCGGAGGCATTTGTGACGAGGAAAACGGATTACCGGTTGGTGTGGTGGAGTCTAAATGAAGCCGATCCTTCGGTGCATGTTACGCGCTACTCGGGTAGCGAAGGATTCGCATTTGATCACCGGATGAGTCTGGCGGCGCTGCCGGCGGAACCGCGCCGCCGCCTGGCGCGTTTGCGGGACTGGGCTGCGGCGGACCGCCCTCCGCCAATCGATGGTTTGCGCGAGGCGCTGCTTACCCTTGCCTTGGCGTTGTTTCGACGCGCGATTGATGGGGGGAATGCACCGATGGATACCCGTGAAGTCATCGTGCAGCGGGCGATCACATTTGTGCAGGACCATTCGGATCGCGCGCTCTCTCTGGCGGAAGTGGCGGGGGAGGTGCACGTCTCGCCCAACTATCTTACGAGTCTCTTTCGAAGCGTGACCGGCAAATCGTTGGGTCGGTTCATTTCGGACGAGCGCATGCAACGCGCCAGCGGGCTTTTGGAATCGACGGAGCTGACGATAAAGGAAGTAGCCGGACAACTCGGATTTGCGGATTCCTACACCTTCAGCCGCACCTTTAAAACCTTCAGCGGCGAAGCTCCTTCGCGGTGGCGAGAAACGCGGCGAGTGTAGGAATTGGTATGGTTTCGTAAGACATGCCATTTTCACCCGACCGTTCCTTCTGTTAGAGTTGTCCCGATTTGAGTGCCCCCACAATTCAGACCTCCTCCTCGCTCGCCCTGCTCGGTGGATCCCCGATCGGCGAAGTGACCTACTCGAAGTTTCCGCAGTTTTCCGAACGGGCGATCGAGCGCGTCGGCGATGTTCTACGCGAAGGCAAGGCCGTGGGGCTCGGGCGTTTCCATTCTCCGGAAATCGTCGAAGCAGAGGAAACGATTTCACGCTACCACGGCGGACGTGAGGTGCTGGCCTGCAGTTCCGGTCACGCTGCATTGCATGGTGCATTGGCGGGGTTGGAAATTTGCTCCGGCGACGAGGTCATCACAACGCCCTATACGTGGGGTGCGTCGACGTCCTGTATTCTACATCAAAATGCGATTCCCATCTTCGTGGATGTGGAACGGGACACCGGCTTGATGGACCCTGAGTTGATCGAAGCGGCGATCACGCCGCGGACCAAAGCGATTCTTACGGTCCATATTTTTGGGCAACCCGCGAACCTACCTCGGCTCCGGGAAATAGCGGACAAACACGGTTTGGCGCTGATCGAAGATGGCAGCCAAGCGCACGGGGCGACGATTAATGGGGTGAGGGTCGGTGATGTCGGTGACGCGGCGGGGTTTTCCTGTATGGGTGGAAAAGTTTTACCGACGACCGAGGCCGGTTATTTGGTGACGCCGAACAAGGATGTTTTTTGGAAAGCCGCAATGATTGGCCAACACATGGGCCGCGCGCCGGATGAAGGTTTTCCGGATGAGCTGCGACCTTGGAGTGATTCGTTGGTCTACACCTATCGGGTGACCCCGCTGAACGCGGTGCTGCTCACGGAGCAGTTTGGCAACATCGAGGGCTGGATCGCGGAACGCCGCCGCCACGCCGATCTGTTCCGCGCCAAACTGGCCGAATCGAAGTATCTCAGCATGCCGGACTACGCGGAAGGGGTGAAGCCGGTCTTCCACTTGCTCACGATGAACTATGACGCGGAGGCGGCAGGGGTATCGCGCGATACGTTTGCGGCCGCCATGAAAGCCGAGGGCATGTTGGCCTTTGGGTATGTGCCGTCGCCGATTCCGGATTGGCCGCGGTTGCATTGGCAAGAGAAAGCGGGCCCGCGCGTTTCCTGGACGGCAGCGCTCGAACAATCGGGCATCGATTATCGCGGGATGGAACTGCCGAATTGCCGGTGGAGAATCGGAAACACGATTGAGACGCGTTTTGACTTTGTGGATCCACAGGAGCAAATGATCGATCGCATGGCCGAAACAATTCTGAAGGTAGAAGCCAATATCGACGCGTTGCGGGGTCACGAACGCGCGAGCGGAGGCGCGTCTGCCACCAAGAGCTGATGAGGGCGGGTTTCGGTAAGAGCGATATCACGCCACGGCTGGGCGTCCAACTGGCGGGGTATGGACCTTACCGCAATCGAGCAGCGACCGAAATTCTCGCGCCGCTTCATGCGCGGGCGATGGTGTTCGAGGCGCGTCGACAGCGGATTGTGTTGGTGAGTTTGGAGCTATGCGGTTTACCACGGGTTTTGGATCAACGGATTCGTGAAGTCGTCGCAAAACGGGCGAAGTGTGAACCCGATCAAGTATTCTTGTCGGCTACGCACACGCACAGTGCGCCGGCCGTGGGCGGCATGGAGGGGTGGGGCGAAATGGACGCGATGTATGTGGAGACGCTTCCTGCGCGAGTGGTCATAGCCGTCGATGTGGCGATGGCAAATCGTGCGGCGGTGACATTGAGTTGGGCCGAGGTCCCGGGTGAGGGAATCGCAGTCAATCGGGAGACGGACACGGGGTTCGCGCTGGAAGCCAATTTTGCCGAACGCATGAAGCCCAGCTGGCAGCCCAAGCACCCGGAACAAACAGATCCGACGGTGCGCGTGATGGCGTTTAAAACAAGAGGTAAGCTAGCCGGTGTGATTCATCACTTCGGATGTCATCCGGTGGTTTTCGGCGAAAAAACCAACGCGATTCATGGTGATTTTGTCGGCGAAGCATCGCGGGCGATTGAAGCATTCCATCACAATGCAGTGGCAGTGTTTTTACCCGGTGCACTGGGAGATATTAATCCGAAACTGAATCACCGAATTCCTCGGGAGTCGAAGCGGGCGTTGGCGGCGATTGCTCGCCAATATACCCGTGCGATCGAAACCGGATTAAAGCAGGCGACACCAGTTCAGGGGGGCGAAATTCAATCGATCCGGCGTGAGGTGCGGTTTACTCGCAAACCGTGGAGTCGAACTTCGATAGACCGCCGCATTCGGAGGCTTGAAGCGCTGTTCGCGGCTGAAGGCATCACCGACTTTCCGCACAACCGTGATCGGTCCGCGCTATTTACCAATGGCATGGAGATGGCGCGATTGAAGGGCCTGCGAAAGATCCTCGGAGATTGTCGGGGTGATCGCGTGCCGAATCCACCCGTGGTGTTACACGGTCTGAAGGTCGGGCCGATCGTGCTGATGGGGTTTGGATTGGAACTGTATCAATCGCTGGGGAAGGCAATCATGGCCGAGTTTTCCGATCAAAAATTGTGTCTCGTTGGGCTCGTGGGCGGCATGGGTTACGCGCCGGATGCCGCCGCCCAAAAACGCGCGGGTTATGCGGCCGATTTCATTCCGATTATTTGTGGAGAAATTCCATTCGCGAAGATCCATCGCGAATTGCCGCAAGCGTTGGAGCGGATGATTCGTCGCCTGGTTTAAGCGGGAAGCATTGAAGTTATTTCGCTACCAACGTCACACTAGTGGCGTTGTAGCTGGCGGTGAATCGGCTGTCGATCGAATCAAATTTTCCCTGGATCTGATTGGCCTTCAGCACCGTGATACGGTCGCCGGATTTCAGTTTTTCGGTTGAACCGAGCGTGAGTTGGCCACCGAGGTGGGCGGTGCCGAGCACTTGGAGAGGCGCAACGGAAGAGCCAGATATTGTTCCTTCAGAGTAGAGGTCTCCTTCGATCGTGCCATGTCCGGAGATTTCCCCTCTGGGCTCCACTTCGATCCAGCGCAGGGAGGAAACGCTTCCTCCTTGCAGGGTGAGCTTTCCGTGGGGGCCGAGAACAACTTCATTGCGACCGGTGAGGTTGATCCCTGGATCCAGCGCGAGTTCTTGCGGCGCGACACCGGAGATCCGGAGAGCGAGAACAGCCAAATCCTGATCGGCGCGAGCGGTGGACGGTCTCATGCCTCCATTGCTCATATGAGCGGTCCAGGAAAGTTGGGGATTTCCGGTATCGGTCAGGTAGGTGATGCCCGCGTTGGTGTAGTCGTAGTCGGACCAATTTTCCGGAGACGATGTCACGTCGCCGTGGCGGCCAATCCAGTGGTGGTAGGTATTGGCGAATCCTCGCGGCTCCGCGACGCGTTCGCCGAGCAGTAGGTCGTGCAGCTCCGCTACGAGTTGGGGGTGTTGCGCGGCGATGTTGTGGCTTTCCGCGAGGTCTTCGGTGAGGTCATAAAGCTCGAGATTCGACTCGGAGTCGCGGATAAGTTTGTAGCGTCCTTGAATGATGGACTGATGTTTGCCCGCCTCGTGAATGAGGAATTCGCGTTTACGGGGTTCGCCCTGATTTAGCAAAAATGGGGCAATGGATACGCCGTCGACGCCAAGGGGTGCGGCGACTCCAGCGAGTTCACAGAAGGTAGGTAAAAGGTCAGTGACATCAACAAGGCGATCCGTGCTCGTGCCGGCCGCGAGTCCCGGCCAACGCATGATCGTGGGAACCCGAATGCCGCCTTCGTAGATGGTGCCTTTCTGGCCCCGTAGTCCGGCATTGGCGGCAAATTCATCGCGGGCGTTATGGTGCGGGCCGCCGTTGTCGGATTGGAAAATAACGAGCGTATTGTCCGCGACAGAATCGGAGGTATCGCCGTCGCCATTGGGATCTTCGAGCGCGGCGAGGATGTTGCCGAAGTGAGCATCGAGACGCGTGATCATTGCGGCCCATTGCCGGGCTTGAGGTGAGAGGGAAGGTTGATCGCGATAGGCGGCGTCCCACTCCGGGAGCTGAGAGATTTCGGCAAAAGGAGCATGCGGCACCTGCGCGGCGAAGAGGCCGAAGAACGGCTGACCCGTGGCCTGGTAGTTCTGAGCCTGTTCGCGCACGAAATCCAAGGCAGCGAAGGCATAAGCGTCATCGCAGTAAGCGGTGTCCGGGTAGTCCGGATCGTTTTGCAGCGCGGGGGTGCTGGGGTAGGCGGAGCTGCCGGCAAACTCCGCGAGAGCGTTGGGCACCAACTCGAGTCCGCCGAGCGCGCCGGGTTGAGCGGGGGCGCTCCAGAGTGTCGGTTGGAAAAAGGTGTGGGCGCGAACGTGATGGAGCTCGGTGAGCACGTGTTGGTAGCCGTGCGAAGTGGGGAGCGTTTGCAGGTTGTCCAAGGTGGGGTTGTTCATGTCCTTGGAGCCGCCGTAGCCCCATTTTCCCCAATAGCCGGTAACGTAACCTGTGCGGGAAAGCATGTCGCCCATCGTGAGGTCGTCGGTGCGGATGGCTTTTTTGGCGTTATCTGGATCGTTGCGGTCACCGAAGGTGTGTCCCTGATGGAAACCGGTCTGTTGCGAGGAGCGGGCGGGGGAACAGACGGTGCATCCGTAGGCCCGCGTGAAATTGAGGCCGTCGGCGGCGAGTTTATCGAGCGTAGGTGTTACCAAGGCAGGTAACCCCTGCGCACGGCGTTCAGCTTGACCATTGGGGCCAATCGCCCCCCAACCCATGTCATCTACGTAGAAATAGAGGATGTTCGGGCGCGGATCGGATTGGTCGGCGGCCAGACAGGCGGTTGAAACGGCGCCTAGGAGCGCAACGAAAGATAGCAGCGATTTCACGGTCAGAGAATACGAGGGGTTGAGGTAATTTGATCACGGCGTGATCGGTGTTCAACATGGGATAGGATCAGTCGGCGTGGCGAGTGGGAACGGATAGGCCGCAGTGCAGTTTGCTTAACTGATATTACAACTGTTCCGAGATGGGGCTTGGCGAGGGCCACAGGACAGTCGACGCTGTTCGGATGCATTTCTTAGCTGCGGTTACCCCCGACGTCAGCACTGGCTGGTTAATTGGCACCCTCATTGCGGCAATCGCATTGATTCTGTTCCTGATCCTCAAATGGCGCGTGCAGGCGTTCATCGCGTTACTGTTGGCGAGTGTATTTGTGGGCGTCGTCTCGGGCACGATGGAGCTGACCGAGGTCGGCAATACGATCAAGGATAGCATGGTCGCCAGTCTCGGCTTCATCGCGACGATCATCGGACTCGGCGCGATCTTCGGCGCCATGATCGAGCACAGCGGTGGGGCGCAGAGTCTGGCGAACGGTCTGCTGAAATTCTTTGGGGAGAAGAAGGCGAACTGGGCGATGTTGATGACAGGTTTTCTCATCTCGATCCCGGTATTTCTCGATGTGGCTTTGGTAATCATCGCGCCGATTATTTATGCGTTGTCGCGGCGCACAGGTAAGTCGCTCCTGACGTTTGGCCTGCCGCTCTTGGCGGGTATGGTGGTGACGCATTCGTTCGTGCCGCCGACGCCGGGTCCGACTTGGGTAGCCTATGAGCTCGGGATTCCGATCGGCACGGTG
>JABIRI010000341.1 GCA_018667915.1 Opitutaceae bacterium | reverse complement strand
TAAAGGCTTTCACCCACCCTTGACAACCCATCTCATTTAGCAATCAGTCCCTTATGAAAAAGACTTTCGCAGCCGTTACCGCAACCTTGTTGATTGCCCTACCTGTTAGCGCAGCGCTAAAATTGACCGTTGCCGATCGATCGGAAAAACTCTCACCGCCCCACGGCAAGGTCGGATCGACAATTGTTGCAGCCGGTAACTCGAAGGGGCAGACATTCACGGTAAAGAAAACCGGAAAACTCGAGGGCCTTTTCGTGCTGACCGCCGGGGTTGTGAACGCCGCCGATCTGACGGTCAGTATCTATCGCACCGAGAATGACTATCCGGTCGGTGATATGCTGCATTCAGAATCTGGAAGGTTGCCCAAGGGCGCCGCCGAGGCCACCCTAAAGCTTGAATTTGAATCGCCGCCACAACTAAAGACAGGCAACTATGCCCTAGTGCTTTCCGCCGAGGAATCCGATCTGCACTTCATCCTAGGCCGCGGATACGCCGGTGGTCGAGCGATCCGCAACAACAAGAGTTCCAAAGGCCGTTGGGCCAGTGCGGGCGGAAAGGACAGAGATTTCGCCTTCAGCTTGCTGGGTATTGAAGCCGCGAGTAAATCTGCTTTTCAAGAAGCGTCCGGCGTAGCCGGGGTATCGGTCAAATTGCTTCGTCATACGAATCCGCCCTTCATTCCGGTAGCCTTCAATAAGATCAGGCGTCAGCCAAACATCGTCACCGTGATGGTAGACGATCTTGGCTGGAACCAGATCGGTGTTGAGCAGAGCACGATGGGGACTAATCCAAAGCTTTACCGCACACCAAACCTAGTGAAGCTCGCTGCCGGAGGACTCAGTTTCACTAATGCTTATGCCCAGCCCAACTGCGCGCCGACCCGCGCGGCCATGCTATCGGGACAATACCCTGCGCGCATCCACAATGATGTCTACTGTGTCGGGAGCCTCAACCGATACGGTCGTGGAGGAATTTCGAAGGAGAAGGCAAAATTCACCGCTCCGGAACAGACGGAAGATGTGGCTGCCGAAGCAATCACCGTTGCTGAAGCGATGCGCAAAAACGGTTATGCAACCGCGCATATCGGCAAATACCACGTCGGCGGACATGGAGGTGGGGAGACCCTTCCTGAAAACGCCGGTTTCGATATTAACATCGGTGGCTTTACGCAGGGACATCAGCCGGTCTGCTTTGCCAGCAAGGATGGCGACAATTGGGTATTCAGGAAACTCGGGCGCGGCCACTTCGACCGCTTCGCCGAACCCTACACCGAGTCGTATCTGAAACAGCACAACTTTCCGCTGTCTCTGCTTGGCACGCCGAAGCATGTTAGCGACGCATTATCCGATGCCATGGAAGAGACCATCGGCAAGTTCGCCGACGACGAGAAGCCCTTCTATCTTCAACTCCATCCTTATGCAGTGCACGGTCCCGTGCGTTCACGGCCGGACCTAAAAGAAAGCACCGGCGATGAACTTGCCGGCTTCGTTGCCAGCATTGATCTAACAATCGGTCGTCTGCTGAAGGTTTTGAATGACACCGGCTGCGCCGAAAACACCCTGATCCTCTTCACCTCCGACAATGGCGGCACCCACAAGGACAACCTCCCTCTGCGCGGAAAGAAAGGAATGTTCACCGAAGGCGGTATCCGCGTTCCCTTGATCGCCTACTGGCCGGGTGTCATCCCCGCCAACACAGTCACCGATCATATGGTCCATACAGTCGACTACTACCCAACCTACCTTCAATTCGCCGGCGATCGTTGGATACCCCCAGAAGCCGAACATCCTCTCGATGGAGAATCCTTCGTCGATGTCCTGCTCAATCCGAATACTGACCGCATGCGTGATCCGATCTTCTACCTTTTCCCCGGCTACATGGATTCGCGCGCCCAGCCCACTGTCGCTACCATCGACGAGATCGAGGGACAACGCTACAAGCTTCTCTATTTCTACGAAGCCGACGATTGGGAACTCTACAATTTGAATCACGACATCGGAGAAAAAACCAATCTCATTAAGACCCACACCTCCATCGCCGCCTCGCTTTCCCAAAAGATACATGCCTGGCTCAGCCAGAAACATTCGACCTGGAGACCGAAATATCCGTTGAAAAAGGATGATGGCAAGTCGGCGGGACCGCCGCCCTCGTTTTAGCGACTTAGGCGGAAAGCCATATGGGGGGAGAGTCCCGATCTCTCATCAGTATGACCTCAACTGATCAAGATGCCTAAAACCCGGGCCCTCAAGCTGTTTGTCACCGACGACTTGGGCCTGAGCCTTTCCGCAAAAAGCAAATTCCTGGCGGTAGCATTTAAATCAGGTGATTCTCGCCTTAAGCGAGGATTTGCTGCACCACATGCGCTTCCTCCACTCCAGTTAGACGGGTGTTGAGTCCTTGAAATTTGAAAGTGAATCGCTCGTGGTCCATCCCCAAGCAGTGGAGGATGGTCGCATTCATATCGTTGATGTGCACAGGATCTTTGACGATGTTGTAACAATAGTCGTCTGTGGCACCATGGACGTTACCACCTTTGATCCCTCCACCCGCCATCCAAATTGAAAAGCAGCGACCGTGGTGATCGCGGCCGTTACCCAAGCCTCCTTGGCTGTAACTAGTGCGCCCAAATTCGCCGCCCCAAATCACCAGAGTGTCGTCGAGTAACCCTCGCTGTTCAAGATCAGTGACCAGCGCTGCCGAGGCCTGATCGGTATCCTTACACTGCGCGGTCAGATGAGGAACGAGGCTGCCGTGTTGGTCCCAACCACGGTGGAACAGTTGCACGAATCGCACGTCGCGTTCGGCCAGGCGCCGCGCCAAAAGACAGTTGTAAGCGTAGGTGCCCGGTTGACGCGCGGCATCGCCGTAGAGTTTGAAAGTGCTCTCTGGCTCGTCCGAAAGATCGACGATTTCCGGAGCGGTGGTCTGCATGCGGAAGGCCATCTCATACTGGGCGATGCGTGTCTGGATCTCCGGGTCGCCGAAGCGGGCAAACGAATCCCCGTTGAGGGCCGCGAGATCATCGAGCATCTCGCGCCGTGTCGAGCGATCGAGCCCATTGGGATCTTTGAGGTAGAGAAGCGGATTCCTACCGCTGCGCATCAATACACCCTGATGGTTTGAAGGAAGAAAACCACTTCCCCATAAGCGGGAGAAAATTGGCTGTCCCGGATTCTTCCCATTCCCCTGCGAAAGGAGAACAATGTAGGCAGGCATGTTCTCGTTTGCGCTTCCTAATCCATACCCTGCCCAAGCACCGAGGCTGGGACGACCCGGAATCTGCGAACCAGTGTTAATCAAAGTGATCCCGGGGTCATGATTGATCGCCTCGGTATGCATCGAATTGATCACCGTGAGTTTGTCAGCAATTGACGCCGTGTAGGGTATAAAATCGCTCATCCAAGTGCCACTCTCTCCGCGCTGCTTCATCGGCGACATCGGACCACAGACTAAAAAATTCTTCAGCCCGGCGGTCATCCCGGTCACGCGCTGTCCGCCACGGACGCTGTCGGGCAATTCGCTGCCATGCAATTTTTTGATGGCTGGCGAATGATCAAAAAGGTCGATGTGCGACGGCCCACCCGACTGGAACATGTAGATGACGCGCTTTGCTTTCGCCGGGAAATGCGGCAGATCATTCTGACCAGATTCCGCGCCCCCAGCATCATTGAGCAGTGAGGTCGCGGCAAGGGCACCAAGTCCGATACCAGACTGCCCCAGAAAGGCGCGACGCGAAAGTAGAGTGTTGGTGTCGTCGTTGATGATCATTGTCTTGTCACGGCTTCATCCATGTTTAGCAAAGTGCTAGCGACCAGCATCCACGCGGTCTGATTGGGATCGCCGCTGTCTTGTGCTCCGGCAGCGGTGAGCAATTGCTGCGCTTTCTCAGTGTCCGATTGAAAAATCTTCTGATAGCGAGTCAGGGCGGTGGACAGAATTTTTAGTTCTCTTGCAGTCGGTCCCCGGCCAAGAACACGCCGGGCGCCGTGGGTGACCCCCTTCTCCACCGATCCTGCAGCCGCCATAAGATCGCCGAGCGCCCGCGCAGCCTCCAAGAACTGCGGGTCGTTCTGTAAAACCAGCGCCTGTAACGGAGTATTAGTATTCAGCCTGCGCACCGTACAGGTCTCGCGGGAGGGCGCGTCAAATATTGCCATACTCGGCGGGGGGGAGGTTCGTTTCCAGGCCGTATACATACTGCGACGGTAGAGTGCCCGGCCACTACCAGGCAGAAATTTCTGGGAGGTGAATCCGGCCGGGTAGCCGTAGTGACTAATCTCCGCCCACAGGCCATCCGGCTGGTAGGGATGGACGCTCGGGCCACCAAGGTCGCGATTAATCAAGCCCGCTGCCAAGAGCGCACTGTCGCGGACGAACTCGGCACCAAGCCGGAAACGTGGTGCACGGGCTAACAGGCGATTGTAGGGATCTAATTCAAGAGAGTCGGGCGTCGCCGCAGACGATTGGGCGTAGGTTTCGGACATCACGATCTGCTTGAGAACGCGCCGCAGATCCCATCCGTGCTCGACAAAATCAGCCGCTAGCCAGTCCAGTAATTCGGGGTGCGACGGATACTCGCCCTGCGCACCGAAATCCTCAGCGGTTTTCACCAAGCCGGTTCCAAAGATCATCTGCCAATATCGGTTAACAATGACGCGCGAGGTCAACGGGTGCGCTGGGTCAACTAGCCATCTGGCGAGTTCCAGTCGGGTCTTCGCCTTGCCATCGGGACCATTCAGAGGAGGGAGGATCGCCGGCCCATCTGCAGTGACTTTCTCTCCGGGTTGGTCGTAGGCCCCACGGTCAAGAATATGGGTGTCGCGCGGTTTGTAGTCCATCACCATAACAGTGGCGCGACCCGATTGCGCGGTCTTGCTCAGCACTTTCTCCTCAAGGTTGAGCTGATGGATATAAATTTTGAAAGGTCCCGATACAGCAGCAAAAGCATCGTTGATCGTTTTCCAATCAGCTTTGCTGCGCTTCGGCTTCGGTTTTGAGAGGGCGGCATAGAGAGCTGAATTTCCTGCGCCGGAAGGTGCCTCCTCTGACAATTTCTTCCCCCACGGCTGGGCACCGTACTGACCCAAATCAGCCGCTGGTTTCCACTTGGCACCCACGACTTTCGCCGACCATGCCGAACTGCTCACAAAGTGTTTTACAGTGCCATCGTCAGCGCGCACCGCGAGACTGAACAACAAGCCAGCCGGGCTCGGGCCATCGTTGGTGGCGGAGACTTCAAGGTGGTTTTCTCCCGCTTTCAAATTGGTGATCCGAACAATTTTTGGCTCCATCCAAAGCGACTTTTTTTCAATCGCCTTCCCGCCGTTAATCTTGACCGTGCACGCGTCATCACAGGTGAAAAGCAACTGCGCGGCGGTTGGCTCCCCCTCGAGTTGGAAGCGATGCTCGAACTGCGCCTTCGCCGCTTGTTTATCGTCAGCCGCCCAGATCCACGAGGCCGAGCTATGTGGAACGCGAGGCAAATCTGCGGGCTTTGTTGCCTCTTTCGGCGGCGGTGCGAGGGTCGGCAAGGTGCGTGATTCCCACTCGTCGCGGATCCTGGCCATTGCTGGTTCAGGTGTGACGCGTAACCGGTCGAGTTCAGCGATCCGTTGACGCACGTCGCGCTTGACCCGATCAGCATCACAGATCGCCGACCCGGCTTCGATCAGCGGTGCAGTATTGGAATTCGTCCCGCCACTGCCAGGCTCACTCGATTGGTTGAAGAAGGCGTAAAACTGGTAGAATTCCTTCTGCGAGATCGGGTCATACTTATGATCGTGGCACTGCGCACACTTCATGGTTAGCCCCATGAAGACCGTGGCGACCGTGTCGACCTTATCGACGTTATAAGTCACGCGATATTCCTCGGGGATCGTTCCGCCCTCGTGCGTGTTCATGCTGTTGCGCAAGAACCCAGTGGCAACGCGCTGCTGCTCGGTGGCCTGTGGTAAAAGATCGCCGGCGATCTGTTCGACCGCGAACTCGTCGAAACGCTTATTGGTAAGAAAAGCATGGAGCACCCAGTCGCGCCAGATCCACATGTCGCGGTGGTCATCGATCGAGTAACCGTTGGTATCCGCATAGCGCGCGCCATCGAGCCAATCGACCGTGAGCCGTTCAGCAGTCGCGGGCGACGCAAGCAGCCGGTCAACCACCCGCTCGTATGCACCCGGTTTTTGATCGGCCAGGAAGACATCAATCTCCTCAGGCGTCGGGGGCAATCCGGTTAAGTCTTGAGTGAGCCGGCGCAACAAAGTCTCCCGGTTCGCGGGCGAAGCAGGCCGCAAGCCACTCTCCTCGAACTGCGCACGGATCAATGAATCGATCGAGGCTCCCTTTGGGG
>JABIRI010000340.1 GCA_018667915.1 Opitutaceae bacterium | reverse complement strand
TGGCATTAGCCCAATACATTTGGCCGTTCAGGGCCTGCGAAAGGTCTTCGTAGCCGAGTCCGAATACGCCGGTGTTGCCGGTCCAAAGAAACACGGTGGAACCGATGAGCCACACGGCGAGACCGCCGAGGGTGCATCGCGCCCAAGGCGATATACGGTGGGTTTTCTTGTTCCAGAGTCGCAGCCCGAGGGCGAATTTTTGAAACCAAACGCCCGCCAGCGCGGCAATGGCGGCGACCACTGGCGTCGCCAGGTAAACCTGCCATTCGGGTGAACCTGCTCCCCGCAAAGTGAACGCGGGTTGTTCGCCGAGTAGACCATGGGCGACCAACGCTCCGACAACGGCTGCGAGTAGGATCGAACCCAGCATGCGGCTGTTGAGATCACCAATGATTTCCTCGAGCACGAACGTGACGGCAGCAATCGGCGTATTGAACGCCGCGGCGAGTCCCGCCGCTGCGCCGGCGGCACAGGCGACTCGGCGCTTGTGCTTGGGCATGCCCAAGGCCCCGCCGAGATTGGAAGATAGACCACTCGCGAGTTGCACGGAGGGACCCTCCCGACCCAGCGAAGCGCCGCCACCGACACTCAAAGCGCCGGCGATGAACTTCACCCACACGACACGAAATGGGATCTCTCCCATGTCCTTCCAGAAGGCGAGTTTGACTTGAGGGATGCCCGACCCTGCAGCCTCGGGGCAAAACGTGCTCAGTAACCAACCCGCGATGGCCGAAGTGCCGGCGATGATCAGAAAACTACCGACCAGGAATACCTCGGTGCTCTCGTGAGTGAGGCGCTGGATGCCGTGTTCGAAGATGGTGTGAATCGCGAGATGGAACGCCACCGCGACCAGACCTGCGGCCAAACCAAAGCACACGGTCTGCACAATTCCCCGGGTCTTAACGGGGAGTCGGGCCATTGCGCGTGCTGGAAGATCAAGAATCACAGCGTAAAGTCATGCGGGGAGGAGCGCCCGAGTTTCAATGGCTTATTCGCTCTATTCATTCCCGATTGTCACTTAATCCGTGACAATCGGCCGTTGCCAATGGTCCGCGTGGATCAGGCCGTGGTTGAAGGGGCTGCGTCTACTGAGCTGGAATCCTTGCGCCTGCAAAAAGGGCGAAGGATCGGTCCAGCGGTGTGCCTCGAGGCAGGTGGTCAGGCGAAACGTGCGATACATCAGCGCATGGATGAGGCGAGCACGGGTCCGCCGCCAACCGGCGGCGGGCAGCGCGAAATCGGTGATGAGCCAATCGGCTCGCGGGGTGGCGGCTTGGGCGAGATTGGCGATCACGTGCTCGAGCCTCCCCGGTGTGAAACAATCGAGGAAGCAGTGCGAGACGACCGCATCCCAGCCGTTCGACGGCAGGGCAGTGAGGGTCAGATCGACCTGTTCAAAAGTAGTGGGCCCGGGCGCGACCTCGCGGGCTATGGCCAACATGCGTGCGCTCGAATCCATTACGGTGATTGGCACATTCGGTCGTCGCTCACGAAGTGCAGCCAGAAATCGTCCCGTCCCTTCGCCGACGAGCAGAATGTTTTCGGCCCCATCGAGGGCGGCGAGATGGGTCACCCGGGCCCGTTGCAGAACGCGACCTGCCGTCACCCGTTCCAACCAACGGTAGTGAGGGGCGAGACGTTCGAATGACATGGGTTGAGGATCCAGTCGGGCATAAAGCCCGACATCATTTGCGGAGAAGTGCCACCATAGCCCGGCACCGATCGCGCCGACGCCGTAAGCGACCAGATCCCGCCAATCCGCGGTCGCATGTTCGAATAAATGTGGACCCGCGACTTCAGCGATCTGGGCCCAGATCACAAGATGCAGCGCGATCTCTTTGGTATCAGGACTCCGATCATGGAGACGCCAACCCAGTTTCCGCTGCAGCCAAAGCACCAAGGGCAATGCTGCTGGAATAAGGAGAAGATCGTTGAAGTGATCGTGTAGAAACGGCACGTCGAATGTCGGTTTCAGTCCCCATCGATTCAGAGCGTAGAGTCCAACCGCTATCAGGCACAGCGGGTCGCGCCCATACCGGAACGTGTTCACAGCAAAGCCAAGATCACTACGCCCGAAAGCGCCGCCAGTCCAAGTTTGCCGATGAAGATGAGCATTCCACCGACGCTCATTGTTTACGCGACGGAGGCAAGTTCCCGTTTCGATTATTCCGTCCGTGACGCGGCGGGAGGTTGGATTCGGGGAGCTGCGAGGTCGCGTTACTTAGCGGTAGAAGTCGGCTAGGTTGACCTGGGTGGTTACTGCGATGGGGGTGCCGAGTTCGAGCGCGGGGAGGAAGATCATATCGCTCACCGCTGCAATTACCGCGGGTGGCACTTGGCCGGTTTGATCGAGCGAAACCGCTGAATCTTCTGAGGATAGGCGGATGGACTGAGCGAATGAATCGTTTTGCTTGGTCGGGGTAGATTTGGTGCGAATGTCAGCTTCGTCATGGATCTGCTCAAGGAAGGTGCGGGCCTCGCCTTCGGTTTCGTGGATGCTGATGATACTTCCGTCGGCATCGATGTTGACGACGACCGGATAGTTGAAGGATTCGCCGGACTTGTTAGCGAGCAGGGCAGGGGGCGCGAGAGTCCAGACGGGCTGGGCATCAACGCTCTCACGGGGATGCGAGGCAATGTGCGAAAGAAGCAGAAATTCACGGGCCTCGTCGCGAGTAAGTGCGTAGTTTTTCTCGGATCGATTGGTCGCGATCTCTTTGCCGTTGGTGTAGACATGGAGGTTGACGTCTTTGATGGTAAATCCGGGCTCGAAACCGAGTTTACGAATTTTGACCGTTCGAGGCTCAGGGCCGATGGCGCCGATATTTTGATGGAAGATGGTGATGCCTTCATCCTCTTTCTGGGTGACGACTCCCATGACGACGATATAGGCATCGGCGATGGGCACGAGGGAGGAGATTTCAAATTTGAGCTCGAGAACGTCCTCTCCGCCTTGGTTCGAGGTTCCCGTCGCTTTATCGACGAAAGTGGAATCGCCAACCAAGGAATCAGCTTCAAAAAAATGATCCTCCATCGCGAGGTTGGCCTCCTCGAGATCCGCGGTGGTGTTGTCCAAAAACTCCTGCGCTGCTTGCCTAGATCGTCCGTCAATAATCATGCCATTGCGTTCCGCGCGTTCGAGGTTGGATTGAGTTTGAATTGCGGCGCTTTGCATGCGTCTGGCTTGGCCAGCTTCCGCTTCGATGTAAGCGGTTCGTTCCTGCTGGTAGACCGCCATGTTGTTCTGCGTCTGCAGATACTGCATGGCCGTGTCGTTGCTCAATGAGAACGCCCGACTTTCCTTAAAGTCGGCAATTATAATGGGCGATCGGCTGGCTTTAAGTGTGCGGGCCCAACCAAATGAAGACACGTCTTTCATCCGGATACTGCTGCCGTTGGCCGGGGACACGATGATGTCGTGTTTGCGAAGGTTCTCGACCGGAATTTTTGCGTCGTCCTTGTCCACCAAAAGGTCGACGCCGACAAACACCCGGTAGTTTTTTTCCTCTTCAGCGGGCAGAAGTGCAGCGCCGAGCAGACCGGCGAAGACGATACGAAGGTGGGGAAAAAATGTCATGGGTGGGGACGGGCGCGCGAAACAATCAATTTGGCGGACAACCGGGACAACTAAGTTTGTGTAGATTCAATTTACTTCCGTCAATTCGGGTTGAGCGACAGATTTATTGTTCGTTGACCAAATTTGGCCTGCCTAAAAATAAACGTAAGTGTTTGAAAATTAGTATATTGCATTTTTTGAAGAAAATTTGATCCACCCACTTGAGTGGTTGAACGTTACCGGCAACGAGGCGGTTGGCATTCCAATCTTGGCTAACCGCGTTCGGCTCAGTTTTATTGTCCGTTCTAAGGTCCGTTTTCCGGCCACTCTATCTCGCCCCGCTCTCAGCTACTTTTCGGTAGCACCCCATCATTTTCCTAATCCCCTTTTTATGAGGAAGCTTTCCCATTCCGCGCTCATCGCGTTCGCGCTCACGGTCGTGCTGTATGTCCTGCTCAGGCTGCTGCTTTCGGCCGATGCATGGTTCACCGTATTTCTCTACGAGCGCAGTCTCACGCAATGGTTGGCGATCGCGATGTTTCTATTCGGTCTCGACCAGTTGTTTGCTCGGTTCCGCGTTGCTCGTCGGGAGACCAAAAAACTCCCCCGAGTTCGCTGGCCTGAACCGCTGGAGAATGACACTCCGGTTGCCCCCATTGGTTGGGTGGAGCGTCGTTTGGCGCTCATTTCCGATATCGCCCGGCACCACTCTTCCGTTTTCACGAAAAATGCGGCCAAGGAACTTTCGGATGAAGATGACCGGGCTTTTAACGAAAACTACGTGCTCACCACCGACGTGGTCCAGTTGCTGCCGCTCGTCGGATTCTTCGGCACGGTTTGGGGACTGAGCCAGGGGCTCTACAATAACTTCGTGCTCCAGGGTGAGGACAGCACCAGCTCGTTCGCCAATGCGATTGGCACTGCGTTTGATACCACCTTACTGGCGCTTTTCCTCACAATCCTGCTTTCGATTATGCAGAGCGTGATCCGTCGCTCCGAGCAGAGTGTGCTCGAACACCTCGATCAGGTCATCGAGAAGGGACTCGTGCAGCTCGAGACGACGGGGGGCAAAGTGCTTCCGGCCTCCAATGATCCCCGGATCTGGATGCACGAACTCGGTCTGGATCCGGCGGAACTGATTGGATTTTTCCGGGACAAACTCGGTTTGATCGCTGGGCAGCTGCAAAACGCTTCCGCCACCAATGAACACGTGCTGGCGACGCTGAAGCAGTTGGACACCACGCTGGCCGCTTCCAGTGCGAACACGCAACCGGCAGTTGATCTGGCGCCCCAACTCACCGCCACTGCCGAAGCCCTGCAGGCGTTGCAGCAAGCGCAACAAGAGGTGGTGGCGATGCAGCAGAAATCTATCGATGGGCAGGTCGAATCCATGCAGGTGCAGCAGGAGATCGCGGCAGCGCTGACGCGGGTGGATGCACTGCTCGCCGAACAGATTCCGACAGCGTTGGGGACGCTCGGCCGATTGGATGAAGGCGTGCGGGATCATTCCTCGGATGCCGCCGTGCAATCGAGCAATTTGCTTGAACAATTCGCAGCGTTGGAGACCAAACTTGCGGCCATGCAGGCGGACACCAAGGCGGACCGCAGTAGCTTGACCGAGGCGGTCCAATCCGGGGCTGCGCACACGGCGACTTCATTGGAATTACTGCGAGAGCAGATTGCTACGCAACAGGAGATGCTGAATCGGCCGAAGTCCTTCACGGTCACCGAAACCCCTTCGTCGGGCGATGCCGATTCCCGTTGATCGAAGTCGAGGGGGGCCTGATATCGGGCTCGTTTCTCTTCCGGTGCTGTGCTGCCTACTGGGGGCGGCATTGTATGTTTACGAATACGGCGGCAGTGAACCGACACTCACCCGCGAGTTTTTGGAATTGGAGTCACTCTTGATGGTCGATGCCAAGGTTGCTCAAGACCTCGATAACCGCGCGGATGAAGCGGCGGAAAAACTCACCTTACTCCGCCAAGCGACGCAGCTGGTGCGCGAGGAGCAACAGCTCGCGACATTGACCCGCCAGCACGAACAGCTCTCCGAACAAGCTCAGTTGCTCGATGCACTGGAAACTCAAACTATAGAGCTATCGGAAGCCCGTGACGAAGTGGCGACGCTACGATCGGAACAGTCGGTTACGTTCACGGCCGCGGAGTTACTTTTTGGCGGTTATCAAGGCGAGTTTGTGCTGGTTGAGTGCATTGGGGAGGCGATCATCGTCCATCCGAGTGGCCGCCGGATTTCTATGGCAGCACTACCGGAAGAATGGGAAGGGTTGTTGCAAGAAATTGACCGCACGGGCTACGTGGCGATTGCGGTTCGACCAGCGGGATGGCGCGATCAATCCTTCGATCAAGTGCGGGAGATTATCCGCACGCACCTCACTGCGCAGCCGACGTCACCGGAGGATAGTGTCCACTGGACCGAGTTTCCGCTCCAGGCAGACGAGTCCATCATGCCTTACTATCCTCGCCGCTCCTGATCATGGCCCGCAGCACTTCATTTCGAAATCTTGTTTGTATGGCGGACCTGTTCTTCGCACTGAGTGCGAGTCTGTTTCTACTCAGTGCCCAGGAAAATAAGACTCTCGATGGAGACCAACCGTTGGTGGATCGGCAGCCGGATCCCAAGACCCTCGAAATCGAGACGGAGCGACTCGAATCCGCCGCTCGGCAGTTGGAGCTGCAGCTCGACGAAATGAGCCGCACGCTCGAAGAAATCGAAAGCTTGGAAAAGTCGCCGTGAAGATAGCGCCTGCGCGATATTGGTTTGGATCCTCCGCTGCCCTCATTCGTTGTGGCGTGGTCGGAATCACCTGTTTGTTGTCGGCGGAAGCGCAGGCTCAGGATCAGGCGGTGCGTCAGGCGCGGGAAGAAATGTATCATGATCTTACGAATCGTCGGGCCGAGCTCAGCTCCACCTTGGAGCGCCTCGATCAAACGACATTTGATATTGAGCAGTGGTTGGCCACGCGGGGAATCGCCCCCGCCGACCTGGCCGCGCAACTGGAAGAGGTGACGGATGAGCGGGCTCAATTGGTCGCCATCGTCGCCGAAACCGAACAACGGACGAATGAACAACTCCACCGATTGCAGACCGATCCAGAAATGTTGGAAACGGTGTTCGCCAGCAATGCTCTCGAACTCGCCCGACTGCAGGAGGAAATCGAACAACTACACCGTGAGTTACGCGAGGTGCCTCGTGATGTCGGTCTACAAACTTCGGTATCGTTAGCTGGGCTTTCCGCGCGCCCGTTTCTGCTTACGGGCGATCGCATCGCGCCATTCGGCGAGCCCTATTTTTCGTCGAGAGAAATTCGCGTGCGATTAGCGGATCGGTCGATTCAAGTGCGCCGAAGATTTGATCGCGAATCCGATGCCGGCTTGATCCAAACATCGATCGAACCGGGAGGAGTCGTGGCCGATTTGATCGATGCGTCAGATTTCGACCCCACCCAAACCTATGTGACACTGTGGGTCTGTGCCGATGCGATCGAAGGGTATCGTTTCGTGAGTGAATTTCTAAAATCACGAGGTGTGCGCTACACCTGGACAACAGACGTAGATGAGCCTTGGGTGGCCAGTCCTGAGAGCCCGGAATACGAAGCTTGGGGTTACGAGGCAAAGTGAACGCTACGATTGCTGAGAATTAAACGGATTCGATTCCGCGTTTGGTTTTATTGAGCCAAGATGAACTGACCCCTGCTGCGTGAATTGGGATATCAGAAATGTCGATTGCTACTCGGGGTGACTTAGAAAACGGTGCTCTTTCATGCCGATCCTTGATTCCACTTACCGACCGCCCTTTGGGTTTGGGAACGGGCATGTGCAGTCGATTTATCCGGCGTTGTGGCGGAAGGTGCGGAAAGTGGATTGGCAGCGGGAACGGATCGATACGCCGGATGGCGATTTTCTGGATCTAGATTGTGCCGGATCGGGGAGTGAACGGGTGGCGATCCTTTCCCATGGTTTGGAGGGGCATGCGAACCAGCCATACATTCGCGGGATGGCCCGGGCATTGAAAAAGTGCGGCTGGGATGTCGTCGCGTGGAATTGCCGGGGCTGTAGCGGTGAACCCAATCGTAGGCTCCAGTTTTATCACAGTGGATCTTCCGATGATCTCGGCACAGTGCTGGATCACGTTCTGGCGTCAGGTAAATGGCGGGAGGTCGCACTGGTGGGCTTTAGCCTCGGGGGAAACCAGACGCTCAAACTGCTGGGTGAATTGGGAGACACGGTGGATGAACGCGTGGTGGTCGCGGTCGCGTTTTCGGTCACGTGTGATCTCGCCGCGAGTTCGATCCGTTTGGGCGAATGGCAGAACCAAATCTACATGGCGCGGTTTATGAAGACGCTCCGCCAAAAGGTGATCACCAAGGAGCGACTGTTTCCGGGGCAGCTCGATCTGACGGGTCTCGAAGACATGCGCACCTTTAAGCAATTCGACGATCGTTACACCGCGCCGTTGCATGGCTTTGCCGATGCCGAGGATTATTGGGCGAAGTGTGGGAGTGTTCGATTTATCGACTCCATTCGCGTGCCGACATTGCTGGTCAATGCGCTAGATGATCCGTTTTTGGGCGGACGTTGTTTTCCGCGCGAAGAGGCGGCATCAAATCCGCATTTGCATTTGGAGACACCTGCTCGAGGTGGGCACGTGGGTTTTGTGACCTTCGGCCAAGAGGGGGAATATTGGTCGGAAACCCGAGCGACGGCATTTTTGGAAAATGCCATCGGCTCGGCTAAGTAGTTTCTCCCGCTTGCGCAAGCGGAAGGAGATGTTTCACTTCTGCTCTTTTTTCGAACCATGAATAAATTCCTCACACTCTCTTTCCTCCCTACCAATCGTGACCTCGGGCTGCTGTTCCTCCGCCTAGGCTTT
>JABIRI010000175.1 GCA_018667915.1 Opitutaceae bacterium | reverse complement strand
GCGATGGTGCTTGCTGGCCCTCTCCCCGTATTACACCGCAACCCGCTGCGATCGGTGGGCCAAGTGAGCTACTGCATCTACCTGATGCACATGCCCGTCTACAACGTATTGAAGCGCCTCTCGGATCATCAGCTATGGCTGTTGATGCTGGGTGGAACCCTCACCTACGGCATCGCGCTAATGAGCTATCGGTTCTTAGAAACACCATGGATCAACCGAGGCCGTAGCCTAAGCAAACAAATCATCAGCGCGGCCGCACGCGGCCGCGAAGTTCCAAGTATCAAGTAACAAGCTCGCCCACCTATAGCGGGCTCGAAGTAACAAGTATCAAGACCCGTCGGGGTCAGGGTGTTAAAAAGTGCAAGGTAGTTCCAAGAAACGTAAGTCACATTTGCCTCGTCGTTGCACTCCCCAGGTGTCGCTACGCTCGAAACCAACCTGACCCCTACCAAGGCCCATCGCCCCCAGCTCCATCATGCTCCCTACCGACGTCTCAGTTCCACTTCCCCGGCGAAATTTTCTCAAGACTCTGGTCGCCGGAGGACTCACCCTGCCCCTCAGCAATCTAACCGGCGCGGACGTGCCCGCCGGTTCTCTTTCCTCCGTTCCCGGTGCGTCGGACGCCTTGAACGGCTTGCTCCCAGATTTTGGCCGCATCTCACCGGGAGAAAAAATTCGTCGGATTGAGCAACTGGTTTCGGCCGGACGTCGGCATCCCAGTGGTATTTTGGTGTGCATGCCTTACGTGGCACCCGAGGGGTTGCGACAGGTGCGCACCTCGGACTTCGAAGGCCAGGATCAGTTCTCCGTGAACTTCGGACACAAGTTCAAAGCCATCACCGATTTCTTTGATAACGAGAATTCAATCACCACGTCCGGGAGCCACCTCGCTGCGCAAAGCCTGCGGTTCAAAGCCACCGAAGATCCCACCGCCTTGGCCGCCGCGCGCGTGGCTTACCGTTCATTGCGTATTATCTTCCAATTCGGCGTAGATGCCGGCGTGCCCGGGTTCATGGGCAAGCCGTTTCACTTCGAGTATTCTGCCCACACCACGGGTGACCAGTATCTGCATACGCTTTGGGGGCTGTGGAGTTTCCTCCCCATCGCCTCGCCGCAGGAGCAGTCCGAGATCCGCGACATGCTGATCGCGATCGCCGACTACCAAATGGAAGTTGACTACACGATTTTCAATCGCACCGGCGGCAGTTGGAACAACCGACTCGATCCCACCGATTACAACGCCATCATGGCTGCCATCGTAGCGGTCGCCTACAAACTTACCGGCGACCAAAAATACCGCGACGCCTACAAATTCGTGGTGGAGACTGGCAACTGGCAGACCCACCGCCGCATCGACTACATCGTCGAACAATTTGCCAACGGCACCTACGAACCGAAGCAATGGGATGAAATCGCCGGCGCCCAAGTCAACGCGGGAGAGTTCGCGCATTGGGAGCAGATTCAACACTGCCAATTCACGGCAATCTCCTCCGCGATAATTCACGAATGTGTGCCCGACCTCTTCACCAGCGAAGACCTGAGTCGCGTGCTCGAGCTCTGGTGGGCGGACCAAACGATGGGCTTCGATCCGGTCAATTGGAACTACCTCTACTGGTTCCTCATCTCGACCCAGGACCGCAGCTGGCGATCCGTAGAAATGACTCCGCGCCTGCCGCGCGAAGAGTGGATGGGCGGCCACCCCATGCTCTCCTTTGCGTCGAAATGGGTCTACGGTGACTGCCTTGCTCGCTTCCAGTGGACCGCGATGGTCGTTGCTCGCCACTGCCCCGCCAAACGCCAAGAAGCCGCAAAATTCGCCGCGACGACCCTCGAGAAACTGTCGCCCCGCCACCTCCTCTGGATCTCCGACCCCGACGGTCATCAGATTCCCCCATCGGCGAACTACTTCTCCCATTTCCTCAGCAGTGAAGTCCCCGAAAACATGATCGCCTCCTACTACGAAGGCCGCCGCCTCAACCTCTGGCCATGAAGAGGTCGAGGAAAGCCCCAACTACAAACTACAAAACCTGCCCCTACTGTGGGGCTCCCTGCTGTGGGGCTCCGGACGGACAATTGGCGGAATCAAAACTTGCGAAAAGTCGGAGGTAAGGGGTGATCGATGATCACTGAAAAGAAAGGTCTGAACCAGACTATCCTGCTCTACCCCGGAGGCAGTCCATGAGCTTACAGCCAAACAGAGAACTAGGTCCTTCCAATGCCATACTTGTGGTCGAGCGAATATTTCCCAGGCCCGATCAGAAAAAGCGCCAGAAAGGTGAATCCGAAAATAAACGCCGTTTCCCCGCCATGCGGCGCTCTGAATCCAAATTGATGAAAGAGGCTCCACGCCACGACCAATACCACTGATAAACCCAGCGCGTGCAGTCTTGTCGCCAATCCCAGCATGATGGCAATACAGCCGAAGGTTTCGAACCAAGTCACCAGCACATAACTCACTTCACTAGAAATCCCGACGAGGTCGGGAAAGGTGTGAAACTCTTTTTTCGCTCCCGCGAGCGAGAACCCATTGGGCAGCCCTGCCGCTTCATCCTTCCAACCCGTTAGCTTCCCCCAACCGTGGTAACGAATGATCACAAAAGGCAGAGTTAACCGCAGAACCAAGAGTCCGGCGTCCGTATTCAACGGCAGGAGGGATAGACCAAAAATCTTTTTTAACATAATGAGAGAATCTCAATATGCGACGCGTCTCCATCCGTTCAATCTCCCCGTGGGCATCTGTTGACCAATCCTCACGCGCTTCGGCTGAGATTCAGCGCGAAGCGTGGTCAGACTGATACCTCAATGGGGAACAAGACCTGTTTTCATTTCCGCCATTCTCTAATTCGACTCCGTCGCACTTGGAGAGCAAACGCTAATAAAAAACTGTTTCTCTTCTCTCCCCTTGTTGGAGCTTTCGTTAGGGGAGATAGAAGTCCACCAGCGCGGGTCGGTGGTCGGAGACTAGGGATCTTAGAACTCGACTGCGGGGGCGTTGGGCGCGAGGCGGTAAGTAAACGAAATCCAGCAATCGCACCGGTATTACGGAGGGAAACGTGCGCCCTTGCCGCGGGTGCAGAGTATAGTCGCCCAACTCCTGCAGGTGGGTCTGCAGGGCACCGGTTACATCTGACTCTGATTGGGGCGTATTGAAATCCCCGCACACGATCGGCAGAGTCGGCCACGTGCCGCCGTGGGCTGTTTGTTTTTCCTGTAGGAATTCCAACAAACGATCCATCTGAACAAAACGCTTGGCCCGTGACCGGTAGTGCAGATGCAGGTTTACCAGCGGTAAATGACCTCCTGGAATTTCAAGGGTGACATAAATAAATCCCTTTTCTCCCACCCGATTTTGGCCGAAGGAAACCGTTTCCGAGGTCAGAATTGGATGCCGGGAAAGGATGGCATTTCCGTAGGCTAGATTGATACGGCCTTCCCTGCGGTTGTGCACCCCAAAGACCGAATACGGCATGTCTGTGTGGGTGGTCAGGTAATCGAGCTGATCAAAATTGCCGGCCCAGACGGATCGCTGATCGATTTCCTGCAAGGCCACCACATCCGGATTGATTCGGCGCAACAACGCCGCGATCCGACGTAAATTCCGCCGCAAACGCTCCGCCGAGCTTGTGCCCTGGATCGGATTTAATCCCCGACCGTGAGCGATGTTCAGCGTGACCAATCGAAACCTGCGCATGGTTACCAGTATGACCGCCGCCCCGGCCACCACTCAACCCCACAAATCAACCCCGTTCACCCATTTCCCTTTTGCGATCCAATCCTCCTCATCCTAGATTCTCGTCACATCTTTTTTCTACCATGATTAACCTCGAACCCAGCATCTACGGTATCGCACTTCACTGGACGTTGGTGATCGGGATTTCGTTGCGGGTTATTATGCGGCAGCCACCGGTCGGGGCCGCGCTGGCGTGGATCACCATCGTGGCCACCACTCCGTTTCTGGGCGCCGCGATTTATGTGATGTTCGGAGAACGCCGCATTGGCCGCGGTCGCGCTGCGCGAATTCTGGCCGACGCCCAGATGTTGCGAGACTGGCAAAACCAACTGGGAACGCAGTCCGTGGCAGCGACAGCCCAACTCAACGTCGACGCCCTGTCGCTCAGCCGCCATGCCACGTTCTCCCGGGGATACCCGGTGCTCGGCGGGAATGAGATCACCCTGCTGGCCGATGAGAACCGGGTGTTCGATCAGTTGGTCATCGATATCGATTCCGCCCAGCGCTCCTGCCAACTCGGCTTCTACATCTGGGATGAACAAGGACGATCAAGTGATGTCGTAAATGCTTTGATACGCGCTGCCCGTCGGGGGGTGACCTGCCAGGCCCTGGCGGATTCCATCGGCAGCCAGGCCTTCCTGCGCAGTGAGTCCGTCCAACGCCTCCGCGACGCCGGGGTTGCCTTGTCCGCCGCCATGCCCACCGGCCCCATCCGGGCCCTGTTTGTGCGGCGCGACCTGCGCAATCATCGAAAAATCGCCGTGATCGACGATGCTATTGCCTACACGGGCAGTCAAAATCTGGTGGATCCCCGGTTTTTCAAGCGCGGCGCCAAAGTCGGGCAATGGGTGGATGCCATGGTGCGAATCACCGGTCCCACCGCCGTGGCCTTGAAGGCAGTCTTCATGCAGGATTGGATCCTCGAAAACGATCAACGGTGGGTGCTGGACGACGTGCCCCCGCTGCCGGACAGTCAAGCAACGTCGGGGACCCGGATCCAAGTCGTGCCCTCCGGTCCCGATCAACACTATGATGGGATCGACAAGCTGCTCCTCACGGCAATCTATGGCGCCCATAGGTCACTCGTGATGACCACGCCCTATTTCGTGCCCGACGATTCGATTCTTACCGCCTTGATTTCTGCCGCCCGCCAACAAGTTGATGTGACATTGATCGTTCCCGCCCGCAATGACTCACTCTTCGTGCGGTTTGCCGGGGTCGCAAATTTTGACCGACTCTTGGATGCGGGAGTCAAGATCGCCCGGTTCGAAGACGGCCTGTTGCACACCAAAAGTTTGATCGTTGATGGCGAGCTCAGCCTGTTCGGTTCGGTCAATCTCGATATGCGTAGTTTGTGGCTTAATTTCGAGATCTCCCTCTTCGTCTATGATCGGGACTTCACCGCTCGTCTGAACGCGCTCCATGATGATTACCTGAGTCGCTCGACGCTACTTGATTCGAAAACGTGGCAAGCGCGCCCCCACTGGCACCGGCTGGCGGAAAATACGTTCCGGCTCCTGGGACCGCTGCTGTGACGACTCAGAAATGCCCGATTAGGACTGGGCTTTTCCCACCCTTGCGCTGGTAATGACGCTGAGCAGGAATACGAACGAAACGGTTTTCCTTAACCCCTATTTTAGGGCACCTGTCATGCCTACCCTACCCCCATTTTATAATCGTCGACGGTTCATTTCTCTCCTAAGCGGCATCCTCGCTTCGCGTTTGGTCTCAGCACGATCTCACGGTCGACGACCGCGGATTCTACTCCGCTCCGCGTGGCAAACCGCGAACATCGGGGACATCGCGCATACCCCGGGTTTCCTTACCTTGATGGAGCGATATTTGCCGGACGTGGAGATCACCTTATGGCCCGGAGATATCGGACAGGGCGTCGAACAAAAACTGATCAATCGCTTTCCCAACCTTAAAATCGTCCCATCGGAATCGGATCGTTTGGAGGCGTTTTCCGAATGCGATTTTTTCGTCCATGGCTCAGGCGCCAGCGTAGGAGCGATCCCTCAAATCAACCAATGGGTCAAAGAGACCACGAAGGGTTACGGGTTCTACGGGATTACTTTCGATGATCATCAATCGTGGATCATGCGACCCGATACCCCGGAACAATTAGCCGAGAAGGTTGCCGCGCTCAATGGCGCTGCGTTCGCGTTTTTTAGGGATTCAGAATCGCTGAAATTTGCGAAACAACGGGGCTGCACCGCGGAGGTCATGGGCTTTGCTCCCGATGCGGCGTTCGCTTGCGATGTGCGGGATGACGCCGCGGCGGATGCCTTCCTCCGAGCGAACGATCTTCAACCCGGTAAGTTCGTATGCTGTATCGCGAAGCTACGCTTCGCACCCTACTGGCTGTTTAAAAAGGGATACCGCCGGGACCCCGCAAAACACGAAGTAAACGAGCGATTCAAAGAGCAGGACAACGCACCCCTCCTCAAAGCCGTCCAACGGGTGGTCCGCGAAACCGATTTCAAAGTGCTCCTGTGCCCCGAGGACATGTCTGAGATGGCGGTCAATAAAGAGATGATCTACGATCGAATCAGTGCTCGGGACCAGGCGAAGGTAGTCTGGAAGTCGGACTATTGGTTGGTCGGAGAGGCCATCAGCACGTATCGCCGAAGTGCAGGGTTATTTGGCCTGCAAATGCACTCCCCTATCATGTGTATCGGTCACGAGATTCCGGCCGTCCTCTGTGGCCTGGATCAACAAACGTCCAAGCAGATCATGTGGGACGATATTGGACTCGGCGCGTGGCATCTGGACTTCGATGAGGCTGAAGGGCGCGAGCAATTGCCCGGGACCGTTCTCCAAATGCTCCTGGATCCCGAGGGCTCATTTCGAAAAGCGACCGCGGCTAAGCGCGTGGTGGAAAAACACCAAACGTCCACCATGGCCCACCTCGGGGCCGTGTTCTAATGCCGAAATTGGGTGAACCTGATCGGGCACCTCTGATTTTAGAAGTTACTTTCGACTCCGGCGCACTTGGAGTGCGGCAGCGGGTTCTTGCGCTAAGAGCATTTTCATTTCGGCCAACGCAGCGGAGTGGGTGTCAGCGATGTTCTTGGTTTCGAGCGGATCGTTTCGGTAATCGTAAAGCTCGTAGATCGCGTCCCCTGCGGGTGCGCCGAACGGTAGCCACTCGACCAGGCGATAGCGGGCGGAGCGGATGGCACGTCCATTATATTTACTTCGATTGAAGGTGTGATAGGCGTAGTCGCGGATCGTCTTGTCGGGGTTCTTTATCACCGGCGAGAGGTCCTTGCCATCGATCGGTTGCGAGGTGTCGGGAGCAGACAAACCGGCGAGCGCTGCCAGGGTCGGATAGAGATCGACGGTTTCAGTGAGTTGTTTCGCACGTTTGCCCGCGTTGTGTTGATCGGGAGTGCGGATGATGATCGGGATGCGCACGGCTTGTTCGTAGTTGGTGTGTTTGGTCCACACGCCGTGATCCCCGAGGTGGTAGCCGTGGTCTCCCCACAGGACCACGATGGTATTGTCGGCAAACCCGGTCTCTTCCAGTCCATCCAGCACCTTACCTAGCTGGGCATCCATGTAAGTCACACTGGCGTAATAGCCGTGGATAAGTTGGCGCGTCAGGTCGGGTTCGTAGGGGGTGCCATCAGTGCGGGGAACCGGTTTAAACGCCGCAATTTCACCGTTCTTTTTACCGGCAAAGTCCGGCGCGCCTTCAGGTGGCTTTTCGTATTCGGGCATGGGCAGATCAGCCCGATCATACATGTCCCAATATTTTTTGGGCGCAGAGAACGGCAGGTGCGGCCGCACGAACCCGACGGCGAGGAAGAACGGTTTGTCCTCATTGCGTTTGAGCCAATGCAGACGGTCCACCGCCGTCGCGGCAGTGCGGCCATCGGCGTAGGCTTCATCGAGCACATCCGCCGCTTCCCATGCCGCGCCGCGCGGACGGAGCTCACCGGTTTCATCGCGGGCACCTTGATTGGTGAAGTAGCCCTCTTCACGCGTGAGTTCACGGTGGGTGCTTTCGGGCAATACGTAGTCGATCACCTTGTCCGGATGGTGCGGCACACTCCACGATGCGTCGTCGTTGGTATTGCCGTGGCCGATATGGTAAACCTTGCCCATTGAATGCGCCACGTAGCCGTGGTTGATGAAGTGCTGCGGGAGCGTCACCGCGTCGGGGTATACTTCGCGAAACTGGGTGCCGAAACTGTAAAAACCCGTCGACGTGGATCGGCTGCCCAACATGAGGTTGTAGCGCGATGCCATGCACACCGCTTGGTTGCAGTAGGCATTCTCGAATCGCACGCCCTCCGCCGCCAATCGATCCAAGTTCGGGGTAATCGCGACCTCATCGCCAAACGATCGGATGGTCGGCTTAAGATCATCCACCAGGATCAAAAGCACGTTGGGTTTATCGGCGGCGGTCGTGGTGAGGGCGCCGAACGCCACCAGCAGAACACCACCAAGTTGTCGTAGTTTGGTTACACTCATTTTTACGCTATTAAAATTCATTACTTAGGCTCCGGAACGGCGCGCGATGCAGGCTTCGGATAGACACCGATACCCGCTGCCCAGTCTGACCAACGATCGGCAAGGCGCGCGACTTTAACGGGATGACTTGCGGCCAGGTCACGCGTTTCGGTGCGGTCATTTTCGAGATCGTAGAGTTCCCATTTCGAGGCATCAACTTCGCCCGGAACGGATACTTTGGAACCAACGAGTTTCCACTTCCCGTCCAGCAGCGCGGCATTGTCTTCGTGTTCGAAAAAGAGCGGTTCGGCGCGGTCGATAGCCTGACCCGCGAAGGCCGGCATCAGGGAAATCCCGGAGAGCGCGTGAATCTCTTGGCCCGCGTGACGCTGCGGGTAACTCGCGTGGGCCAGCTCGTAAACCGTGGGCGCCAAATCAATCAGGGTTGCGGGTTCACCATACCAATCGGCTCGAGGCGTGATACCTTGCGGCCAATGCGCGATGAGGGGAGTGGAGATGCCGCCTTCGTGCGTGAAGTGTTTGAATTTCCGAAACGGGGTATTAGACGCGTTTGCCCAAGCTTCACCGTAGCTGGGACCGGCACCATAAGTAGCTTCCCAAGTAGCCAAATCATAAGGGTCGGTCTTACCGCCGAGTTTGCCGCCCTCCTGGCAGGCGCCGTTGTCCGACATGAACAGGATGAGGGTATTGTCGAACTGATCGGTCGCCTTCAGGTAATCTACGAGCCGGCCGATATTCTGGTCCATCCGGTCCACCATTGCCGCGTAGTTGGCCATGCGCAGATCCATTTCTTTTTGCTTCGCGAGGTCGAGCTCGTCCCACGCCTTGAAGGATCGGTCACTCAGTGCCCAGCCCTCATCGATCAACCCGAGTTCGCGCTGACGCTGTAGGCGGGTTTCCCGCAACTGATCCCAACCGGCCATGTATTTGCCGACATATTTTTGCACCTCTTCTTGGTGCGCGTGCAGCGGCCAGTGCGGTGCGGTGTAGGCGAGGTAGAGAAAGAACGGGCGATCTTGGGCAGCTTTTTCTTCGCGGATGAACGTCATCGCGTAATCCGTAAACGCATCGGTCGTGTAATAGCGTCGATTCGTGGTGCTCTCCGGCTCGGGCACCGGATCGTTTTGGAAGGTGATCCCACGCGCTCCTTCCGGTGTGAAAAAATTGGTAGCTCCCGCGAGTGAACCATAGAATTTCTCAAAGCCCCGCTGCAACGGCCACCGGTCCTGCGCATTCATGCCGAGATGCCATTTACCCGCCAGAAAGGTCGCGTAACCGCTTTCACGCAACACCTCTGCCATGGTAAGCGAATTGCGATTCAAGAAACCGCGGTAGGACGGGAACTCCGGGCCGTGGTCCATCTTTCCGCTCTGCGGCGGGTTGGTCATCCAGCCGATTCCCGTCTGATGCGGATGCAGTCCCGTCATGAGCGAAGCGCGGGTCGGGCAGCAACGCGCACTGTTATAGAATCGGGAAAACTTCATGCCTCCTGCGGCCAGCTTATCAAGCGTCGGGGTCTCGATCTCACCTCCGTAAGCACCGATATCGGAAAATCCCATATCATCGGCTAAGATAATGATGACATTGGGCCGATCATCGGCGGCCGATAGCGTGAGTCCGCCAAGCAGAGCCAACGAAAGAGCAAAACGTTTGAGTAACGTGATCAGGGGCATGGAGACACGTTTGGACCAATTCACCGAAACCACAAACCACGAAATCAAGGACCGTCATTCTCTCAGGATTGTCTCGCGCAATTCACGACAAAGTTGTCTAGATAACCCGTAAGCCGCCGTTTATTCTGCGTTTCCGCCCTACTCTCTCCTTATCGCTAGTCGCCGCACTGACCGGATTCGCACCGGGGTTGGTGTTCGCCGCCGAGGAGAATTACGAAAATCCGCCCATCGCCTATTCCAGAACGACACCGGAAGACGCCATCACGCGTCTGCAGAATCGACTCGCCGAAACCGGAATGCCTGATGCTGACGACGAAAAAGAGATTCTGCGCCTGCTGCTGGCCGAACTCGATGTGCCGATTTCAAGTCAACTGCTGGTATTCTCGCGCACCAGCCTGCAACGCGACCGCATCAGCCCGACGAATCCACGCGCAATTTATTACTCCGACACCTGCTATGTCGGCTGGGTCCCGGGAGGATTAATCGAGATCACTGCCATCGATCCCCAACTGGGGCCGACCTTCTACGCCATCGACCCGCGCAAACCCGCCCGCACGCGGGGGCTCAAATTCGAGCGCGACTCCGACTGCCTACGTTGTCACGGGGGACATTTCATTCGCGGTATCCCCGGGGTATTTGCCCGCTCGGTTTTTCCGGACTCGACCGGTGAACCGATTTTCAAATTCGGCTCCACCTTGGTCGACTATCGCACGCCCTTTGAAGAGCGCTGGGGTGGTTGGTATGTCACCAGCGAGCACGGGCGCACCCAACATCGTGGCAACATCATCGCCACGGAAGCCGACAACCAAGTCGTCTTCTCCAGCGTCACGCGCGAGGTGGTCGATGCCCTCCT
>JABIRI010000338.1 GCA_018667915.1 Opitutaceae bacterium | reverse complement strand
CTTACGAAGGCATGCCGAGTGATCATTATCTTTATTTAACCGGACAGGCGGCGCGCGTATTGCGGAGTGAGATTCCGTTGAGCGAGACGCTGCCGGTTCGAAAATCCCCAACAGGGAGACCCGCTTATGAAACCAATATACGTTGAACGGGCTATCCCTACAGACGCCTTAACCTTCCTTGATGGAAGCTGCTGCGGAAAGGCTCATGGGTTAACTATAAACTGACATTTGGGGGGGCAAGTGGTTCGCCCTCGGATCGACCATGGTTCAGACGAGGCATCCGGAATTTGGGCGTCAAATTTGGCCAGGATGAGGAGTGAATGGGTCCCTCACTTAGGAGCAATGGATCGCCAGACTCGGACGAATCTGTTTATGAATTTTCAAACAATGAATGATGCCCCGTTATCCCGCCGCGACGCCTTAGGGCGTATGTCACTTATCGCTGGAGCCGTTGCAACCGGCACGCTAAGCCGGGCTGCTGCCCCAAGTAAGTCGAAGACCCTAATCGGGCTCGACGGTCATTCGCTGCGCGCGATGAAGTGGAAATCCGAACAACTGATCGAGTATGCGGCGCAACAAAAATTGGATGCCGTGCTGTTTAATGGTTTCCACTATTTCGAGAGTTTGGACCCGGCCCATTTGCGAAAGGTGAAGGCGCAGGCGGACCGTCATGGTCTTGCCATTCGGATCGGAGCAGGGGGCATCAGTGTCGGCGCGGAAAAATACCGCGATGACTATGGCAGCCCGGTCGAGACGTTGGTGAAGGGTATCGAGGTCGCGACAATTTTGGGTTCGCCGACGGTGAACTGTCGGATCGGGTCGATCGTCGATCGTTACGGCGAAGGCGGAATCGAAGCACGCTTGGAGGAAGTCGCCGACACCATGAAAGCCGCGCGCAGTCGGGCGGAGGACGCTGGCGTGACGTTTGCTTTTGAAAACCATGCGGCCGACACCCGATCCGATGAGATTCTTGCTCTGATCGATGAGGTCGGCAGTGATCTTTGTGGGGTGATGCTCGATCCGGGAAATGCCCTGTGGTCGATGGAGGATCCGCTGGAGCATTTGAAGGTTTTGGGCCCGCACGTGCGGTGCATGAGTATCCGCGACTACACGGTGTGGGCGGCTCCCGACGGTGCGATGTTCCAATGGACGGCGATTGGGGACGGTATGATGGACGTGCCCGCCTTTACCGGGCTATTGCGGCAGCATTGCCCGACGGTCCCACTGTTCGTCGAGAGTATTTCCAACTCCCAACGCCCGCTCCCGTTTCACACCGATGAGTTTTGGGCCGGGTTCCCCGATGTTCGAGCGTCGGATATTATCGATTTCCTCAAACTCGTCCGCCAAGGCCGCCCGATTCCGGTCGCCCAGCCCAAGAACGGCCAAAGCCAACGCGAGTTCGACCAACAGCATCAACGCGCCGAGTTCGAGCGCAGTATCCGCACCCTCCGCGCGCACGTTTCGTAAATCACTCCTGTCTTCTTTTCCCTTACCCCTGTTATGCCTACTATTTCAATCGACCAAGCCAAAGCGGAATACGATGTCATCATCGTTGGATCGGGTGCGGGTGGCGGCCAGATGGCCTACACGCTCACCCTCGCCGGTATAAAATGCTGCATGCTCGAAGCGGGAAGATCCTATGATCCCGTGACGGAAACCCCGATGTTTAACCGGCCGGATCAAGCGCCCTTGGGCGGTGCTTCGACCCCGGATAAAGATATGGGATTCTGGGATTCGACCGTCGATGGCGGCTGGGAGATGCCGGACGAACCTTACACGCAGGCCAGCACGGATAAGGACGAACAATTTACCTGGTGGCGCGCCCGTATGATGGGTGGCCGCACCAATCACTGGGGCCGCATTTCCCTGCGGAATGGTCCCTACGATTTTAAACCCTACAGCTATGATGGGCTCGGTTTTGATTGGCCGATTTCCTATGAGGACGTCGCGCCGTATTACGACAAGGTCGAGATGCTGATCGGGGTGCACGGCACGAACGAAGGAATGGAAAATACGCCCGACTCCCCGCCCGGCGTGCTGCAGCCGCCGCCCAAAGCGCGTATCGGTGACCTCGTAGCGCAGAAGGCGGGCAAAAAAGTGGGGGTGCCGGTGGTTTCGATTCACCGGGCCGTGCTGACCAAGCGACTCGATGCGGATACGATTCCGGCAAAGCTGCATCCCGGTAACAAGTGGGCGCAGGACATCGTGGCAAAGTCCATGCGGGCCCGCGCCGCTTGTTTTTGGGCGACACCCTGTGGTCGTGGCTGCAGTATCAAGGCGACCTATCAGAGCACTACGGTGCATTTGCCGCCCGCCCTCGATACGGGCAATTTGGACATCATTCCCAACGCCCATGTCCGCGAGGTGATGGTGGGAGCCGATGGCAAGGCGACCGGTGTCCTCTTTATCGACAAAACCACCGGTCGCGAAGAGCGGGTGAAAGGCAAGGCCGTGGTCTTGGCGGCGAGCAGCGGCGAGACCGTGCGCATTCTATTGAATTCGAAGAGTAACCGCTTTCCAGATGGTATCGCCAATTCCAGTGGTAAGGTAGGTAAGTATATTATGGATACGGTGGCGATGAGTTTGCGCGGCCAGATCCCCGCCTTGGAGAATCTCCCGCCCCACAACGAAGACGGCACCGGAGGTAGCCACGTTTATAGTCCGTGGTGGGCCTACGGAGACCAACGCCAAGGTAAGCTGAATTTCGCGCGCGGCTATCATATTGAAATTGGCAGCACGCGCCGCATGCCCGGTGGCAACAGCCCGGTATCGATGAGTTATCTTCGCGGGCTTTACGGCACCAAATTAAAAGAGGAGGCCCGGCGTTATTATGGTTCGTTTATCAGCCTAGCGAGTCGCGGGGAGATGATTCCCAATGAGCATTGTTACGCGGAGATCGATCCGGTGGTGAAAGACAAGTGGGGCGTGCCGGTAGTGCGCTGGCACTGGAAGTGGACCGAGAACGAGATCAACATGGTGATGCACGGACAGGAAACCTTTGCCGAGATGATTGACCAGATGGGAGGCACGGTTGTGGGGAAATTGGCGAAGTCCGGCTACGACCTCATTCGCCCGGGAGGAAATGTGAAACACGAAGTAGGGGGAGCTCGCATGGGCGATGATCCGACAGATTCCGTGTGCAATAAATGGAGCCAAACGTGGGACGTGCAGAACTTGTATCTGTGCGACGCTTCGTCGTTTACCTCTAATCCCGATAAGAATCCGACGCTCACCATCATGGCGATGGCATGGCGGTGTGCCGATCGCATCATCGCGGAGTCGGCCAAAGGAAACGTTTAAACCGTGAAGGCACCTATGAATACCGATCACCGTCCCGCCAGCATTTCTCGCCGCGAAGTTCTCAAATGGTTCACCACGGCTGCGGCTGCCGCTCAATTGGGCCCGAACAGTATCTGGGGCACTGAGCCCGACGCGTTACCGCAGGGTTACGGGTCCGATCCCAAGGTTGCAGGCATTTACGAACGAGGCGATTTCTGGCCGCTTACTTTGGATGACGCCCAACATCGCTGTGTCACGTTTTTGGCCGACTTGATATTTCCCGCAGATGAATTTGGCCCCGCCGCGAGTGCCTTACGGGTGCCGGACTTCATTGATGAATGGGTGAGTGCACCTTATCCGAAACAGCGCGCCACGCGGAAACGAATCCTGCCCGGTCTGACGCTCATGGACGAGCTTGGGGACAAGCATTTCGGCAAGAACTTTGCGGACCTCAACACCGCCCAAGGAACGAAAATTTTGGATGCGACGATGGGCGCGAAAGCGGACGATGCTTTGACCAAGAACGCGGCCAGTTTTCTGCATGACTTCACGTCGCTTTGTATGGGTGCGTATTACGGCACCCCGGAAGGCTGGAAAGCGATCGGCTACGTGGGCAATACCCCGTTGCCCTCGTTCGATGGCCCGCCACAGGACGTGCTCGACCGCGTCGGCGTAGTGCAGACGGTGAAGTAGATTGCCGGTGCCGGACAGTATCATCGACGAATTCAGCGAGCGCGAATAGAAATGAATTTTACATGGAGAACGTGGAAAACTGACGAACAAAACTAGGGATATCTGAATTCCAAACGCAGCCATTCGGCTCAGGCCGAAGTTTTTTTAACCAAAATTCGAAACTCGTTTACTACTTCTTCTGAAGATAACCGGACTGGCTGAATGTGAAGACCGATGATGGGGTGCGAGCATTCCGTAAAATTTCGTCGAGGCGGGTCGTGATTTGGGGGTGAAGTTTTGCAACATCGTTTTGCTCTGCCTGATCCACCGAGAGATCATAGAGTTGTAACGGACCGTCCGGCGCTTTTAGCACGTCGTAACGCACTGCCTTCCATTGTCCCTGGCGAACGGCAACGCGCCCTCCGCCCTCATGGAACTCCCAATAAAGGTATTCGTGCTGTGGCTGATTCCCGTGTCCCAATAGCGTGGGAACCATGGATATGCCATCCAGACCGCGTGAGTTCGGTTGGTGGGCGAATTCGGTGAACGTGGGATAAAAATCCCAGAATGCAGAGATGTGTTCTGATTCGGATCCAGCCGCAATTTGCCCGCGCCAGTTGGCAATTAGGGGCACGCGAATGCCTCCCTCGTAGAGATCACGTTTGATGCCGCGGAGGCCTCCGTTGCTGTTAAAGTAGGCGGGATCAGCTCCGCCTTCTTGAGCAGGTCCATTGTCGGAGGTGAAGATGATGAGCGTGTTATCCCGCAGGCCAAGTTCGTCTAGTTGGTCGGGGTTACGAGAACTGAGCCATTGAGAGAGTTAGT
>JABIRI010000336.1 GCA_018667915.1 Opitutaceae bacterium | reverse complement strand
GGGGTATATTTGAGGGGGGGGGCGGCGGGAGTCTTCTTTAGTCTTTCTTCCCGCGTCTGAGGAGGGGTTTTGGCGGCAGGATGGGGAGAAAGATTAAAGAAAAAGAATAAAGACAAAGATGGTCGCGGTGGAAAGAATGGGGGTTGGGAGGGGCTTTTTCTTGTCTCCTTCGGTGGGCCCTCAATAACCGGTGTCGATGAAATATATTTTCGTGACCGGTGGGGTAGTTTCTTCCTTGGGCAAGGGGCTGACTGCGGCGGCACTTGGTGCGTTGCTCGAGGTGCGGGGCTCAAAGGTCCGCATCCAGAAGTTCGACCCCTATCTCAATGTGGATCCCGGCACGATGAGCCCGTTCCAGCACGGCGAGGTTTACGTGCTCGAAGACGGGGCAGAGACCGATCTCGATCTCGGCCATTACGAGCGGTTCACCAGCGGCAAACTTTCCCGCCTCAACAGCCTTTCGTCCGGTCAGATTTACGAGAGTGTCATCCAAAACGAGCGCCGGGGAGTTTATCTGGGCAAAACCGTGCAGGTGATTCCGCACGTCACCAATGAGATCAAGGAACGCATTTACCAGGGCGCGAAGGATGTGGACGTGTTAATCACTGAGATTGGTGGAACCACGGGCGATATCGAAGGCCTCCCTTTCCTGGAAGCCATGCGTCAGTTTGCCCTCGAGGTAGGTCCGCGGGATTGCCTCTTCATTCACGTGACGTTGGTGCCTTATTTGGGTGCGGCGGGTGAACTGAAAACCAAGCCCACCCAGCAGTCGGTGGCGAAGTTGCGCGAGATTGGTATCCAGCCGCATATCCTCGTTTGCCGTTGTGAACACGAGATGGATCACGGCATGCGCGACAAAATTTCCATGTTCTGTAACGTGCCCGTCAAGGCGGTCGTCGAATGCCGTGATGTCAGCTCGATCTACAAGCTGCCGTTGGCCTTGCAGAAAGAAGGCATGGACGAACTTGTGGTGGAACTCTTCGGCATGAAACGTCCGATGCCGGACAAGAACATGTGGAACAACATCGTGCAGCGCATCGAAAACCCGCGCCACGAAGTCACGATTGGCGTGGTGGGCAAATACATCGAGCTGCAGGACGCCTATAAATCCGTTTACGAATCCGTCACCCACGCGGGTATCGCCAACTATTGCCGCGTGAATGTGAAGCGCATCGACGCCGAAGATCTTGAGGCGCGCAATGGCATGAAACTGCTCAAGGGGCTGGATGGTATTCTTGTGCCGGGCGGGTTTGGTGATCGTGGCACCGAAGGCAAAATCGCCGCAGCCCGCTACGCTCGCGAAAACAATGTTCCCTACTACGGGTTGTGCCTTGGCCTGCAAATCGCGGTCATAGAATTTTGCCGAAATGTGCTCAAGCTGAAGGGGGCCAACTCGCTCGAGTTTGATCCGGAGTCACCGGAGCCCGTCATTACGATGATGGAGGAGCAGAAGAAGATTATCGATAAGGGCGCTACCATGCGCCTGGGCAGTTACGAGTGTGCGCTCCAACCCGGCACGCATGCTCGCCGCGCTTATGGGGAGACTCACATTCGCGAACGTCATCGCCACCGCTTCGAAGTGAACAACGACTACGTCACGGCGATGCAGAAGGCCGGCCTGGTGATCAGCGGAATGAATCCGCGTCGCAATTTGGTGGAGATTGTTGAAGTCAAAAACCACCCGTGGTTCGTGGCGGTGCAGTTTCATCCGGAATTTCAGTCCAAGCCCAACGAAGCGCATCCGCTCTTCGCGGCCTTCATTAAGGCGGCGATGAAGCACAAGGGAGGCGACAAGCCGACCAAGACCAAATCCGCCAAAAAGAAAGTGGCTAAGAAAGCTCCGGCCAAAAAACGCGCGACTAAGAAGTCCGCGAAATAACACACTCTCGTTATGCTCTACGATCCCGCCAAACTTCTCCTGCTTGCGGGACCGTGTTCGTTGGAGAACGCCGAGGTGTGCCGCGACGTGGCGACCGAATTGGTGACGTTACGCGAGGCACATGCCGACTTGAACATCGTTTTCAAAGGCTCCTTTGATAAAGCCAACCGGACTTCGATCAAAGGGGATCGCGGCACGGGGCTGGACGAAGGACTCAAATTGCTCGCGATGGTGAAGCAGGAGTTCGGGTTGCCGGTGGTTACTGATATTCACAACGCCGAGCAATGCGTGCCCGTGGCTGCAGTTTGTGACGTGTTGCAGATTCCGGCCTTCTTGAGTCGTCAGACCGATTTGCTTCTGGCCGCGGCGGCGACGGGAGCGGTGGTCAATGTGAAGAAGGGTCAGTTTCTCGCTCCGACTGACATGAAACATGTGGTCGGTAAAATCCGTGAAGGTGGCGCCACGGAGATTTGGCAGACCGAGCGGGGGACAACATTTGGCTACCAAAACCTCGTCGTCGATATGCGGGGGTTTCCGATCATGGCGACCAACGGGCATCCGACGATTCTCGACGCCACACATAGCGTGCAGCTGCCGGGGGCGGGCGACGGCAAAAGCAGCGGCCAACGTGAATTTGTGGAGCCTTTGGCCAAAGCGGCCCTCGCAGCGGGAGCCAGCGGATTATTTCTCGAAACTCACCCCGATCCTGAAAATGCCATCAGTGACGGCCCGAATATGGTGCCGTTGAACGAGTTGGCGGGGGTTATTCAACGCTGTATGGCGGTATGGCGCGTGGTGCAAAAGTGATCGGGGAATCGTGCTACTGGCGTTGACCCGCCGCGCAAGCGCTTGCACGATCCGCCCATTCTCATGGCTGAATCCTCTGACCAAAACTTTTTGATCGATGTGCCGATCCCCTCCATGGGGGCGACCGTGAACGAATTGACCATCATCGATGTGATGGTGAAGGCCGGCGATAAATTCGACAAAGGCGACAAGATTGCCGAGCTGGAAAGCGACAAATCGGTGTTCGAATTTGAGGCTCCCTGCGAGGGAGTGCTGAATGAATTGCAAGTGCGTGCCGGCGATATCGTGCCTTCAGGATCGCCGTTCATGCGGATCGAGACGGCGGATATTTCACTCAAGCATTTGGAAACGAAAGGCGATGTGGATGCTACGCCAGCACCGGGGGCAGCGACCCCGGCTACAGTAACTCAAGCTGCCGCTCCCGCCCTCGCGCCTGTCGCACCTGTTTCCCCTGTCTCCGGGTCTGTCTCCTCCGGCCCCAAATGGACGCCCCGTGCCCGCAAGTTGGCGGAAGCCGCGGGAATGGATCCAAATACAATTACAGATATCGAAGCGACCGGTCCTGGCGGGCGGGTCTCGGGTGATGATGTCACCCGCTATGTCGCGACTCACACGGCCGGTTCGTCGGCTCCGGCTAGTGGGGAGGCAGCACCGGCGCCCACTTCTGTTGACCAAACGGTTTGTATCGCCGGTGTGGGATATGCGGTGCCGAAACTCGTGCGCTCCACGAAGGACGTCTTGAAGGAATTCCCCGGGCGCACCGAAGCGGAGATGATTAAACTAACCGGGATTCGGGAGCGTCGCTATGCCGGCGAAGGAGAGACGGCGACTGACTTAGCGGTCATTGCCGTGCAACACGCCATGGAACAGGCAGGGGTCGAGCTCAACTCGATTGACGGCGTAATCATGGCGACATTGATTCCGGATCAACCCGTTCCGGCGATGGCCTCGGCCTTAGCCAAGAAATTGGGTGTTCCGAATGCGCTGGCATTTGATTTAAATGCGGCCTGTTCGGGCTGGCTATACGCGCTCGAAGTGGGACGGTCGCTGATTCTCGGTGGAGGCCCCAAGAATGTGATCGTGGTGACGGCGGAGCTGTTATCTCGAATCACAAATCCGAAGGACCACGAAACGGCATTTCTTTTTGGAGATGGTGCGGGTGCGGCGATTCTGACCGATGCCCCCGGTGGTCATCGATTGCACCGCATGGCCTTGTCGGGTGATGCCTCGAAGCACGATGCCATCCAACGTAAAGGCGGCGGAGCCAACAAACCTTGGCCGAAGGCGGAGGACATCGATTTCACGGATTTCTATCTTCAGGTCGATGGCCCGGTCGTTTTCAAAGGGGCGGTGATCGCTTTCGCCAACCAGATCGAATCGACCATGAAACGGCATGATATGAAGCCGGAAGAGATTGGTTGGATCGTGCCGCATCAAGCTAACGAGCGGATTCTGCGGGCCGTTTCGAAGCGGGTGGGAATTCCTTACGAGCGTTTCGTGGTCACAATCGACAAATACGGGAATACCTCCGGAGCTAGTGTATCAATGGCCTTGGGTTGGGCGGCCGAAGAAGAGATTTTTGCGAAGGGGGATAAAATTATCTTCTGTAGCGTCGGCGCTGGATTCACCTACGCCGGTGGCCTCCTGGTCTGGTAACGCTGTTCTTAATCTTAAACGAGCCGCCTGATTTGTTTTTCGGAAGGCAAGGTTCGCTTGAACACAGGAGCTGGGAGATACGAGGAGGGCCGTGGTGCGAGATTTTTTCGCCAGGTCCGAATGCACTGGAATGGTCTATGTTCTCCCTTATCTTCTCTGGCGCCACCGAAGGCGGTCAACCTCATGCCTCGTTGGAGGACACGAAACGGGCGGGGAGCTTCAGTGGGGGAGATTTGTCACCATAATGGTGACAAACGTGAGGAGGCAAAAACGGCTTCGATCGCGCGGGCTTTTGTTGGATTTACTGGTGGTGGTGGGCGCTGAGTTTTTGCCAGAGAAATTCGTAACCCAGCGAGTGGAGTTGGGAGCGCTCGGCGTTGTTGGCGGCGCCGCCGTGACCGCCTTCGGTATTTTCCCAATACAGGAACTCGTGGCCGTGTTCTTCGAGTCGCGCCGCCATTTTGCGGGCGTGGCCGGGGTGGACACGGTCGTCGTGGGTGGAGGTGACGAATAGGATTGGCGGGTATTTTTTGTCGGCGGCTACGTTTTGGTAGGGCGAATATTTGGCGATGAATTTACGCTCTTCGGGGATCTCGGGATCGCCGTATTCACCGACCCAACTGGCGCCGGCGAGGAGCTTGTGAAAACGCAGCATGTCGAGGAGCGGAACTTGGCAAACGACCGCGCCCCACAGGTCGGGTCGTTGGGTATACATGACACCCATGAGCAGCCCGCCTTGGCTTCCACCCATAATGCCGAGATGACGCGGAGATGTGACCTTGCGCGCGACGAGGTCTTCACCGATGGCGATAAAATCGTTCCATGAGACTTGGCGATTTCCCTTCAAGGCGGCTTGGTGCCAAGCCGGTCCGAATTCTCCGCCGCCGCGAATATTGGCGAGAATAAACACCCCTCCGCGGGCCATCCAACTGCGGCCCCATGAGGCGGTATAACCCGGTTTCATGGAGATTTGGAATCCGCCGTAACCGTAGAGCAGTGTGGGATTGGAGCCATCGAGTTTTATGCCCTTTTGAGCGACCTGGAAATACGGAATGCGCGTGCCATCGGGTGCGGTGGCTTCGTGCTGGGTCATGACCATGCCCGTTTGGTCGAAGTAGCTGGGTGTTGTCTTGAGGACCTCGCGATCGGTTTCGCCCACGGTTTGGCGATGGAGTGTGGAGGGGCTGAGAAAACTGGAGGTGGTAACGAAAATTTCGTCCGAATGGTCAGAGTCGATGGCGCGGGCGGAAACGCTACCGATGCTGGGGGTGTCGATCGAGCTCTGGTGCCAATGACCCGAGTCATAATGCCACGCCGAGAGGCGGCCGCTCACATTGTCGAGCAGGTTTAGAACCACGTGGTTTCGAGTCGTGGTGAATGATTCCAGCGAAGCGCGAACCTCAGGCTCGAACAGAACCTTAAAATTCCGTTTCCCTGACTGAAACTCCTCGAGGTTGGTCGAAACCAGAGAACCGATCGGATAGGTGATGGTTCCGATGGTCCAATCGGATTTGAGCTCGATCAGCAATTGGTCCTGGAAGAACGCGATATCGGAAAGAGGGGGGACTTCGATTTTGCTCAGCGTATGATCATCGCCAATCAGCCAATAGGCGGTTTCGAACGCGGTGACGGCCTCGTGAATGAGTCGCTGACGGCCGCTGACATTGTCAGATATTGCAAGGAATGCGCCGACTTTCTTGGGGTCGATTTCGTGCACGATGGCGGCGTCCGCTATCGGCGTGCCACGCTGCCAAATCCGGGTGCGACGCGGGTAACCCGAATCCGTGGCGTCGTCGTCGCCCGGGAATGCTCCGACCAACAGTGTGTTCGCGTCGATCCACCCAGCGCGATTACGCCCGGTCGATAGTTTGAAGCCGCTGGTCACGAACGTTTTTTCCGTCAGGTCAAACTCACGATATTCGGAAGCGTCCTGACCGCCATCGGAGACTACGATCAATGCGCGGGTGTAATCGAGGTCTTGCACGACGGATCCTTTCCACACCCAACTTACGTCTTCGGCTTCGGCTAACGCGTCGATATCGAGAACGGTTTCCCAATTCGGATTGTCCGTGGCGTAGGAGTCGGGCGAACAACGTCGCCAGATACCGCGCACGTGGTCGGCGTCCTGCCAGAAATTGTAGTAGTGATCGCCGTATTTCGCGACGGAAGGAATTTTGTCACTCGAGTTGTAGATTTCTAGTAATCCGTCGTAGATCTCTTCGTAGCGCTCCGACGAGGTGAGCGTATCGAGCGCGATCTTGTTGCGGGATTCGACCCACTGCAGTGCGGCCGGGTCTTCGACGCCTTCGAGCCAGAGGTGAGGATCTTGCATATCGGCGTGGGTTAAGGAGCTGAGAGTAAGGGTGGTGGCGGCGATGAGACCGCTGTATCGGCGGAGCAGGGGTGAAGAAATCATAACGCGGAGAGTTCGTAGCTTAATACGCTGAGGGCATAGATCGCGGCGGTTTCGCAACGAAGCACAAGGGGACCGAGGGTGATGGGTTCGAAGCCTGCACTTTGGGCGATGCTCATTTCACTGGGGGTAAAATCGCCTTCGGGACCAATGGCCCAGAGCACGCGGCGGGGAGGACGACCGAGAGACCCGGAGCGATCGGATAGGACAGTTTTGAGGGATTTAGCCCCGGGGTGCAGGCTGGCGATCAATTTCAGATCGTAGTCTTGAGTGGATTCTAAAAACGACGCGACAGGCTGGAGAGGATGGATAGTAGGGAGCCAAGGGTTGCCGCATTGTTTGGCGGCTTCGAGCGCGGCGGTCGCCCATTTGTCGTGTTTACGCTCAGATCGGGTGCCATCCAAGTGCACCTGAGTGCGTTCGCTTTGCAGGGGAATGATCTCCCTGGCGCCAATTTCGGTAGCCTTACGCACAATAGCTTCCATGGTTGAGCCCTTGGGCAGCGCCTGAGCTAAGGTGATAGTATGGGGCAGGGGTGCGGTATCTTGGGGAAAACGGACCTGAAGTTCGGCCGCTTTTTTGGAGTTTTGCGTGAGTTCGCAGATCCACTCGTGGCCTTGACCATCGAAAACCACGACAGTTGCTCCTTTGCGCGCCCGATTGACGGCGACGAGATGGTGTGACTCAGCGGCGCTGAGGGTCAGGTAGCGGGGCTCTTTTTCGGTCGGGCGACAGAAAGCACGAAAGTCGGACATACCCATAAAGACCTAAAATACCGACGCGGAGAGTCGAGGGTTGAAAACGCAGTAAGGGCGCCGCGGTGATAACCAGGGCGCCCTTGCCGACTAATCAAACTACAAACTATGAACTGAACAAAAGAACAGGTAACTAACATAGGGGAAGACGCTGTGTTTTTGGATTTCGTTCAAAAATTAGTGAGAAAAATCTCAACTAATTTTACGCACTTACTTATTTTGATTAATTCTGGTCGGGTTTAGTCCTCATAAAACGTTATTATTCAGCTTGATAAAAAGAAATCATGGGCTGTGATTGGTGCGTGTATTTTCGAAAAATAGAACCTTCAGATGGGGCCTGCTGGCCTCATCGATCTAAAACCATTCAGTCCCTCCCTTTAAATTCATGCGGGGGGGCAATCTGTTGCATCTTTCAGCATAGGAGTGACTGATTCGCCAACGACTCCTCTGTCCCACGGTTTACGGGACTTCACTGAGCATAGACTCAAATTCTACAAGTGGTACCCGGGGTCGGGATCGAACCGACACGCCTTGCGGCGGCAGATTTTGAGTCTGCTGCGTCTACCAATTCCGCCACCCGGGCAAAGAGGGAGGAAGGTCGGACGCTAGGGGCAACTTTCGGGCTGTAAATCCAAATTTATAGGGATTTGAGCGTATCTACTTTTCACCGATCGACTCCGTTCCCTGTTGAATACGCGTCGAGGTCAGTCATGGTTGTTCTCTTGATGTTGGTCGGGGTTACGAGAACTGAGCCATCGAGAGAGTTAGT
>JABIRI010000208.1 GCA_018667915.1 Opitutaceae bacterium | reverse complement strand
GACTTCGGCGACCACATTGCGGATCGCGGCTTCGCTAAGTTGACTCATGAATTATGATTCCTTCGACAGCTTTCAGCTGTCTTTTGCGGTATAGGTTTTCTTACCCAGGATGTTGACGGTATCCACCAACCCGACGATGGCAGCATCGACCGGCAGGGATTTAAGCCCTTCGGCCTGTCGGGCTGAACTGCCTTGGGCAATCATCACCAACTCACCTTCACCGGCACCCATGGTGTCGATGGCTACGATGGTGTTGGCGCCCGGTTTAAATTTTCCGGGATCCTCGGGATCGATCAACATCGGACGCACCATGAGCAGCTTGCGGCTGCGCATGCTCTCGTCCTTTTTGGTCGATACGACCGAGCCGATTACTTTGGCCAGATACATGGCGTTACTTGCCCGCGCGCTTGGCGGCCGGCTTGGAGTGCGGAATGATGGTCTCCGTGTCGTCGTGAGGACGAGCGATGACGTGAGCACTGACGACTTCGCCGTGTTGGCTGGCGGATTCGGCGCCTGATTCGATCGCCGCTTTGACGGCGGCGACGTCGCCGCGAATGGTGACGCTAACGAGGGCGCTGCCGACTCCCGTCAGAGGACCGGCGATATCCACGTTAGCGGATTTGAGCATCGCGTCCGTGCCTTGCACGAGGGCGATGAGGCCTTTGGTTTCTAGAATTCCGATTGCTTGAGTTGCCATGATTTTGGTTGGGATTGGTGGCTCGCGAGAGCCGTTGGTTGAGTTTTAGGAAAGAGCGTCGCCGACGGCGACGTGACGAAAGACTTCGCGGGCGATGACCAGCTCCTCATTGGCTGGGATCACGACCACTTTAACGGTGGAATCGGCAGCACTGATGACGCCTTCCTTCCCGCCGCGAATCGCGGCATTGGCGTCGGGATCGATGAGGATGCCGAGGTCTTGCAGACCGGCACATACCTCTGCCCGTAAGGTGACATCATTTTCTCCGATGCCGGCGGTGAAGCTGATCACATCAAGCCCCCCCATTTTGAAAAAGAATGAACCCGCCCAGTGCCGGATCGAATCGACCATGGCATCGTTGGCGAGTTGAGCATCGGCATTGCCGGCGGCGGCGGCTTCGCGAATGTCGCGGGCATCATTGCTGACCCCGGAGAGTCCGAGTAGACCACTGTATTGAGTGAGTTGAGTTTCGGCCTCTTCGACCGTGATTCCCAACATCTTGCAGGCGTAGGGAATCGCCATCGAATCGAGATCACCCACGCGATTGTTCTGGGGCAGACCACTTTGCGGGCTGAATCCCATACTGGTGCCTATGGCGATGCCGTTAAGGATCCCCGTAACCGAACTGCTGCCCCCCAGATGGCAGGAAATTACCCGCAACGGGACACCGCTAAATTCGCCCGGTCCTTGCACGTAAAGTTGGCGCACGCGTTCCGCGACATCGTTACGCTCCACCAGTTCGGCGGTGCGTTCGGCGATGAATTTGTGGCTCGCTCCGTGAAAACCGTTGCGGCGAATACCGAGCGCGCGCCAGTCAGCGGGAATGGCGTAATTCGCCGCTGCCGCATCCACCCATTGATAGAAGGCGGTTTCGAAAAGCGCGACCCTCCGCACGCCGGGGCAACGTTGTTGAAAACAACGGATACCTTCGGCGTAGGCGGGGTTGTGAGCCGGGGCGACTTCCTTAAATCCTTCGAGGGCAGTCAGGACCTGATCATCGGCGTCGACACAGCCGCTGAGGTCCTTGCCCAGGACGGTCTTGAAGCCGACCGCGTCGAGTTCATCGGCCAAGCCGATGTGCCCTTCCGCCACCAAATCCTCCAGCATTTTTTCAATGCAGGGAGAATACTCGGACACACGCTCGAACCCACCACTGGCGAGTAGCGAGGCACCCGCCTCCGTCATATCGAACAAGCGATACTTGAAGGAGGTGGAACCGAGATTGGCGACGAGAACGTTCATTGAGCGGAAGGCAGGATTCGACAGAATCGAGCCGGATTATGAGATCCAGCTACCGAGCTTGCTGAGGTCGTCGTGGGGACGCGGGATCACCTGCACCGACACGACTTCGCCTACTTGCGAAGCGGCTTCGGAGCCGGCTTCAACGGCGGCCTTCACCGCGGCGACATCACCGGTGAAAAATCCGGTCACGAGACCCGAGCCGATTTTTTCCCAGCCGGTCATTTTAACGTCAGCCGATTTGAGAGCGGCGTCCGATGCTTCCATGAGGCTGATGAGCCCCTTGGTTTCGATCATTCCAATTGCTTGTTTGTTAGCCATTTTTTTGTCCTTAGATGAGGGTTAGGCGCCGAAGTTTTTCAGCAGGTCGTCGTGGGGACGTGCGATTACATTGGAGGAGACCAGCTCCCCCACCCGATTGGCGGCCTCCGCCCCGGCTTCCACCGCGGCCTTGACGCTGCCCACGTCTCCCTTGACGAGCACGGTCAGAAAGCCGCCGCCGATGGAGATTTGTTTTACGAGCGTGACGGACGCGGCCTTGGCCATCGCGTCGCTCGCTTCGATTGAGCCGGTGAGGCCCTTGGTTTCGATCAATCCGATTGATTCACTCATTACTTTGTTGGGTTTGGGTTTCTAACGTTTGGTTTTTTTGGAAATATCCGTTTCCGGGAAAGTTCATTTGATGAGTTCGCACTTCACGTCGGGACCGAGCCCGCAGGCGTTGGCTTCAT
>JABIRI010000320.1 GCA_018667915.1 Opitutaceae bacterium | reverse complement strand
GGTTACTCTGCTCCATGCTTCTGTGGGAAAGACGTAATTAATAGTCTGCCGGGTTTGAGGAGCCAGCGAGTTCTACACCCGATGATCAGTTTTTAATAAAACCGTAGAAATGGTGAACCAATCTGGCGAAATGACCGACCTTTGGAGTGTTAATAGATGAAAAGAGATGCCCGACAGATCCTGACCGAACTTCTCGTTCTCCGCTCCCAAGGCGGGAGCGAGCGCGCTTTTCGCGACCTCCATGAGCTGTGGATCGCGGATGTTCAGCGGATGGCGGTTGCGAAATTAGTTGATGTTCAAGCCGCGCGGGAAGTGGCTCAAGAGGTATGGGTGACCATTGCTCGAGGCCTGAGTCGCATTCAAGATCCGGCCTGCTTTCCCCGGTGGGCCTTGCAGATCGTGCATCGGCGTTCGGTTGACTGGATTCGTCGCCGCCAATGTGAGCGTCGACCGGGAGTGGAGTTGGAGAAATTTCGTGCCGGTGTCGACGGGGAGGAAGGTGTTTCGTCTGCAGATTCGGAACTGACCAATCTGACGGAAGCCATTGCTGAACTCACCGGAAGCGATCGGGATTTATTGCGGCTCTTTTACGAATCTGGGCGTTCGGTCGCGGAAATATCAGAAATTTTGGAGGTGCCGATTGGCACCGTTAAATCACGGCTGTTTGCCGTGCGAGAACGTCTCAAATCTCAAATTGGAAAGGTAAAATTATGAAAAATATCGACGAAAAAATTGCTGCCGCCTTGCGCGAGGCTTCTCCGGAAACGGATATTATGGCAGAACCCAATCTGGCCGAGGAACTCATCACCGCATTTCGCGGACGAAACCAGTGGACCAACGCGCTCGCATTTATTTTCAGTCTCGTCGGTCTGGGTTTGGCGGTGTGGTCGGGGATCGAGTTTTATAACGCGCCCGAAATCCGGGAGATGCTACTTTGGGGAGGTTTTTGTTTCTTCAATGTGTTGATCATCTCGTTCCTCAAAGTTTGGTTCTGGCTAGAGATGCACAGCAACCGCGTGCTCCGGGAACTGAAACGGGTTGAACTGTTATTGGAATACCAGAGCCGCACTCGTCCATAAGTCGTCATTGCTATGCGGATAACAAAAAGCCCGGACTCACACGGTCCGGGCTTTGAGAAAAATGGTGGGCTCAGAAGGGCTACTTCAGGATCATTTGTTTCACCGTTTGGCCGGCTGGAATCATCGGCATCACGTGTTCGGTGTAAGGAACAATCACGTCGAGCACGTAGGGCCCGTCATGGTCGAGCATTTCTTGGATAGCTTCCCGCAGCTCTTCACGTTTGATTACGCGGCGACCTTTGACGCCGTAGCCATCAGCGATCTTTACGAAATCGGGATACAGTCCATCGGGATTGTCCGGGCTGCCGATATTGTCCTGATCACCCAAAATAGTGTTACCGCGAATGCTGTCGTAAAAACGATCCTCCCACTGGACGACCATGCCGAGGTGCTGATTGTTGAGGATAAGCGCCTTGGCGTTGATCTTTTCAATCTTCGCGGTCGCGAGTTCTTGGATGTTCATCGCGAAGGAACCATCTCCATCGATGTCGATGACTTCCTTATCCGGAGCCGCAACTTTAGCGCCTAGGGCCGCAGGATAACCAAACCCCATGGCACCGAGCCCGAGGGAGCTGATGTAACGGCGAGGTTCGTCGTAGCGGTAGAACTGGGCGGCCCACATCTGATGTTGGCCCACGCCGGTCGTGATGATGGCTTCGCCCTTGGTTTGTTCGTAGAGAACTTTAATGGCTTCTTGCGAAGTGATGTGCGGTCCGGCCTCGTATGAAAAGGGATGCTCACGCTTCCAAGTTTGCACCTGAGTGTGCCAGGCTTCGTTTGCGGGCGGAGTAAATTTGTTGTTCGCGATCAGTTCGTTGAGGCGTCCAAGCGCGAACTTGATGTCGGAAACTATGGGGAAAGCGACCTGCTTGTTCTTGTTGTGCTCCGAAGCATCGATGTCGATGTGGACGATTCTGGCCTTCTCGGCGAATTTAGATC
>JABIRI010000335.1 GCA_018667915.1 Opitutaceae bacterium | reverse complement strand
GTCTTCGAAGTGAAGGCGACCAACGGCGACACCCACCTCGGTGGTGATAACTGGGATGAGGCTTTGATCAACTGGCTCGTCGAGTCGTTCAAGACCGAGCAAGGCATTGACCTCCGCAGTGACCCGATGGCGCTCCAACGCCTCAAGGAAGAAGCCGAGAAAGCAAAAATCGCGCTCTCGTCCGCCCAGTCCGTTGATATCAATTTGCCGTTCATCACGGCCGATGCGAGTGGACCGAAGCATCTCAATATTTCGCTTTCTCGTTCCAAAATGGAACAGGTCTGTGACGCGCTCTTCCAACGCACGGTCGCTCCTTTTAAGGCCTGCTTGAAAGACGCTGACCTCGCTTCCGAAGGTATCGACGAGCTCGTGCTTGTGGGCGGTATGACCCGTATGCCCAAGGTAGTTGAGCTCGCCAATGAATTGGCGGGTAAGCCTCCTCATCAAGGTGTGAATCCGGACGAAGTCGTCGCCATCGGTGCCGCCATCCAAGGTGGTGTGCTGCAGGGTGACGTTCGCGACGTGCTTCTGCTGGACGTGACTCCGCTTACGCTCGGTATCGAAACCGCGGGTGGTGTTTCTACCGCGATGATCGATCGCAATACCACGATTCCTTCCAAGAAGTCTCAGGTCTTTTCGACCTATTCAGACAATCAACCTTCGGTGGAAATCGTCGTGCTTCAAGGCGAGCGTCAGCTGTCCAAGGACAATAAGAATCTCGGCACTTTCCGCCTCGACGGCATTGCTCCGGCGCCACGTGGTGCTCCGCAAATCGAGGTCACGTTCGATATCGATGCGAATGGTATCCTCCATGTCACGGCCAAGGATCAAGGCACCGGCAAAGAGCAGAAAATCACTATCCAAGGTTCTTCCGGACTTTCCTCTGAGGAAGTTGATAAAATGACCAAGGACGCTGAGCTTCACGCCGAAGAGGACAAGAAGCAGAAGGAAGCGATCGAGACCAAAAACCAACTCGACTCCACCATCTACCAACTCGAAAAGACCTTTAAAGAAAGCGGTGAGAATTTGCCGGATGACATTAAGGCCAAGATCGAGCCCGCTATTGCCGACGCCAAGAAAGACCTCGAGTCCGGCGACGTAGACAAAATGAAAGCAGCGATGGAGAACCTTTCCGCCGTTGGCCAAGAACTCTACGCCAAGGTCGCGGAAGCTGCTCAAGCCGCCGGAGTCGATCCCGAAGCCGCCGCTGCTGCCGCAGGTGCTGCTGGCACCGAAGGTGGCGACGCGCCGGAGACCGAAAAGAAGGTCGAAGGTGACGTGGTCGATGCCGATTTCGAAGTCGTCGATGAAGACGATAAGAAGAAGGACTAAAAACTTTAAGCGCGCTGGCGGAGAAGAACTCTCGGTCAGCGCGTTTTTCCCAACCCCTCAATTCTGAGACAACTTAACCTCTCAAACCCAAAATATAAATCAATATGGCTAAAGTAAAAATCAAGCCCATCGGAGATCGCGTGCTCGTGCAGCATCTCGAGGAAAAAGAACAAGTCCGTGGTGGTATCATCATCCCAGACTCCGCTAAGGAAAAGCCCCAAGAGGCTAAAGTCATCGCGCTCGGCACAGGCAAGAAGGATGACGCAGGCAATGTCGCTCCGTTCGAAGTTTCGGTGGGCGATATGGTTCTCCTCAGCCCCTACGGTGGCTCCGAAGTGAAACTCGACGGTCAAAAATACAAATTGGTCCGCGAAGACGACATCCTCGGTGTCATCGCCTAAGCCAGTTCGGTAATCTCATTTATTAACCCCTGATTTTTTTAAAATATGTCAGCTAAACAACTCCTCTTCGACGAGTCCGCTCGTTCCAAGATCCTCAAGGGCGTAGAGCTCCTCTCCCGTGCCGTTAAGGTCACCCTCGGTCCTAAAGGCCGCAACGTCGTCATCGACAAGAAATTCGGTTCACCGACCGTCACCAAGGACGGCGTCACCGTCGCCAAGGAAGTCGAACTTCCTGATCCTTACGAGAACATGGGCGCACAGATGGTTAAGGAAGTCGCCTCCAAGACCTCCGACAACGCCGGTGACGGCACCACGACTGCTACCGTTCTCGCTGAAGCCATCTACCGTGAAGGCCTCAAGAACGTTGCTGCGGGTTCCAACCCAATCTTCCTCAAGCGTGGAATCGACAAGGCTGTTGAAGCCGCTGTCGCCAAACTCCACCGCGTTTCCAAGAAGGTAAACGACCGCGAAGAAATCCGCCAAGTTGCTACCGTTTCCGCTAACTGGGACACCGAAATCGGTGACATCATCGCTGACGCGATGGACAAGGTTGGCAAAGACGGCACCATCACCGTTGAAGAGGCTAAGTCCATCCAGACTTCCCTCGACGTCGTTGAAGGTATGCAGTTCGACAAGGGTTACCTCTCGCCTTACTTCACCACCAATCAAGAGAACCTCGAAGCCGTCCTCGAAGACGCTTACGTGCTCATCCACGAGAAGAAGATCTCCTCCCTGCAGGACCTC
>JABIRI010000334.1 GCA_018667915.1 Opitutaceae bacterium | reverse complement strand
CCGCCCATCGTATAATGGACTGCGGGGAAGATGCGCATCGGCGTTTCGTAGGCAGACTCGTCGGTGATCTCTTTGTAGATGTCGAACAGATTGCCGTAGCGGGCCTTCACCGTATCAGCCCCGAGGCGATTGATCGCATCGCTGAAATCGAGATACACGCCGAGCTTCGTCGGACCGACGCCACGGCCCTCGTCGCACATGCGTTTGGCGGCGCGCGATGAAACATCGCGAGGAGCTAGGTTACCAAAACTCGGGTAAATACGCTCGAGGTAATAATCACGATCTTCTTCGGGAATATCTTTGGGATCTTTCTCGCAGTCTTCGGCATTTTTCGGCACCCAGATTCGGCCGTCATTTCGCAATGACTCGGACATCAGGGTGAGTTTCGACTGATAATCACCAGAAACTGGAATACAGGTCGGGTGAATCTGCGTGTAACACGGGTTGGCGAAACAGGCCCCTTTTTTGTAGGCGCGCCATGCCGCGGTGGCGTTGGAGTTTCGCGCGTAAGTGGAAAGATTGAATACGTTCCCATATCCACCAGTCGCCATGACCACGCAGTCCGCCGCGTGGGAGGTGACATCGCCCGTGATCAGATCGCGCACAATAATGCCCTTGGCTTCGCCATCGACGAGAACCAGTTCGAGCATTTCGGAATTCGCGTGGAGGGTAACCCCGCCCGACCCGATCATTTTGGAGAGTGCGGAGTATGCACCGAGCAAGAGTTGCTGGCCGGTTTGGCCGCGGGCGTAGAACGTGCGGGAAACCTGAGCACCACCGAAGGAACGATTGGCGAGCAGTCCGCCGTATTCACGGGCGAAGGGCACGCCTTGAGCGACACATTGGTCGATGATATTGGTCGAAACCTCTGCCAGGCGGTGGACGTTGGCTTCGCGGGAACGGTAGTCACCGCCTTTGACGGTGTCGTAGAAAAGACGATACACGCTGTCGCCGTCGTTCTGGTAATTCTTAGCCGCGTTGATTCCGCCTTGCGCAGCAATCGAATGGGCGCGACGCGGGCTGTCATGGAAGACGAAACAGTCTACCTGATAGCCTAACTCGGCCATGGTCGCGGCAGCCGAGCCGCCGGCCAATCCGGCGCCCACCACGATGACTTTGTATTTTCGCTTATTGGCGGGGTTGACCAACTTCATGTTGGCCTTGTAGGTGCTCCACTTCTCCGGGAGATCACCTGGAGGGATATTCGAATTTAGAGTGGCCATGTCGGGAAATCGTTAGCGTTGCGCGATAAGCTCGGCGGCAGCAGCGGTGCCGGCAGCAGGTTCGACCAGTCCGGATAAAATCGCACCGGGGATAGCCAAGTTACCGAGAAAGTAGAGGATGCAGTAGAGGGCGACGACCCGGCGTAGACCGGTCTCCCATTTGCCGTTGCGCCAACCTATCGTCTGAAAAAGCGACTCCGCACCATGCCAAAGGTGAAGGCTAAGTAAGCCGACCGCGATAATGTAGAACAGGGAAACGAGCGGATTGGCAAAACCGAGAAACACCATGGAATACACGTCGTGCACTTCGGTGCCAGCGGTGGCCAACGGGATGCCGAACTCGCGCACGTCATGCTGCAAAGTCACGGCATCGAGGTTGGCTTTAAATGTTTCTGTTCCAGCAATCCCCACCGTGAAATGAGCAAGGTGGTAAATCAGGAATGCCAGCACCACGAAACCGCTCATGCGCATGTAGCGCGAGGCAACCGAAGCTCGGAGCCACTTTTTGACTCCATAAGCGGCAGGACCGCGAGCGGAGCGACTTTCCAACGTGAGCACCACTGCGGCCCAAATATGAATCGCCACACAGGCGAGGAGGAAGAGCCGAATACCCCAGAGCGCGGGGCCGAGGCTCTGCAGAAAATGTGCATAGCCATTGATCTGGTCGGGATGGCCAAAAATCTGCAGGTTGCCGACCAAATGGCCGGTCACAAAACCCACCAAGACTAACCCGGTGACAGCCATCAGAAACTTACGGCCAATGGAGGAGGAAAAGAGGTTGCGAAACAGGTTCATCGCAAAAGGTATAAAACGTAGGGGGAGGCAGGTCGTGCGGGACTTGCCAGCGAGCCCTCAAACTGCATTGCACCCGTTAGGATGTAAACGACTCAACCCCGTTGACCACCGCCTATAAGATATGCTGTCACGCCGGAGTAGATGACACTAGGAATCGGCGATCCCCTCCCCGCCGATCAATCAGCTATCGAGCGGCTTCAGGAGGGCAAATTTACCGCTCGCGGCGGGCGGAATATGTCGACGGCGAAAAGCGACCACGCGCGCGCCATCACCCAACACCGCGGCAATCGCATCCGTCAAACCCGCCGGAGCCGTGTGATCCGCCACGTAGTGGAAGTCCCACCGGTCTGGCTTTGATTGGATCAGGGAGTAGTGCCAACACGTGAAATCCGAGGACATCGCCTCATCCACGTCAGTCGGCGAAATAAGCGATCCATCTCGTCGGAAATACAATCCGCTTTCGCGGCCCAATACCCTGAATCCCTCTGAAAGTTTTTTCACAATATCACCGGTGTGATAACGCAGCAGTGGCATCGCCACCCGTTCACGGGTCGTTACAATAATCTGAAACGTGTCCTGCAGTTCGCGATACGGCACCAGCTCGATAAACGCGTTGGAATCGATCGGCTGCGAATTGTCGGCAAACGCATCTCCCACGAAAAGATAACCCGCTTCGGTCGACCCGTAGAGATCGACTTGAGGGGCATCGATCACTTCGGCGATGCGGCGGCTATGCTGTAAACTGGCCTTACCGTAGGTGAGGATAACCGCTTTGACACTCGGCACCTCGACACTCCGTCGGGCGAGCGCGCGAGCCAAAAGCGAAAGGTAAATGGGCTCGCCCTCGATGATGTCCGGCTTGACCGCCTGCACCTCCGTAACAATGCGATCCCATTCCGCTTCCTGAAACACGAAGGGGTCGCTGGTCAGGTTTAGGTATACCGTGCCATCCAAGTAGCGGTTGGGAAACGCGTGATCCTCATACGGACAAAGATTACTCGAGCACCCCACAGGGGCCAAAATGCATTTGCGATGCGCTCTGCCGACAAACGGACGCAGCACCGGGGAAGCGTCATAGGCTCGAGCCATCTGAGCGTCCCACCACCCGTCTTCCATGATCACCGTCATCGGACCGGATGTGGTGCCAGACGTGCTTTCATACTCAAACCGGTTCTCCTCTAAACCACGTTCAATCTCCGTATAATCTTCGAAAAATGACTCATGCCCGTGCTCGACAATATCACGTTTGGTCAGCCGAGGGATTTCCGCATAACAGCTCCACCGCAAAGGATCATCATGCAGCGGAAACCGTCTCCCGTAGAGAGGGCTGCGCTCGTAAATTCGCCGAATTTCCTGTTCCAAGGGAGCAGGAACAAGATCAGGTTGAGCAGACCCCAAGGTTGCGGGATCGTTGGCAAATTGCGGCGCGGACATAGTCTAAGGGGTCAGGAAAGCTGCTTCGGAGCCCAAGTCAAATTGTGCCCCTTTCGCGAGCTCTTTGTTTCCACCACGGTTCCAGCAGAAATAACATATTAAGCATGAGCGCGTGGGTGATTTTACCCGATCTTCCCATCGCCAAGACTTCGTCAATGGGTGCTAGGGTGAGCGAAAGTTCTTCATCGGCATCCCAATCCGTCGCCTCCACCGGCTGCGCATCCGGCACGACAATCAGGTGCGCGCGGTTACTTTGGATCGCCGGATTGGGGTGCACCCAACCCAGAACCTCAGCCTCCGCACCGCGATAGCCCGTCTCTTCCAACAACTCACGCACCGCTCCGACGGCGGGGTCTTCGCCGTGTTCAATAACTCCCCCCGGCAACTCCAGGGAAAGCTGCTGCGCCCCGAAACGATACTGGCGCACGAGAACCAATTCGCCCTCCGGGGTTACCGGAGCCACCACCGCCCAATCAGGGGCATCAATGACCAAGAACTCTTTCCCCTCCGCGCGAGAGGGATGCCGAAACTCGCTCGCTCGCACATCAAACACCCGCGTATGCAACAGCTCCCGGCTCTGCTGACGGATCCACTCGGGAGGTAAAGAAGAACTCATGGGGTCTGAATACAAAATCGCCTCCCAACCCATGCAGGAGGGAGGCGAAGAAAGTGTAGGTATCGGAGCCGGCTTAGTTACCCGGAATATTCAATACTTGGCCGACGCTCAAACGATTCCAGTTCACTCCGGGATTGGCGTTGAGCAACGCGTTGAGGGAAATGCCAGCGGCACGTGCGATGCCAGAACCCGTATCACCGCCTTTGACGGTGTATTGGCCGGCAGCAGTCGCAGGAGCAGACGAGCCACCGGATCCCCCCTCGCTAGATGGAGTGCTCGTGGTTTGAACGCGTGCCGGGGATGCGTGCATTTCTTCAACGGAAGTGCGGAGTTCCCCAAAGGCGTCGCTGAATTGCTTGAACGCAGCATTGGTCTCGCTGGCCACCTTGTTGATACGCGCGGTGGCTTGCTCCGCAGACGTAGACGTCTTGCGCAGCTCCGTCTCGAGTGCATCGACCCGATCAGCCACGGCGGACTGTTCGGAAAGTGATTGGTTGATGTTTGAAACCTTGGCCAACGCAACGCCGCCCAGCACGCCGGCAATTAAGCCGACAATAAGAGCGAGGATCGGGAGGTAGCTGAAGGATTCGTTATTGTCCGAAGAAATGGTATCCATGGCGATTTAGCAAAGATACGATCTACGTCCTGACTTCCCCTCTAAGCAAGCCGGTAAATGCACAAGAAGCCTGCAAAACACTTTCCGTGCTGTTCGAGACCCAACCAAGAGTAATTGATACCGGGCGATCTCGTAACTTAATCCCCGAATACGGGGGACCATTTTGAAATGGTCGGGACGGGGAAATTTGGTCGCCCCTGGCGACTTCGCATTCGCCACAGGCGGACAAGCTCATGACCTCCTGCTCCCCAAACAGGTGCTCCACATAATGAGATGGCCCGAAACCTTTTGTTTCGATGGTCGGGACGGGGAGATTCGAACTCACGACCTCCTGCTCCCAAAGCAGGCGCTCTACCAGGCTAAGCTACGTCCCGTAACTCAAAGAGGACACAAGGCAGCTACTCGAACTGCGGTTGTCAACTACCAGTTCTAAACTTATTGTCGAACCACTCGCGACCTTTACCAGATTTGAGATACATTCCCGCAACCGAGCGGCAATGTAATCTGTAAACACTTCCGTGTGAAGTAGCTCAAATTCCCCTATCCATTGCCCCGACTGCCCTTTCCCTTTTCGATGTTCTGCCAGCCTACGAGTAAGGTCATTGGTGATTCCCACGTAACGCTGACGTCTCCCGCCAATCGCTCGGAGAACGTATCGGGTGATCTCTCGATCCCCCGATTGGATATTCTCAACCCCAAACGGCCCTAAGGCGTTTCGAAAGCGATTTCGCCTTCAGAACCCGTTTCCGAGGAATCGACATCAAGTGTCGAACGCATGAGCAGGATACGTTGAGCCCAACCCGAGCCCGGGTTGATCGAATCGATCTGAGTGCTGAGCGCGTCGAGCTCATCGGCATTAGCATCGGCCAAAGCCAAGGCCGCCAAATGGTAGATCGCTTCGCTACGCACCGCTGCCGCGGCATCGGTATCGTTAGCCAAATTACGCAGTGAGGTTTGCCCCGCAGCCTCATCACTCCCTAAAAGCTGAGACATAGCGCAACCAAGTTGCACGCGATCAACAAAAACAGATTCAGCCAACTCAGCGGCCGCCGCATCATACCCCTGAAGGGCTGCAGTATAGTCGCCTTCTGTAAACGCTTTATCAGCAACCTTTAAAAGAGCCACTCCCGCCAGGGCAGTTCCGGCCCGGTCCGCCGCGAAAGCCTTGAGCTGATCGTCAGACTCAGCGGCCGCAAATTCCTCACGGGCCGCCTCAACTTGTCCGGCTTGGTAAGCGTCCCAACCGTTGCGGCCGAGAATGGCCAACAGGATCGCGGCAACCAGTCCCAACAGCAGGGAGCGGTTCTTTTCCCAAAATTGACGGACGACCTCTTCGAGTTCAGGAGCCGCAGCCGGTTCAGTATTAGAGACCAGATTGCGGTCGTCTCCAGCAGGTGAGGAAGGGGTTTCGTTTGACTTGGACATGTGTGCGAAAACGGCCACCGAAACACAACGCCCCTCCCCCGTAAAGGCAGGATTTCACCTCTATAAAATGATTCCGTCTCGTGTCGTGATCGTCAGGACCCTGTCAGAGACCTAAATCGGGCGCACATTTTTCACATATTCTTGGATCGGACGCACTTCGATCTTCTTCTCTACTTGCGCCTCAATTCCCTTCACCGCCGCGAACGCACCCATCACGGTGGTCATAAGGCATACATTATGAGCGTAGGCCGCGGCCCTGATGATGTTTTCATCCTTACGAGGAATCATGCCACCGGGTGTATTGATCACCATGTTGATGTCGTTGTTCTTCAACATATCCACGGCAGTCGGACGACCTTCGTTGATCTTGTGCAAGCGGGTGACATCCACCCCATTTTCACCGAGAACCTTGGCAGTGCCTCCGGTGGAGAAAATTTTGAAGCCTAATTTTGCCAATCGCCGCGCCAAATCAACCGCGCGCGGTTTGTCTTCGTCTTTGACCGATAGAAAAACGTTTCCATCGGTAGGCAAGCTGGGCTTAGCCGCGGCCTGAGCCTTGGCAAAAGCTACCCCAAGATCGTTGTCCAATCCCATGACCTCACCGGTCGAGCGCATTTCGGGACTGAGGGTAATCGTGGCTCCGGGGAAACGAACGAATGGAAAGACCGACTCCTTAACGCACCAGTGTTTCGGGACAATTTCTCCCGTGAAACCGAGCTCCTGGAGGGTGGAACCGGCCATGACCCGCGCCGCAAGTTTGGCGAGTGGAATGCCCATCGCTTTGGCTACAAAGGGAACCGTCCGCGAGGCCCGCGGATTCACTTCGATGAGGAAAAGCTCATCTTCCTTGATCGCGAACTGCACGTTCATCAACCCGATGACTTTAAGTTCCTTCGCCAGCGAGTGAGTCGCATCGCGCACGACTTGAAGCATCTTGGTCGAGAGCGTGTGCGGCGGCATGACCATGCCCGCATCACCGGAGTGCACTCCGGCGTATTCAATGTGTTCGAGCATGCCGCCGATGACCGATGTTTTGCCATCGGAGATACAATCCACGTCGAGTTCGATCGCATCCTCGAGGAACTTGTCGATGAGCACCGGTTTGTCCGGCATGACATCAAACGCTTGCCGCACGACGTTCTTAAATTCGGCTTCGCTGTAGACTATGAACATCCCGCGACCGCCCAAGACAAACGACGGACGCAAGAGAATCGGGAAGCCCAATTCATGGGCTGCGGCGAGCGCGTCCGTTTCATTCATCGCCGTGCGGTTGGCCGGCTGTTTCAAGTTTAGTTTATCGAGAATCGCAGCGAAGAGTTTCCGGTCTTCGGCGGCATCGATCGACTCTGGTGAGGTTCCGATAATATTGACGCCACGAGCCTTAAGGTCGGAAGCGAGATTCAGCGGAGTTTGTCCTCCGAACTGCACAATGACGCCATCGCACTTCTCTTGTTCATAAACCTCCAACACATCTTCGAGGGTGAGGGGTTCAAAATAAAGACGATCCGAAGTGTCATAGTCCGTCGAAACCGTTTCGGGATTGGAATTCACCATCACCGTTTCGTAGCCCGCCTCACGGAGTGCAAAACTCGCGTGGACGCAGCAATAGTCGAATTCTATTCCCTGTCCGATCCGGTTGGGACCACCGCCGAGAATCATGATCTTTTTCTTATCCGAAGGCATCACTTCATTCTCATCCCCGTAACTCGAGTAGTAGTAGGGAGTGAAAGCCTCGAACTCAGCCGCACAGGTATCGACGAGTCGATATGTAGTGTGAATACCACGTTCTTTGCGCGCCGCTCGAACCGTGTCGAAATCACTTTGGAGGATATGAGCGAGTTGCGCATCGCTGAAACCGAACTGCTTGGCGCGCCGAAATTGAACGGCGTCTACGGTTTCGAGCGAGCGCTGTTTGAGTGCCTGCTCCATCTCGAAAATCTCATGCATCTGGTGCAAGAACCAGCGGTCGATCTTGGTAAGATCGAACACTTCTTCGATGCTCATACCCGCGAGGAATCCGTAGCGTAAATAATGAACCCGGGCCGCGTTCGGCGTACCGAGCTTGGCGATCAATTCACTGCGCTCTGGGGGCGTGTCTTGCCCCCACTTACCGCCACCACCAAATCCGCGCGCGCCGACTTCGAGAGAACGTAGCGCTTTCTGCATGGACTCCTTGAACGTGCGACCAATGGCCATCGCCTCGCCCACCGACTTCATCGCGGAAGTCAGAGTCTCGTCTGTGCCGGGAAATTTCTCAAAGGTAAACCGCGGGATCTTTGTCACCACGTAATCAATAGTCGGCTCAAAGGAAGCCGGGGTCAGACGCGTAATATCGTTGCGCAGCTCATCCAGCGTGTAGCCGACCGCTAATTTGGCGGCGATTTTGGCGATCGGAAATCCCGTTGCCTTTGAAGCAAGCGCGGAAGACCGCGACACCCGGGGATTCATCTCAATCACCACTTGTCGGCCCGTATCGGGGTCGAGCGAAAATTGAATATTAGAGCCACCCGTTTCTACGCCGATTTCACGGATAACCGCAAACGAAGCGTCGCGCATCGCTTGAAACTCCTTATCCGAAAGCGTCATCGCCGGAGCGACCGTAATCGAGTCACCGGTATGCACGCCCATCGGGTCAAAGTTCTCGATCGAGCAAATGACCACACACTGGTCCTTCCGGTCCCGCATGACCTCCATCTCATACTCTTTCCAACCCAGCAGGCACTCTTCGATCAGAACCTCGTGCACGGGTGAAAGGTCGAGGCCATTGGCCACGATACCCTCGAACTCGTCTTTATTGTAAGCGATGCCCCCTCCGGATCCGCCCAAAGTGAAGCTGGGACGAATGATCAGGGGCATCGAGCCGATCTCTTCTGCTGCGGCCTGCGCCTCGGCCAAAGACTTGACGGTGCGGGAATGCGCCACATCGAGACCAATCTTGATCATCGCCTGCTTGAAGAGCTCACGATCCTCTCCCTTGTCGATCGCCTCGGGCTTTGCACCGATCATTTCGACGCCATATTTCTCCAGAATCCCCTGCTGATGAAGCTCCATCGAGAGATTCAATGCGGTCTGACCACCAAGAGTGGGCAACAACGCGTCGGGCTTTTCTCGAATGATTATTTTTTCGATATACTCGACCGTAAGCGGTTCTATATAAGTAACATCTGCAAATTCCGGATCAGTCATGATCGTCGCCGGATTAGAGTTTACCAAGATAACTCGGTAACCTTCTTCTTTCAGCGCTTTGCAGGCTTGCGTGCCGGAATAGTCGAATTCACAGGCTTGGCCGATCACAATTGGACCGGCACCGATGATAAGGATAGAGGAAAGGTCTTCTCGCTTGGGCATGGCGTAGGCTCAGGAGACGTTTGGATTGCCCCCTGCATGGCGCAAGCGCGAACTCTACCGAAGTGTATCGTTTACTTAATCGAGGTCAGATTCTGCGACCCCAAGCACCCGAGCCGCCTGGCCGCGATCGTCGCGGCAAGCCCGCAAAACCTTAGCAATATAGTTTCGGCGCATACGAGAGAGGTAGTCCTCAAGCGACGCCCAATCCCCGATCGATTTCAATTTCTCCGGCAACAGATCAGCTTCCACCATCCGAGATTCAGCGGACGTCGCGATCTGTGTCACGACCTGTTGCAACTCGAGCACATTACCCGGCCAGATATACTCATTCATCGCCTTGAGGGCATCGGAAGTGAATTCGATGAGCCTCGCGTCGAAATGCGGGTTCGTGCACTTCGCCAAAATACTTTTGATGATCTCCGGAAGGTCCGAGAGATACGTTTGCAGCCGGGGCAGGGTTACCGGCAACGCGGCGACCCGATAAAATAATTCATCATCAAAGCGGCCGTCATCGGTCATTTCCTCCAAATCCGCACTCGTGGTGCAAATTAGGCGGAATTTGTGGGCGGAATTTCGCAAAACGCTGACCAATTTTGACTGCATCTCCTGCGGCAGGGTCTCGAGTTTTTCGAGTAACAGGGTTCCGTTGACCGCCTTTTCCACCCAGGCGCCACCCGTGCCACTTTCCCCCAAAAGCCCGCTGGCGAAGTTCTCATCAGAACTGAGCGAACAGTCTATGCGGACCAATTCACCGTCGTTTTCCGTGCCACTCTCATGAAGAATCTGTGCTACCGTTGAGCGCCCCGTGCCCGGCTCCCCCTGCAGCAATACTGGGGTGTGGGCTCCGGCCAGTTTTTTGACCTGATTCTTTAATTTGGTCATTTTCTCCCCTGATCCGACCAAACGAGATTCGAGATCCGCCGCCTCCACCGTAACCACCGAAGACTGCGCGCGTTTCTCCTGAATCTCCCGGTATTCGATCGCGCGCTTTAGTGTGCCGAGAAGCTCATCTACATGGAACGGCTTCTGGAGATAGTCGAAAGCGCCGAATTTCAGCGCTTGAATGGCACTCTCCGTTGAGGCGTAAGCCGTCATGATGATGACCACTGCGGAAGCATCATACTCTTTCAGCTGCTTGAGCAGCGTAATGCCATCGACAGGCTTCATATCGATATCGGCCAAGACGATATCGAACTTCTCCTCCTTGTAACGCGCCAGCCCAGCCTGACCATCGGTAGCGAATGCAGTCGCATAACCGGTGGGCTGAATAACTGCTTCCAACATCTCATGGATGGAAAGCAAGTCGTCTACAATGAGGACAGAAGGCATGGGGAGAATCTTCACCACCCTCACAATGGAGGGCAGTTCTGCAAGCAGGATGTGGCAGCTATTACTCCAACCCGCCGGCAACTGCACCGAGTTGGAAGATCGGGAGGAACATCGCCATAACGATACCACCGACGACCACACCCAAGAAAACAATCAGCATGGGCTCGATCAGGGAAGTGAGTGCCGCGACCGTCGCCTCGGATTCAGCGTCATAGAAATCGGCAATCTTATTCATCATACCGTCGACGTTACCCGTAGATTCACCGGCCTTAACCATGTGCTTCATCATTGGCGGGAAAAACTTATTAGTGGCGAACACCTCGGAGACCTGACCGCCCTGACTAACGTGTTGGGCGACATTAGCACAAGCGCGCTCAATCTGCGTCATGCCAGAAGCGGACGCAACAATGTCCAAGGTTCGCAAAATCGGCACACCCGAGCGGACCAAAGTCGCGTAGGTGCGGCAAAAACGAGAGAGCGCAATCTTATGCACCAGATTGCCGAAGATCGGAGCGCCCACCAGGAACGCATCTTTCATTACCCGACCTTTCGGCGTGGCTATGATTTTTTTGAAAATCCAAAATATCACCGCAAACAGGCCAATGAGGTGAAAAATGTAAGCCTTCAGAAAATCCGAAAGATCGATCAGAAATTGGGACGGCGCCGGAAGCTTGGCCCCGAAGTCATCGAACATTTCCGCAAACACGGGGATGACGAAGATCAGCAGCACATTCACCAAACCGACCGCCAGACCGATAACCGCAATCGGGTAAGTCATGGCCGATTTAACCTGCTTGGTGAGTTTAACACTGGATTCGAAGTAATCGGCAACCTTGGCCAAAATTTCGGAAAGCGCTCCGGAGGCCTCACCCGCCTCGACCATCGAGACGAAGAGCGTGTTGAAGGCACGAGGGAAAATCTTAACTGAATCCGAAAATGAATTACCCGACGAAATCTCGGCCCGAACATCTCGAATCACGATGCGAAAAACCTGATCCTCTGTCTGATCTTGCAGGGCCTCCAAACACTGGACGAGAGGTAATCCCGCCGTGAGGAGCGAGGAAAGCTGCTGCGTGAAAATCGCGAGCTCTTCGAGAGGCAGCTTATACTTCTTTGCTTTCTTTTCGTAAGCCTTCTGCTTGGCGAGCTCCTGCGACGCCCAAAAACCCACTTTCTTAGAGTTTCCCGCACCAGATTTTTTCTTTCCTGACTTTGACTTGGAGCCACCTGAGATAATCGCCATGACGCAAAGAAAACAGTCCCGCGCCGGCTCGTAACCCCATTTCAAAGCCCAAATTTTCAATAAAATGTTAAAGGCCCTCCCAATTCCCCGGGTTAAAAATAGTCACCCATCTCCGACAAGGCAGGCTTGACGGATCGCTTGGGACCCCGATGCTTCGCCTTCCCTCGCGCCTGTAGTTTAGTGGTAAAACCTCTGTCTTCCACACAGATGTCGTCGGTTCGATTCCGTCCAGGCGCACCAACCTTTAACGAGGTTTTGGCTGGTAAACCCCAGCATTATACGAGTTTGCGAAACTGATATTCCAGACTACCTCTCGTGAACATTGTCCTGTTTGAACCGTCTGAGATCGGTCCGCCGCTCCCCCTCCTCGATCCTCGAAGTCGTCATATCACCAAGGTGCTCCGACGTGATCTCAGGGATTTCTTTGATGTCGGTCTAATCAACGGGCCGCGCGGAAAGGCCCAAATCGTCAAGATGGGAAATGACGGTCTACATCTCGAATTCAATTGGGATCAACCTCACCCACCCGACACCGTGACCAAATTGGCCATCGGTTTTCCTCGTCCTCAAACTGCCCGTGATATTCTGCGCGACGCTACATCGATCGGGGTCGGTGAGCTGAGCTTTATCCGCACCAATCGCAGTGATCCCAATTATGCTAATAGCTCTTTGTGGTCCAACGGAGAGTGGCGACGGCAAACGATTACAGGAGCCGCCCAAGCGTTTGATACCTTTATCCCCGAAGTTCGAAGGCATGAACATCTCGCCGAAACCGTCGAGCGTTGGATTGCCAATGGCGTCAAAGCCGTGGCTCTCGACCTCTATGACTGCACGTTGGGATTGGCTCAATACCTCGAAATCAATACCGCCAACCTGCCAAACGCCGTGCTAATCGGGCCCGAACGCGGTTGGGACGATGCCGATCGGGCAATCCTGAATACCCAGCGAATACCTCGGCTGCATCTGGGACCGCGCGTCCTGCGCACGGAGACGGCGGTTGCGGTTACTTTGGGGCTACTGCACGCGGCGGTGGCTCGAGCCTGAAAATCCCTACAGTGGGTTGTTGCTCTCCCTTTCCGATTCTCTTCACGAGTTCGAACCCACGTGGAGTTAAATTAACTTCTCCTGGCATCTCAAATATCACCCGCGGATCATCGCGCTGCCGCAGCAATTTTTTTAAAACCTGAAAAATATCAGGCGCCACTTTTTCAATCATGGGATAGGGTGGATCGATAAAGACCAAATCCGGCGGCAAATCCATTGTGTCCCAGGGAACCGAAGTGGCATCACCACATCTTACCGCCAAGTCCTGCTCATCTCGCTGCATACTTTGACAAACCGCCGCAATGTTTCGGCGCAGAAGCTCAAACGTGCGACGATGTTTCTCTACCCACAGCCCACCCGCCGCACCTCGACTGAGTGCCTCGAGCCCGTAGGCTCCACTGCCCGCGAACAAATCAAGAAACCTCGCCCCTGCTACCCGAGGGCCAAGACTGGAAAACACCGCCTCACGCATGCCATCCGTCGCCGGTCGCACGGCGTCGCCTTTTGGCACGAGTAAAGGGATTCCGCGAGCTGTTCCACCACTGATTCTCATAATCGTAAACAAAACCAGCAGCTTCACTTGGCAAACGTCAACAACGGGTGAATGGGTAAAACCGGACCATTCATGCGATTTCCACGCTTCACTCGACGCCGTTTTCTGCGCAATCTCATCCTCTTCGGAGGCACCTTGCTAGGCGCCGCCGCATTGAAAAATCACATGGCATCCCGACCGCGATTTCCGATTTCCGACCACTGCGATGGTGCCCAATTCTTCAATCCCGGCACGCATGTGAACCGAACCTGGTGGGATGTCTTGAAATGGAAGCGGACCTCTACCGCTTCACCTTGGCCCGAAACAGTCGCCATTGATCCTCCCGCTCTGCCCAAAGCGCCGCTCGATGGAACGGTGTGCGCTACGTGGATCAATCACGCGTCGGTTCTACTGCAGACACGCCACGCCAATATTCTCACTGACCCGGTCTTCAGTGATCGCGTCAGTCCATTGTCTTGGGCGGGTCCCAAGCGGGTGCACCCTCCCGCAATCGCAGTTGAGGATCTGCCCGATATTCACGTGATCCTGCTAAGCCACGATCACTTCGATCATTGCGACCAAGCGAGTCTCCGACACTTCGCTTCGCTGCCTCACCCGCCCATCGTAGTCACGCCATTGGGCAACGGGGCTCTTTTACGCGAATTTGGATTCCGCGACGAACGTATCATCGAGCTCGATTGGTGGGAGGCTCACGAATTTGCGCACGGTTTCCATGTGCGCGCGACTCCAGCTCGGCATTGGAGCAATCGTGTCATGGGAAGCCGCAACCGACGGCTATGGTCCGGCTTTTTCCTGCAGGTTGGCGGACGCACCGTCTACTATACCGGCGATACGGCCTGGGATGACTTTATGTTCGCTGACATTCGCAAGCGTTGTGGCGAGCCCGATCTGGCGCTCATCCCCATCGGCGCCTATGAGCCGCGGTGGTTCATGGCTTCCCAGCACTGTAATCCCGCCGAAGCCGTTCGCATCCATCAAACCGTCGGAGCCGTGACGTCGATCGGCGTTCATTGGGGCACGTTTCAATTGACTGACGAAGAACGCGAGGCCCCTCCCCAAGCCCTCGAAATTGCCAAAGAACAGGCGTCAATACCTCCTGCGAGCTTCCAAGCATTGGCGGTCGGAGGGTCCATTACCGTTTAGAAACGGTTAGCCGGACTCGCCATACCTTTAAGCGCAACAATCGTTTGCGCTACGGGAATAAATCGTGGTAGTTAGGGTCCTAACTGCATCGAGAACGAGTCCTGTATCCGCTCTCACCGACTAACAAACTAACACCCATGAATCTGCGTCTCGAATCTGCTCTGGCAGCTCTCGGGGCCGCGTGCCTTTGCGCGGTCACGGCCATTGCTGTGCAGCCGGAAGAAAGCAATTTATGGCCGTTGATGGTCACTCAGGCCCCGGACGAAGAGGGCGTAGAGCGTTGGAGCTCGTTGGGACCACTTCGTTTCGGATCAACTGATGAGGCAGGAAACGAGCTACGCGGATTTCGGCCGCTATGGCACCATTTCGCGGGTGGCGATGATTCCACCGCCGTGAGCATCGCTTATCCATTTTGGCATCACGTCACCGGCGGCGCATCGGATCGCAAACGGTGGACGTTTTTCAACCTCATCAATTCCGATTCAGGTTCGGATCAGGTGGATCGCTTCAGTGTATGGCCCTTTTATTTCTCCCGAGATTCGGGTGAGGAGGAATCAAGTTACCGCGCGCTGTTTCCCCTCTACGGCGATATTCAGAATCGATTCGGCCAAGCCCGCCTGAAGTGGCTGTTTGCCCCGCTCTTTGTCCGCTACCAAAATGACCGTGAGATTACCACCGCCACGCCATGGCCGTTCATTAAAACCATCAGCGGCGATGGGCACGCCGGTTTCGAATTCTGGCCCCTAGCCGGAAAACGCCAAGAGGTTGGAGTCAGCCAGCGTCGGTTCTTTCTGTGGCCACTTGGGTTCAGCAGTAAGAAAAACCTGCATACCGAAGAACCCACCTACCGATCAGGTTTTTTGCCATTCTACGCTCAATCCGAGTCCACCGGTTTTCGCAGCGAATCATTTCTGTGGCCGTTCTTTGGTTACGTCGATCGCACTTCCCCGGTCCGCTATCAAGCCAAGCACCTCCTGTATCCTTTTTGGGTTCAAGGCCGGGGCGAGGAACGTTACGTGAATCGCTGGGCACCGTTCTACAGCCACTCCCGTTCTCCCGCCCGCACCCAGACCTGGATTTTTTGGCCGCTTTGGCGCGACCAACAATGGAGCAACAATCATCTCCATCATCAACGGCAACAACTGTTCTACTTCGTCTACCATGCCGAAGTCCAAAGTAGCCTCCAATCACCCGATCTCGCTGCCGCGATCAAACGCCACGTCTGGCCCTTGTTTAGCCACTGGAACAACGGTGCCGGTCAGGTGCAGGTGCAGGCCTTCAGTCCGTTCGACGTTTTTTTTCCGCACAACGAACGCATGCGGCAGATGTGGTCTCCATTGTTTGCACTCTACCGCTTCAACCAATCTAAACCCGGCGAAACCCGGCACTCGTTTTTATGGGATGCCATCACCTATGCAGACAGCTCCACGCGTCAGCATCGGGAGTTTCATCTGGGTCCCCTCTTTGACTACACCCGCAACGCTGACGGCAAACGTTGGGGGTTTCTCTCTGGCCTGCTCAACATCGAACGGGCGAGCAACGGATCATTCTGGGCGTCCAGTCGGTTAAGTTCTCCTTCTCGTCGATGAATCGCATTAACAATTTTCTCGAAGCATTCGGTGCCGGAGTCATCATGACTTGGCGGGCATTCGCGATGCTGCCTGCAGCACCGCGAATCCTAAAACGGATTACCGAACAAGGGTTTCTCATCGGCTACACCTCTCTGCCGATCATCGGAATTCTCTGTTTCTTCATGGGCTCGGTTCTGGCCCTGCAAGCGGGCATCAGTTTACGAGAATTTGGTGCCAAAGAATTTATCGGAGCCTTAGTCGGAGCCTCCATGGCCCGGGAACTCGGCCCGGTGATGGTGGCGATTATTTTGGCCGGCCGGGTCGGTAGCGCCGTGACCGCTGAGCTCGCTTCCATGCGGGTCAATTCGGAGATCGACGCGCTCACAACCATGAACATTCCGCCGGAGCGGTTGTTGGTGCTCCCTCGCTTGCTCGCGGTAATTTTGGTCATGCCCGTGCTGACCATGTTGGCGAATTTAATCGGCTGGTTTGGCGGTGCGGTGGTCTGCGAATACGTGGGATTCATCGGACTCTCCGCCGACGAATTTTTCCGTAACCTGCAATCCTATGTTTCTTTCAGCGATGTGATGGATGGACTGATCAAAGCCGAGGTGTTTGGCATCGTCGTAATGATCATTTCCTGCAACACCGGCCTCCGCACCCAGGGAGGGCCCCGCGAAATCGGCCTCGCGGTCACGAAATCTGTGGTGCTCTCACTCATCGCAATTCTGACCTTGGATTATTTCATCACCAAATTGCTCGCCTAGCACCATGGCTACTTCCCGCAAATCTCCCATCCAGCGCCAGGACCGCAGCCCCGCTGCGGTGAAAGTCGAGGGTCTTTCAAAATCCTACGGATCACAAGAGGTGCTCCACGACGTCAGCTTCAATGTCGAACCTGGCGAAATTTTCGTGATCATGGGGCCGAGCGGATCGGGCAAATCGGTCTTGCTGCGACATATCGCCGGCCTCGAAGTCCCCACCCGCGGCAAGTTGGATATCAACGGATTCAATCCTACCCTGCCCGAGACACGCGATCAGTTCGCTCTCGCGTTGGTCTTTCAATCGGGCGCGCTGCTCAACTCACTCTCTGTCTATGACAATCTCGCGCTTTATCCACACGAGCATCGGCTCTGTCCCCAAAAAGATCTGCGCGACCGTGTCATGCGCGCACTGCGGATTCTCTCTATCGAACATGCCGTTCAGAAAATGCCGGCGGAACTTTCCGGCGGCATGCGAAAACGGGTCGCCATCGCTCGTGCGCTCGTGATGGAACCCCAACTGCTCCTCTACGACGAACCGACCAGCGAGCTCGATCCCATCATGGCGGCAACGATCGCCGAAATCATCGCGACGCTGCGAGAGGAATACGCGGTCACAAGCATCGTCGTTTCACACGATCGTGACCTCTCACTGACCATCGCCGACCGGTTCGCACTGATGCAGGGCGGCCAACTCCATTCAGTCGCTCCGCCAGGAGAATTCCAAAAATCGACTGATCCCATCATCACCGAGTTCTTGAATCCCCAAATCAATCTACAAAATCCCCGTTTCAAATCATTGGAGACATCATCATGAATAACGCACAAATGTCGGCCCGAGTTGGGCTGTTTTTCCTGCTCGGGATGGCCCTCATCTGGATCACCCACGAATCGCTCAACGGCAACAAGCTGAACCAGAAAGCGGCTTACGAACTCACTGCCCGATTCGCCACCATCAAAGAACTCAAGAGTGGCGACGAAGTTCGGCTTGCCGGGGTCGGCGTCGGCATCGTGAAAGAGACCCGCCTGAACGGCCGCCACGCCGAGGTCGTCATGCAAATTGCCGATGGCATTGAAATCCCCGAAGACTCCGTCGCCACCATCGCCATGTCCGGTCTGTTGGGCAGCAATTACATGTCGCTCACCCTAGGGCGTCCCGATTCGGCGGCTCTTGCCGCGGGTAGCACCCTGCGTTCGGAAGACACCCCCGACCTCAATACCGTGATTTCTCAAGTTGGTGAAATCGGGCGCAAAGTGGAACAGGCACTCACCCAGTTCACCGGCGCTCTCGGAACCGATGGTTCCGAGGACAGTCTGATGGGTAAAATGAACGCCTTGCTCGACGATAACCGTAAGAAGATCGACACCATTACCGCCAACTTAGAGATCGTCTCTAGCCGCCTAAAAGAGGGTGAAGGCACCCTCGGAAAACTCCTCAAAGATGAAAAGGGTTACACTGACCTGATGGCCGCCATCACCGAGATTCGCTCCGCCGCGGAGTCTGCCAATACATTCATGAGTGAAGCAGAAGGCATAGTTACCCACATGAAGAATGGGGAGGGCACGTTGGGCACGTTGATCTACGACGAAAAGACCGCATCCAGCCTCAAGCTTACGGTGAACAATCTGCAGGAACTCTCCCACAAACTGAATAGCGGCGAAGGCACGCTCGGTCGCCTTATCAACGACGACAGCCTCTATCTCGAGGCTCAGTCGACCGTGCAAAAAGTAAATCGCGCCGTGGATGGATTGGCCGACCAAGGCCCGATCACCGCAGTTGGGGTGGCCGCCAATTCTTTGTTCTGACCCATGCGAAGGGAACGGGAGATCCGTCCAATCGGCGGATCACAGTTTCACCGCTTCAAACTTCCAGGTGGTCATAGGCCGACCAGTCGTTTTCGCGTTGCCGGTCCAGATAAGATCGCCCGCTTTGTTGCGTTTCACCGTGCCACGGTATTCCACGCGTTGCTCTTTTTGATCCACCCAACGGTAAGTGGTAGTCCACACACGGCCGGTTTTAAGACTATAGTAGCCACGCTCGGGGCTGACACTTGAAGGCCACTTCATAAAATAGAATCCGTCCGCCCATTTACTTTTACCCGGCGAAGCCCGCAAAATGCTAAAGTTTGGCTTATTCGCGGGATAGAGCAGCGACGGGCTGAAATCGTCCATCTTCCAATTGCCCGCAAGCTCCTCCGGAACTTGCGCTGAGAGCGAAGTATTCAGGCAAAGGAATCCCAGAACAAAAACCAGTGCAGTCGTCGAGATTCGGAGCGGGGCAACTTTCATAGTAAAACCTTGGCAGGATCCGGGAAGGATGTCGCGGAGATTTTTCAGGAAGAGTCGGTCGCGTCTTCGATACGCGTATAGGTGCCGTCGAAAAGCGTGCTCCAGGTTTCTTCCCCGACAGCACAGACTTCCCACTGCTGTCGAACGGTCCCGTCTTCGTTGGGAGTCCAAGTAATTCGGTCCATCACTGTTTGCCCTTGAGGGTTTACCCGCTCGCCGGAAAGGACCATTTGGCCACCATCATTCAAACCTCCGGTGAGGTGAAGCACCGTGCCCGTATTATCGACCCAGAACTGCTCCCAACGCGTCTTACCCTCATTGTAGCTGTTGTAACTGTGGCCCGAATACAAACCCGGCGTGGTGTAATTTTCCTGCACCACCCGCCCGCCGAGAATCGACTTGATGTTATTATGACCCGCGACGGTCCCGTCCGGCGTCGTGACTTTCCAATTGCCTACCCAAAAATCGAACTGCTTCGCCTCGTCCGGAAGCGGGGGGAGTTCTTGTGCGGAACTCAGGGAGGCCAACACGCTCAGGCAAATAATGAAGGGTAGGCGCATCATGCCCCTACCCTTCAGAAAAGTCGGAAATTTACGAGCCAGTTATCAGACCCTCGGACCACCTTGGGAAATCGCGCGAGCCCGCAGACGCAGGCCGTTCAGACGGATAAATCCGGTAGCATCGTTCTGGTCATACCAACTTTCCACGCCTTCCATCGATGCGATGTCCTCGTCGTAAAGGGAATATTGGGACTTCGTGCCGCAGGTAGTGATGTTGCCCTTGTAGAGTTTGAGCCGGACTTTTCCGGTCACAAATTCTTGGCTTTGGTCGATCAACGCCTGCAGGGCCTCACGCTCAGGCGCGAACCAGAAGCCATTGTAAATCAACTTCGCATACTTCGGCATCAATTCATCGCGCAAGTGCATCAAATCGCGATCCATCGTGAGCGCTTCAACCTGGCGATGACCTTGCATGAGAATGGTTCCTCCGGGGGTTTCATAAACACCCCGGGACTTCATACCGACGAATCGGTTCTCGACAATATCAACCCGACCGATGCCATGCTTGCCACCAAGTGCGTTGAGGGTCTTGAGCACCTTGCCCGGAGTCATTTTTTTGCCATTCACTCGGACGCAATCGCCCTTTTCGAAATCGAGTTCGATATATTCCGGCTTGTTCGGCGCGTCCTCCGGATCGACCGAAAGTTTGAACATGCCCTTGTTCTTCTTGGTCGTCGGATCGAACCAGGGATCTTCCAAGATTCCCGCTTCGTAAGAAATATGCAGAAGGTTCCGGTCCATGGAATATGGCTTCTTAGTCGAGGCTTCGACCGGGATTTTATGCTTCTTACAATAGGCGATTAATTCCGCCCGGCCAGGAAACTCTGCCCGGAAATTATCCATCTTCCAGGGCGCCATGATCGTGAGATCCGGGGCCAGAGCCATGTAAGACAACTCAAACCGGCATTGGTCGTTACCCTTACCAGTCGCGCCATGCGCCACCGTATCAGCGTTTTCCTTACGAGCGATATCGACGTGAGCCTTGGCGATCAGGGGACGGGCAATCGATGTGCCCAAATAGTATTGGCCTTCGTAGATCGCGTTGGCCCGGATCATCGGGTAGATGTAGTCGCGGGCGAACTCCTCCACCAAGTTGAGCGTGTAATGCTTCGAAGCGCCCGTTTTGCGCGCCTTGGCACTTAGCCCCTTGAGCTCTTCCTCCTGCCCCACATCGGCAGCATAGGTAATAATTTCGGCTCCATAAGTTTCCTTGAGCCATTTGACGACGACGGAGGTGTCTAGACCACCTGAGTATGCGAGGACAATTTTCATGCGTATAAGATTACTGTTTTACGGATCTTCGACCGTCGGGAGCAAAGTAAAACCCTATTCCGCTAAAACGAGGTAAAGATCACCCCTGAAGGCATTCGAATCTTGGGTAACCACGACATCCGGCTCATCTCGGAGTTCTCAACCGCTTCACGTCATGAAACACGACCGCCAGAAACCCGACGCCTCTCACCGATCATCCCAAGGCTTCACGTTAGTGGAAATCATGGTCGTGGTGGTGATAATCGGACTTTTGGCCGCAATCGCGATTCCCGCATTTCAACGGGTCAGGACGCGTTCGCAGGTCAGTTCGTTCACCAACGACCTCAGAATCGCCAGCCAGGCCTTTGAAACATTCGCGATGGAAAACGGCACATGGCCGTCGGACGGGAGTTCGGCTATTCCCAACACGATGGATGGGTATTTGAGTCTCTCGAAATTCAGTGAATCCACTCCCTTGGGAGGGCAATGGGACTGGGACTTTGGACAGTTTGGCGTCACCGCAGGCCTCTCGGTCCTGAGTCCGACAGCCAACTCCACGACCATGACCCTCGTGGATGCCTCGATCGACGATGGAGACCTCACCACGGGAGACTTTCGCTCGCGGAGTGGTGGCTATATTTTGGTGCTCGAAAACTGACGTCGATCAGGCCCGCGCCTGCTGCGCCAGAACGGCCATAATCGCCTTTTGGGTGTGCAGCCGGTTCTCAGCTTGGTCGAAGATAATGCAGCGCTCATGATCGAGCACCTCTTGAGTTACCTCTTCGCCCGGATGAGCCGGCAAACAGTGCATGAAAAGAGCATCCGGTTTAGCCGCAGCAAACAGGTCTGCCGTAACTTGATACGGAGCCATCTGGGCGATCCGTGCCTTGGACTCCTCTTCCTTGCCCATGCTCACCCATACATCCGTGTAAACCACATCAGCATCGCGCACGGCTTCAGTGGGATCCGTAGTGAATTCGTAAGCATCACCAAAACCTTCGGCCTCAGCGACTGCTTTAAATTCAGGGGTCGGCTCGAACTCTGCCGGACCGGCCAACGCCACCTTCATGCCAAACAACCCAGCACCCAATACCCATGAATTGGCCATGTTGCAGGCGGTATCACCGAGAAAGGCCACTTTGCGCCCTTTGAGCGAACCGAGCAGATCACCGCCTGCCCCCACCCAACGTTCCGCCATCGTGAAGGCATCGGTGTATATCTGACAGGGATGCAGGAAATCGGTCAGCGCGTTGATCACCGGCACCGTGCCCATTGCGGCCAGGCGCTCGACGTCACTGTGATCATGCGTGCGCACGATCAAACCGTGCACGAATCGCGAAAGAACTTTGGCCGTATCCTCGATCGACTCTCCCCGACCAAGCTGGATGTCGTTGCGGTTGAGGAAGAGGGGATTGCCTCCCAGCTCATGAATGCCGACCTCGAATGAAACTCGGGTGCGCGTGCTGGATTTCGAAAAAATCATGGCCCAGGTCTGATTTGCTAAGACGGGAGGCGTGTGACGTCCCCGTTTAGCCTTCAGTTCGCGAGCGAGGGCGAATACCTCCGCCACTTCATGGGACTGCAGATCGGTCTCTTTGAGGAAGTGTTTCATCGGGAAAAGGGGATCAAATTAGAAAATAACGACCCCAGGTCGCCAGATAAAAAGGGGGCGCTACAAAATCGTTACTCAGCAGACCCCATCGGCCCGCGACCGACCTTGATTCGGGCACGCATCAATCGAACCAACTCCGGCTTCTCGAGTGCCAGATCATGTTGCTCAAACGGGTCTTCGTGAAGATTGAACAGTTCCAGTGGCTTATCCTCCTCCAAATAGGCCTTCCACTCACCTGCCCGGACCGCTTGGGAAAATAGTCGCGGAGTGGAGCCGCGATGAAACTCCCAATACAGGAAAGGGTGTTTGGTTTGGGCGAGTTGCCGACCTTCCAATGTGGGAATCATCGAAATGCCATCGACATCCCGCGGAACCGGCTGCTGCAACAACTCCGACACCGTGGGCACAAAATCCTGAAAGGAACTGATGTGATCGGAGGTCGTGCCCTCCGCGATGGTTCCCGGCCAGCGCGCCAACAATGGAGCCCGAATTCCGCCTTCATGCATATCCCGTTTGTGCCCGCGTAAACCTCCGGACGAATTCCAGAAGTCCGGATCATGCCCTCCTTCGAGATGAGGGCCGTTATCGCTGGTAAACATCACGATCGTATTTTCATCGATCCCTAGCTCAGCCAAGAGCTGTAACATGTTGCCCACTTGATTATCCAGATTCTCCATCATGGCGACAAATCCCGCGATCGGGTTTTGCACATCGGGGCAGTCTTCTTCACCCGCACGGTAGGTGCCGATCACATCATCGAATTGCGGGAAAACCTTCCGCCATTTTTCGTGTAACGCGGCCGGCGCATGCATGGCAGCGTGAGGAACCGCGGTGGGGATGTAGCAAAAGAATGGGGTGTTGGATTCCGCCTGTTTCCGCACGAATTGCAGGGCTCGGTCCATGATCAGATCATGCACGTAGCCTCCGTCAGGGTTCGGTAGCTCACGGCCATTTTCCACATAGGTGGTCGGGTAGTAGGTGTGCGCGATGGTCTGGCTTTTCCAGCCCACAAAGGTATCGAAACCATGAGATAACGGATTGTTATTTCCTGGCGTGTGGGTGTGCCCCAGTCCCCATTTACCAAAAGCACCCGTAGCATAACCTGCCGCTTTAAATAACTCAGGCAGAACCACCCTGCCCGGGTCCAACGATGCCCCGACTTCTCCAGCGCGGTTGCCCCGAATATAGCTCCTGCCCGAACTCATGCCCGTCATCAAAACTGCCCGGGAGGGCGAACACACCGTATTACCCGAATAATGATCGGTGAACTTCATCCCCTCCAACGCGAGTCGATCAATGTTCGGCGTGGAGAGCTTCGTTTGGCCGTAGCAGGAGAGGTCTCCGTAACCCAAATCATCCGCAACGATGAGAATTACATTGGGCGGAGTCGATACCGCCAGCAGCGGAAGTCCAATTAGAAAGACAACGAGTGAAAGAGCGAGTTTTAGGCGGGGCATGATGATCAGAATAGTTCAACGGCAAACCCGAACTATCCCACCGGCGCCACCTACTGGCAACGACTTCCCTAGCCCTGTAAAACGCGGCGGAAAATTTCCACGGACTCATCCAACTCCCCGATCGTCGCATTGAGCGGCGGCAACAGGCGCACAACATTTCCCCCAGCAGGAGGCGCCAGCATTCCGGCGGTGCGCAATTTCGCGACCCAACCCATGGCGTCCTCCGCCATCACGAGACCCACCATGTAACCCAGCCCCTTCAGACCAATCACCTTATCGGGAAATTCCGTGACCAATGCATTGAGTTTCTGGTGCCAAACCGGAGTCAATTCCTGCACCCGCGCGAGCAGATCCTCGTCTTCCAAAACATCCAACACGGCGAGAGCAGCCGAGCAGGCCAAGGGCGTGCCCCCAAAGGTGGTGCCATGCGAACCCGGCTGAAAAAGTTCGGCCGAGGGTTCAGCGATCCAAATCGCCCCAATCGGAAATCCTCCACCCAACCCTTTGGCCATCCCAATCGCATCGGGTCTCACATCAGCATGCTCAAAGGCGAAAAAGGCTCCCGTGCGCCCCACCCCACACTGCACCTCGTCGAGCATCAACAACAGGTTGTGTTCCGAGCAGAGCTTACGCAATCCGCGCAAAAATTCCGGCGTCGCCGGATTGATTCCGCCCTCCCCTTGGATCGTTTCGACAAAAATCGCCGCTGTATCATCGTCGATCAAATCGGCGAAACTCTGCAGGTCATTGAGTTTACCAAACGAAAACCCCTCCAGCATTGGCCGGAACCCTTTCTGGATCTTTTCCTGAGGCGTGGCACTCATGCCACCAAAGGTGCGGCCATGAAACGCGTTCTCCGCCCCAATCACTTTGAAGCACTTGCCTTCTACTCCTCCCGCTTTGCGGATACCGTGCAGGCGCGCGAGTTTCAGCAAACCTTCATTGGCCTCTGCCCCGCTGTTACAAAAGAATACCCGACCCGGCCCCGCCCGCTCCACCAAACGACGCGCCAGCTCACCTTGCAGCGGATTCCGGAAAAGATTGCTGGCGTGGATCAACTCGCCCGCCTGATGTTGCACCGCTTTGACCCAACGCGGGTGGCAATGCCCCAAAGCGCTCACCGCGATGCCCGAAGTAAAATCCAAAAACGATTTCCCTTCATCGTCCCAAACCCGCGCGCCTTGACCTCGCACCAACGTCAACGGAGCACGTCCGTAATTATTGAGCACATGGGCGTCGTAAAGATCGGCAGTGTTGAGACGGGTGATTTCAGAACTCATGATGAATCACCTGACAACGGACCAGAAGCGCGCCGCGTCCAATCGAATTTTTTGATCGGGGAACGCCGAGCTGAATCAACCGTGCACGATTTCGGTGCCAATTCCTCGATCCGTAAAAATTTCGAGCAGTAAGGAATGAGGAAGTCTGCCGTCAATAAAGTGAACCCGATGCACCCCATCCTGCAGGGCCCGCATGCCTCCACCCACTTTAGGGAGCATACCTTTACTGATCACGCCCGATTCCTTCAGTCCTTCGACTTGGGATATTTTCAACGTGGAGATCAATGACTCCAAATCGTCCGGATCCCGGAGTAATCCCGGCACATCACTCATGTAAACCAACCGACGAGCCCGCAGGGCACTAGCGACCCGACCTGCCGCCATATCGGCATTTACGTTGTAGGGCTGACCATCGCGATCCATCGCGACAGGCGAAATAACCGGGATCAATCCATCCGCGATCGCCTTCTTGATCAGCTTCACTTTCACATCCGTCACCTCTCCGACAAAACCGAGATCGATTTCATTTCCTTCCTGATCGTGATCCAGTTTCCGGCACAACAACACTTCGTCGCCTGGAAGACCGTGGGGTTTCCCTTTTGCTTCCGTGATCGCAGTGCAGACATCGGGGTTGACCGAGTTGTTGAGGGTCGAGCGCACGATTTTGACCGTTTCCTGGTCGGTCACGCGCATACCGTTGATGAACTTCGCCTCGAGACCCGATTCTGCCATGGCCCGCGTGATCGCCTTGCCTCCACCATGGACCACCACCGTGTTGATCCCACAGGCGGCAAAAAACGCGATATCGTAAGCCACCCGACTGCGCACCGTAGGATCGGGATCGTCCATGAAACTACCCCCGTATTTCACCACAAAGGTGGAACCGCGGAATTGCTGAATATACGGCAAGGCTTCGAGCAACACCTTCGCCTTGGCGGTAATTTCATCCATATTCATGACAGCAGAAAACTCCGGCTGAGGTTAACGGATGAGCGTGGAAACGCGAGGGAATCGATTTTGTGGTCGGTCATTTAACGGACGAAGAAAGCTAGCGGTTAAGAGTATTGGCGCAGTCATTTCCATGCAAATCTGTCGAGACCGGCGCAGTTAAACGAGAATCGGCTTCACTCAGGCACCTACTCAGGCAATTAGTGCCGGGTGCCCAGCACCGATTTAACCTTCTTAAACCACGACGAACACCGGGCGTGGTTGCGCGATCAATCCAAGTTGCCGCTCGGATTTAATGTCGGCACGACCACCTTCGACTTCACCCCGCAAGAGGCCCTGAAGTCGGCGACCATGACGCTGACCCTGATCACGTTAGACGAGCCTACCGCTGATTTCGGAGCGGTATTCACGCAGAATGCCTTTCCCGGCGCGCCGGTGATTATCGGTCGCGAGAGATTGGCCGCTCCGTCCCTAGGTGCACTGGTGATCAACAACAAGATTTCCAACGTCTGCGCTCCCGATGGGGTCGAGACTTCGGAAAAAATCTGCGCGGAGACGGCGGAGTTACTCGGATTTAAATCAAATCAAATCTTCCCCAGTTCGACCGGCATCATCGGTTGGCGCCTCCCGGCCGACGCGATGATCACGGCGCTCCCACCCGCCAGGACCGCGCTGCAGTCGGAGTCGATTTTGCCCGCCGCGGAAGGCATCGTGACCACCGATCTTTATCCCAAAGTGCGATCCGTCTCAATTGGCGGAGGACGCATCGTGGGCATCGCCAAAGGAGCCGGTATGGTCGAACCGAACCTCGCCACCATGTTGGTCTATCTGCTCACCGACATTGAGGTGCCACGGGAGGTATTGCGCACCGAGCTCATCCGAGCGGTGAATAAGAGCTTTAATCGAATCAGTATCGATAGCGACACCAGCACCTCGGACACAGTCGCCGCGGTCTCCAGTGGTAGGGTCAAAGATGTCGCTCTTTCCGAGTTCACGCAGGGACTGGAGCAAGTTTGCCAAGACTTGGCCGAAGACGTTGTCCGCAACGGTGAAGGCGTGCGCCACGTGATGCGCGTCGCGGTGCGAGGCGCTCCTGATATCCGATTTGCAACCGAGTTGGGCCGCGCGGTCGTTAATGCCCCCCTATTTAAATGTGCGATCGCAGGTAATGACCCGAATGTGGGGCGCTTGGTGCAAGCTATCGGACGTTACGTGGGCAACTCTGCCCAGCTCGTCGATGTCAGCTCCATGAGTTTGTCCATCGGTGGAATCGAGATTTTTGGTGGAGGCGTTTTTAAATTGGACCCCCAGAAGGAAGTTGCACTGCAGGCGCACCTCCAAGCCGCACAGCTCTACGAGAGTCAGCCTACCGAGAGTGGAGTATTTCTCCCCCCCATCGATTACCCGGCCCACGAGCGTTGTGTAGAAATAGACATTCAGCTCGGAACCGGAACCGCTGCGGCGACGGTGCTCGGCGGAGACCTCACCCACGAATACGTCACCGAAAACGCCGACTATCGCAGCTAAAACCAGCCTCCCTGCCAAACCCCGTTGGATCTCACACCGTCTATTGTCACTTAGCATATGACAAATTCTGAAGGTATGATGAACGCAGCCCTTATCTGCCTCAGCGAGGCTCCAAACACAAAAAAACCGCTTCGATGAAGAAGCGGCCTTGAAATTGGGTGAACTCGGAGCGGATTAGCGCTTGGAGAACTGGAAGCGTTTGCGAGCGCCTGGTTGACCGGCTTTCTTACGTTCCTTCTGGCGAGGGTCACGCTTGAGGTGGCCTGCTTTCTTGAGGGTCACGCGAAGCTCGCCGTCCATCTTCTCGAGAGCACGAGCGACGCCATGGGCAACCGCGCCGGCTTGACCGGCGGTTCCGCCACCGCGCACATTGGCAACGATGTCGATCTGGTCTTTCATCTCAACCGTGAGGAGAGGAGCAAAGGCCGCCTTGCGGAAGTTTTCGTGAGCGAAGTAATCTTCGAACTCACGCTCGTTGGCGGTGAATTTGCCGGTGCCGGCAGTGATGCGCACGCGAGCAGTAGCGGTCTTGCGACGGCCAGTGGCGGCGAAAATGGTAGTGGTTTCAGCAGTCATAGGTGACTCGTTAAATCGGGAGCTCAGTCGGGTTTTGCGCCTCGTGGGTGTGCTCTGGGCCAGCGAAAACGCGGAGCTTTTTGAGCATCTGACGGGCGAGACGGTTCTTAGGGAGCATACCTTTGACGGCGTGCTCAATGATGAATTGTGGGTTGCGTGTGCGTTGCTCAGTGAGGGAGCGGTAGCTTTCGCCACCTACATAGCCGGAGAAGAACATATACTTCTTCTGCTCGTCCTTCTTACCAGTGACGACGAACTTCTCGGCGTTAACTACAATAACGTAGTCGCCGGTGTCGACGTGTGGTGTGTAGGTGGTTTTATGGCGACCGCGCAATACGTTGGCGATCTTCACCGCCATGCGGCCAAGAACCTGCCCCTCGGCATCGATAATATGCCACTTGGGTTGCACTGTTTCCTTTTTGGCGAGGAATGTTTTCATGGGAAAAGGGGCTGATTGCTAAGTTTTGCTGAGGGGGTGTCAACCTGCATTTGAAAAGACTAAAAAAAATCCCGCCCCCACGCCTGAGCGGGGACGGGATTTCGAAAGATGTTTTTTTTGCGTGGGATCAGAATCCGATGCTCAAACCAGCGATGAAGTAGATGAACTCGTCTTCGGTGCCGGCGCCGATGTCGTTATCGGCATAAGCGATACCCAAGTAGGACCCAGCTACATCATTGAGCGTATAGTTAAGGGTAGCGGTCAGACCGTAGTAGTTGTAATCTCCTCCACCATCAGCACTTACGAATCCGAAATTACCACCAATGTCTAAACTCGAGGTGTCGGACATTTCAACGCTATAGGCCAAATCAAATTGGAAGGTCGAAGCCTCGAGATCGAGGTCGTGGTAGAAATAACCGGAACCACTGAATCCACCGCCAAAATCACCAGCGACACCTACGAAAGGCTCGAAGGTGGAGCTTCCGCTCGGCAACTCAGGATAATAATAGTAGGTGCCTCCGGCATCAACGGCCCAAGTGTCATTCAAAGCCCAGCCGTAACCGAGGTAGAAATCGAATTCGTTCTCAATGCTCCCGACAACCGGGTTACTTGACCAGACGCCGGCATAAAAGTCACCGGTAGCGTATTCAATGGAAGGTTGAATGGAGTCCTCAGCGAGGCCAACTCCGCGGAACACGTATTCCGTGACATAAGGGAAATCCATCGTAATGGAGTAGGAGGAATCCTCCTGAGCACTTAGGTTCGCGCCCCACACAGCGGCAGCGAGGATAATAGCAGCAATTTTCTTCATTTGTAGTAGTAGTCTGTAGTTACTTGGTTAGTTCGTCGGACCCGATTATCGGCTAGTCAGATAAGATGAATATTATTCATGGACGTTTCCACAAATTCTAAAACCTACCTAATCCCAAAGAACAAACGGGAAGCAGCAGCCTTCGGGCCAACTCTGTGATGAAAGTGAACAAAATTACATTTTATGCCGCGTTACTGACAGCGGGGGGGGTCGCCCTCGGTGCATTTGGGGCGCACGCGCTCAAGGAAACCTTATTGGTTCACGGCACGACCGAGACGTGGAAGACGGCCGTATTTTATCAACTCATCCACGGTCTCGCGGCATGGGCGGCGCTTTCGGGGGCTACCCGGCACTCACCTTTACTCGTAAAGTCAGCCTTTGCTTGGTTGATCGGAATATTTTTGTTCAGCGGATCGCTCTACGGGTTATCCCTCGGCGGCCCGCGGTGGTTGGGCCCCATCACTCCGCTCGGCGGGTTGGCGTTCATCGTCGGTTGGTTAATCGCCGCTCGTGCCGCTTGGATTAATTCATCATCCACTGCAGATGATTGATCTTCCCGAAAAGCTACCGGCCGTTCTGGAAGCGGTCCGCGCCATCGGACGGCCTCGCCTCGTTGGGGGGTGTGTGCGCGATGCTCTCCTGGGGCGCCCGTCTGGCGATATTGATATCGAGGTGGGCGAAGCATCATTCGATTCGTTGCTCGACGTATTGGCTCCCTTCGGATCAACCGACGTAGTAGGTCGTTCTTTTGGGACCATTAAACTGAACCTGCGTGGCACGAACTACGATTTCTCGCTCCCCCGGCGTGAATCCAAAACCGGATCAGGTCATCGCGGTTTCAAAATCGCTCCAGACCCCCATCTCAGCGATACCGCGGCCGCCTCGCGTCGCGATTTTACGATCAACGCCATCGCATGGGATCCTTTCACCCAGAGGCTGATCGACCCTTACAACGGACAAGCAGACCTCCGCCATAAAACCCTGCGCCATACCAGTCCCGCCTTTGTCGAGGATCCGCTCCGCGTTTTGCGGGCCATGCAACTCGCCGCTCGCCTCGAATTTGAACTGGCGCCTGAAACCGCCGAACTTTGCCGCACGATCGTCGCGGACTACTCCGATCTGCCCCATGAGCGAATCTGGGGAGAATGGGAAAAATGGGCGACGAAAAGCACGAAGCCCTCCCAAGGACTCAAGGTGCTCGAGCAGACGGGCTGGATCGAACATTTCCCCGAAATCGATGCACTCCGGGGAGTCGAACAGGAGCCGGAGTGGCACCCCGAGGGCGATGTTTATGTGCACACTTCTCATTGCCTCGACGCATTGGTGGAAGACTCCGACTGGATCGATTCGGATGCAGAACGTCGCCAAAATCTCACGTTCGCCGTGCTCGCCCACGATTTTGGCAAGCCCAAGACCACCGAACGTGTCGAGAAACACGGGCGCATGCGTTGGACAAGCCCACGCCACGCCGTAGCTGGACTCGAGCCTACCGATAGATTCCTGCAGCGAATCGGGGCACCTCTGCGAATCGCCCCAATCGCTAAACCGTTGGTTCAATACCATTTGGCGCATCATGACTCGGGAAAGAATGAGCCTTCCGATCCTCAGATCAGACGTCTCGCCCGCAAACTGGCCCCTGCCAGCATCAAAGACTTACTCGCGGTGATGCGGGCCGATTGCTGCGGCAGGCCTCCGCGCGAGGATCCTGAGACACTCACCCGTATCGCGTTGATTGCGGAGAAAGCCGCGTCACTCGCGGTCGCCGCGCAGGCCCCGCCCCCCTTATTGCAAGGTCGTCATTTGATCGATGCGCAGCTTTCGCCCGGTCCCGTTTTCAGCAAAATCCTCGCCGAGGCCTACGAGGCCCAAATCAACGGCGATTTCGAAGACATTACCGGCGCGCTCGATTGGTTGGATTGCCATTTGAAGAACCGACCCAACTGAGGTAAGGTCCGGGTCTCATGGTTAACCAACTCGATCAACTCAAGGCCCTCACCACGGTGGTCGCTGACACCGGCGACTTCGAAAGCATGAAAGCTTTCACGCCTCAGGATGCGACGACCAATCCGTCTCTCATCCTAAAAGCGGCCGCATCCCCCAACTATTCCGCACTCGTTGACGAGGCCATCAGCGCCGCAGGCGAAGGCGCCTCCATGGATGCGATCATCGACCGGCTTCTCGTTACCTTTGGTAAAGCGATTCTCGCCATCGTCCCGGGACGGGTTTCCAGCGAAGTGGATGCCCGCCTTTCCTTCGATACCACGGGCACGGTGGAACGCGCCCACGGTCTCATCGCGCTCTACGAAAAAGAAGGCACCTCGAAAGACCGTGTGCTGATCAAAATCGCTTCCACCTGGGAGGGAATCAAAGCCGCCGAAATTCTCGAGCAAGAGGGCATCCATTGTAACCTCACGCTGCTGTTCTCTTTTGCTCAAGCCGTCGCCTGTGCCGAAGCCAAGGTGCAGCTCATTTCCCCCTTTGTCGGGCGCATCCTCGACTGGCACAAAAAAGCAACCGGCGAGAACTACGAGGGCGCGGCCGATCCCGGCGTGATTTCCGTCACCGAGATCTACAACTACTACAAAAAATTCGGCTACAAGACCGAGGTCATGGGAGCGAGTTTTCGCAACACCGGCGAAATTTTGGAACTGGCCGGCTGCGACCTGCTGACGATCTCCCCCGCCTTGTTGCAGGAGCTTTCGGAAAACGATGGCGTGGTGGAAAGAAAACTGGATCCCACCAATGCCGACGCAATCGAACTCACCCAAATCTCCCTGGACGAGAAAGCCTTCCGACTCGCCTTGAACGAGGATGCGATGGCCACCGAAAAGACCGCCGAAGGTATCCGTAATTTTGCGGCCGACATCGTGAAGCTCGAAAAGCTCATCGCCGATCGCATCGGCTAAATCGCATTCAGTCGATTTCTCCTTTTCAGCCGGGCACCCGCCCGGCTTTTCTTTTACCGTCATGATTCGCGCCTTCCAATGGGACCTTGCTCGCCAAGTCGAACGCCTCGACTGGTTGCTCGCCCAACTCCCAAGCTACGCCCGATGGGGCTATCAAGAGCTACATCTACACCTCGAAGACGCCGTGGATTACCCCAGCCTGCCGGGAGTCGCTCGGCGGGATGCCTACTCATGGAAACAATTCAAACAGCTGGTCTCCGCGGCGACGGATTGCGGAATCAAGGTGGTCCCGATCGCGAACCTTTTAGGCCACACCCAATACCTTATCAAAACCGACCCGTGGCGCGACCTGAACGAGCTCCGCGGTTCCGACGGAGCCGCCCTACCCGTTGGGCAAATCTGCCCCAGTCACCCTCAAGCACTTGCCGTCGCCGAAAAACTGGTGACCGACCTCGCGCCACTATGCACTGCCGGGAAGATTCACTTCGGTCTGGATGAATCATTTCATCTCGGGAAACACCCCCGCAGCCGGCGCGAAATAGAAAAAGTCGGGCTCGCCTCATATTTCGCACAGTGGGTGAACCAGCTCCACCGGTTGGCCAAATCTCACGGACTGGAGACCGCCATTTGGGCCGACATGTTGATTCTATTGCCCGAAGCCATCCCGCAACTTCCGGCAGGGATAATGGCCTACGATTGGTATTACCATGCATTCAGACGGCATCCACGCTTCGAACTCTACAACTTTGCCGAATACAATCTGGCCCCCGCGTTGGCAGCCCAAGGGATCGAATACTGGGGCTGTCCGATGAACGGGGCATTTCGTCACGAACCCCTCCCCGTCTTCGGCGAACGTCTCGCTAACGCCGTCTCTTGGTGGAACCGCTGCAAACGCACCGGGGCGCACGGGTTTCTCGTTTCTTCCTGGGAGGCAAATCACCTCACCCCCGAGATGACCACCATCGTCGATGCCGCCATCGCCGGACTCTGGCTCGAGGGCGATGCAACCGATGCGAGCACCCTGCTTCGGCGAGGTTTCGAGAGAGTTCACGGAAGTAAAAACGCCGCCTCTCAGGCCCATCTCGCCCTGGCCTGCGATGATCGCGCTTTCGCCGGCTACGCGCGCGCCGAGCGTAACGAGTTCTGGGATACCGCTCACGGCGACGGAGGCTCCGCCCGCGCCGCAGCGGAAACGCGATTCTTCAAGCGAGCGATTGAGCGCAAGATTTCTGAACCACTGAAACGCAGTTTGGTGTGGCGGCTCTATCTATCGGAACGGGAACATTTCGTCCGAGCATCATCTGATGATGTCCTCAAAGCCCGGCGACTTTGGCAGCGTAAAAAACGAACCAAGCTGAAGGATCTATTTGCGCGCATGCAGAAAGCGACGCGTGCATTCGAGCAACAGATTATTCGAGGTAAACAAGCGGCTTCCGCGTTGAACGATCTGACGCGAAAACGAAATGTATGCAGCGCGAATCATCGGATCATCGATGCGGATCAACAAAAACTCAAAGCATGGAAACGCTGGTTAAGTGCGGTAGTTCGTAATCCCGAAAAACTACTGGAGGCCTCGCCAATCGCCGGCCGCTGGCAACTTTGTCTGACGGTGCACGCAACGCGTCCCGCAGCCAACGCAGTGGTGATTCAACAACAAAACGAATCCGGCGAATGGATCGATCTTCGCCAACGTCACACCATTGAGTTCCGCAGTCTCTCGGCCCAACCACGCTCGCAAATCAAACGTCCTTGGTCCGTGCCGATTGCATATGTGGAGCTTCCCCTGCGTATCGCACTTCGCGGCGTGGGAGAGGTTGCCATCAGCCAGGTCAAACTTACCGATGGGCTGGTCACTCGAAGTAATCGGAGCTGGAGAATTGCGACCCGGAAACGGTTGGGCACCACCGCCCCAGCCTGCGGATGGTTGAATCTAGAATGGACCAAAAACAACGCCGAACTCGCGCTCGATTTCGACACTGCAAAGGACTAGCGAAACGCTGATTTAACGACAAAGTTGAGCGATGTTGTCACAGCCGGGATCGCCGACCTCGGTTTTCGGAGCAGCAAAACTACTAAGAGGATATCGCTCGGGTTCGCCGAGGCTTCTTCCATATATGCTGACTCCCGCAAAAACACATCTTTCAGCGTTTCCCAAGGCAATGGAAAAGCAGGCGGAAGTCCCGACCCACCCACCGCAAAGCCGGTCGGACAGGCTTTCAGATGACGTAGCGCCGCGCTTTAGCCGGCCGGCTCTCAGTGCCGGCTGAAGCGCGGCACTACGTGAGTTACAATCAGCGTTTTCCTAGCGAACGCGTTTCACCGTCACCCACGCACTTTTTTCGTCCAGGATCTGGAGGCGATAATATCCCGAGCCCGATTTGTATATGGCCACTGGCACGTTTTCCGCCGCTTTCGGATAAAAGCGGTCATTGTTGGTCTGCCGCCAAACCTCGCCATTTTCTAAGTGGAACGAGGTATTGCCCTCCCATCCCCGAAACTTGCCCACGATAACGCTAGTGAAGCGTTCTCGCTGCCTATCGGCTTCCTCTTTTTTGAAAACTTCCAGGGCCTTCGCCACCATTCCGGGTTCCTCAGTCTTTTTGTAATCATCAACTGCAGCTACCGCAGCCGCTGCAACGGCCTGAGCTTTCTCCTCTTGGGCCTTGTTTTCTACTTCCGCAACAGCAGCCGTCACACCGGTGTTTTTGTAGCGCTCAATGACTTCAAACAGAGCGGCACGCTCCGAAATAGTAAGCTTGTCCAGTCCGATCATTTCCTGCTCGGCCGACGATAATTGATCTTCGAAAGACTGGCCAATCGCGAGCGGTGCCAAAACGACACCCAGAAGAAAAAGGGTAAGCTGCCTCATGACTTCAATCTTACCCGAGGGCCTTAAAATCGAAACAAAAAAAGCGCCCACCGGAAAACCGGTGGGCGCTGAAATTAAAAGAGTCGGACTCTAGATCAGAGCTTCTTGTTTAGAGAAACGTAGACGAACTGACCTTCAGGGCTGTAGAGGAAGCCAGGGTAGCCAGTCGAGTTACCCCACAGCGCGGAAGCGAAAGGAGGATCTTGGTCGAACAGATTACGGGCACCCAAGGTGACCTTGGTGTCATTGAGGAGGGCACCGGCGCGGCCGTAATCGCCACGGAAGTTGTAGCTGACTTGAGCGTCGAAGATCCAAGTGTCATCGCCACGGTATTCGAGGATATCGAATGCTGGGAGGATGTAATCGGCATCGTCATATCCACCGGTGTAATTAGCACCAATGTAGACACTCCAATCGCGGAAGCTCCAATCTACGGAGAAGCGTCCCTTCCACTCGATGTAGAAGTCGTCACCGGTTCCGGTTACGTCTTGGCCGATCAGATCGTTGACCGCGCCACCAACGGTGAACACGCGATCATAGCTCTGGAGCCAAGTCGCAAGACCGTTGAACTCGAAACGTCCCATGTTGTCGGTGTTCAACACGTAATTCGCGCTGAAGTCATAACCTGAAGCGTCCGTTTCACCGACATTGAAGAATACCGAGTTCACGAGGAAGATCGATCCGTTGGCTCCAAGAGCGACGCTCTCACCGGGCAGCAATCCGCCAGGAGCGGCAGCGCCATCGGGATCCACACCGAAGAAACGGTTGACCGTATCTTGGGCGGAAGACTCAACCGTGCCTTCGCGGGTGATGTCCCAGTAATCAACACCGAGAGTGAGACCGCGGAGGGTATCGTTATTTGGAGACCAGACGAATCCGATGTTGGTGTAGGAGGTTTCTTCCGGCGCCAAACGACGGTTACCAGCGAAGGTAACATCTTGCTCAGGCTCGCGGCTACCATCACGCGGATCGGTGACAGCGGTCAATGAAGCCGTCGGAGTGGCATAGCGCTCGTAAAGGGACGGCTCGCGGAATCCTTCGGACCAAGAGGCGCGAAGGGTCAGCGTTTCGTCAAGCGGCTGCCAACGAAGGCCAATCTTTGGCACAGTGGTGTCGACATCGGAAGTGAAGAACTTCTCGTGGCGAACGGCCAAGTCAGCGGAAAGAACGTGGGCTCCTTCAACACCGGAGAGCAACGGCAGTTGAGCTTCAGCAAAGAAACCAGCGATCTTACGTTGGGCGTTGGTCGTAGCGGCCGTGGAAGAACCAATGATATCACCCGATAGACCGGAGAGGTCAGGGTATTGGTCGAGGGTCTCTTGGCGGGCATCGGCGCCGAAAGCGAAACCAACAAGTCCCGCAGGCATTTCGAAGAGCTCACCGGTGGAAGCAACGAAGCTGAAGAGCTGAAGCTCGGATTCGTTACGATCCTTAGGCTAAACCAAAGCGAAATCGCTCACCAATGCGTTGTTGGCGATCTCGTTTTCCCAGAAACCGAACGGGTTATAAGGGGTGGTGGTGCCGATGAAGCTATCACTCGCGGGATCGAAGATCGGATCGTTCTGATTCACGACGCGATTGAAACGAGAGATCGAGACCAAAGTCCCGCGGCTGATCTCATCCAAGCCCGAATAGCTGTAGGTGGCGTCGAAGTTCCATTTGTCGAAAACATTCTCACCCTTGATACCAAACGCGATCATCGACGCGTCGGTTTCGCTCTCATAGATACGATTACCAAACTCGTAGAGACGAGCGCGAGTTCCGCCTGTGAGATCTATGTTGAACGGATTGAAGGGATTGAAAGCACCATCAACCGCGGAGCGAGCGCGACCGTCAGGCAATGGCAACGGGTTGGCGGTGCGAGCAGGAATTACGAGCTCGACACCACCAGGGTTTCCCCAATTTCCGGTAGCGGAAGGAGCCAGTTCGTTCTGCGTGAACGTGTTCTGATAAGACAGATCGACGTAAATCGAAATATTTTCGGTATCGAAGATCTTACGATCACCGAAGGCGAAGATACCCTTATTCTTACGAATTGGGTAGGCCATCGAGTCACGATTGAAATTGAAGGTATGAATGCGACCCTGACCGAACAAGTAGTTGTTCACCGGGGTGTTACCGTCGTTGGACGCATCGGCTGGCGAGGCGGCAAAGAACGTATCGTCACCAGCAGGAAGAGCGCTAGCTGGCACGCCTGCTTCCAAGGCTGCTTCCCGAGTGATCTCGAGATTCAGCGGGCTGGAATTCGAGCTCAAGAACGGAGGAACTTCCGAGTAGGAACGGTCGGCATTAAAAATCGGGTTCTTCTTATAGTAGTTGAAACCGATCATGACGCTGGCCTTATCCGTTTGGGCACCAGTAATGAGGGAGGCGGTGAACTCGGAGGAATCTGCTGTAGTGGTATTACCATACATCACATTCATTTCCGTGCCATCCATGCCACGACGCATTTTGATGTTAACCACACCAGCGACCGCATCAGCACCATAGAGAGCGGATGCACCGTCCTTGAGGACTTCAATCGAGTTAACCGCGGCGAGCGGGATCGAGTTGAGGTCGACAAAAGCAGTCGTGCCGCTCGTGCCTACAGGATAAGGAGCAACCCGACGGCCATTGATGAGCACGAGGGTAGCTTCCGGACCAAGACCACGGAGGGAGGTGGAAGTGCCGGCAGGGGTGAAGCCCGTGGCATTGTTGGAGATCGGAACCGAACCACCATTGGAGACGGTGATCTTTTGGAGGAGTTCGGCCGCAGTGGTCAGGCCGACTTGGTCGATTACTTGACGGTCGAGTCTGACGACGGGCGAGACGCCCGCAGAGAACGAGGTCTCGGTCGTAGGGATATAAGATCCCGTTACGACGAACTTTTCTAGTTCCACTGATTCTTCTTCAGCGGAGGTCGCTTGCGCGAATGTAGATACGGCAAATCCGGATAGGCTGAGCAGAAGCGCAGCCCCGGACGCGATCTTACGCGATCGGAGGTTGTTCATATTTGATGTAGTTGTGTTGTAGTTGATCTAAGATTTAGCGACAAAACCGCGTTATCTTGTCGTCACCCATAAGTGCCTCGCCAAATGCACAAGTCTGAAATTTAAGCCTACTTACGACTCACTTACATAGGAGGAACACGATTTGACGGATTTGATCTTATGAATTTTCATTGGCGCGATCCCAGTAATTCACCCTAGAGATTTCTCAAAACACGCCATTGACCGAGATTTTCACCATAGCCCAAATTCTTCGCGCTGAAGGAGCGTTTCCCCAAATATTGGCGACGCTCGTGCATGTTCAGGGGTCCTCCTACCGTCGAACAGGCGCCAGACGCCTCATATCACCAGACGGCGCGGCGACCGGATCGATCAGCGGAGGGTGCCTGGAACAGGATCTCCAAGAGCGCGCGACCGCCCTACTCCAATCCGCGGAAACTTACGACTTGGTCACTTATGATACCCAATCGGAGAATGACCTGCTTTGGGGCACCGGCACAGGTTGCCATGGGATCGTAAAGATTCTCCTCGAAAAGCTCCATGCCTTCCCCCCATGGGCCCATTCGGTTTGCGCGGCTCATGCGCAACGGCAGACCGTAACACTGCGAACTGTCTGGCAGACGAGTGAAAGCGAACCGAACACCCTAGGCACCTCGTTGGAGCCCGGTGAGCCTGTCGCACCTCCAGGCGTTTTGATTCAGAGAATTGCCCCTCCGCTCCATGTGGTTATATTTGGCGCAGGAGACGATGCGATCGCTTTGAGCGAGCTGGTTCACGCAATCGGCTGGGAAAATTCGATCTGCGACCCGCGCCCTGAATTCGCCCGCCCGAAACGTTTCCCCCGAGCTGATCGGGTCATCAATATTCCCGAAACGGAGGCGGTGACCGCCTTCACTTGGGATGACCAAACGACCGCGGTCGTGATGACCCACCATTACCGTTTCGACCTACCACTCCTCAAGGTCCTCGTCCCCATGCATCTTCCCTTCCTGGGATTGCTAGGTCCTAAAGAACGGGGAGCACGACTTTTGCGCGACGCCGGTTTTGATCCTGCGAGCATAAAACTGCATAATCCCATTGGCCTTGATTTGGGCGGAGACGGCCCCAACGCGGTCGCCCTTTCAATCGTCGCAGAGATTCAGGCCCACCGGCACGGAAGAAATGCCCAGCCTCTTTCGCAGCGCGATCGCCCCATCCATGACGTCTGAATCCTGCAGCGCCGGGAAAATCGTGGGAGTGGTTCTGGCCGCGGGCGGTTCAAAGCGCCTCGGCCATCCCAAACAACTCGTCGAAATCGACGGCTCGCCATTGATTGTTCGAGCCGTCGATGCCCTCCTCGCGGTTCCCGAAATTACCGACATTCTGGTAATTCTAGGGGCACACGCTGCCAAGATTCGCCCGCTCCTCAGTTCTTGCTCTCGAGCTGTCCAGTTGGTCGACGTCCCCGACTGGAACGACGGTTTGTCTCGATCGATACGCGCCGCACTTGCCGAAATCGGGCGCAACATACCCGATGCTCGATCGGCATTGTTTACCCTGTGTGATCAGCCCAATCTCGACCACCGGGCGATCAAAGCGCTCGTCGCGACAGCGGAGTCAACTCCGGCCAGCATCGTGGCCGCGCAATACGACGGCCATCCCGGGGCCCCCTGCTTAATCGACCAGCGCCACTTCGAATTCTTAAGCCGAATTGAAGGCGATCAGGGCGCCCGGGCGCTTTTCTCCGCCGTAAATCCTGCAGACATAGCGGGAGTAGACCTCCCACAACTGTCTCTCGATCTGGACACGCCAGAGGACCTCCAGCAGTGGCAGAACTCGCAGCCAAACGCTACCTAGTCGTTCAATGACGCTTTTAAGCTTCGCGCCAGTGCCAGCGTTTTACTCATGGTTCGGCCGGTCACTGTGAAATGCCCCATCTTCCGCGCGCGACGCGGTTCACTTTTACCGTAAAGGTGAAGCTTCGCCCGGGGATCAGCCAAGAGTTGCGCCCAATCGGGGCTACCCACGAGCGCGTCGCCGTCCCATTTCCAGGCATCGCCCAAGATGTTCACCATCACCGCAGCCGGCGCAGTCATTTCGGTCGACCCAAGGGGCAGCCCGGTGATCGCTCGAACCTGCTGTTCAAACTGTGAGGTCACACATGCATCCAATGACCAGTGCCCAGAATTGTGCGTTCGCGGAGCCATCTCGTTGACCAATAATTTGCCGTCGTCGGTCAAGAACAGCTCCACCGCCATCAATCCCACCAGACCAAAGGCCTCGGCAATATTACAGGCCAACTGGGCCGCTTCCTCCGCCACGGCACTTTCGATCCGGGCCGGCACGATCGAAAAATCCAAAATATGTTTGGTGTGAATATTTTCAGCGACCGGAAACGTGCTCATCTGCCCATCCGCATTTCGCGCCACGACCACCGAAAGCTCGCATTTGAAATCGATGAATCCCTCCACCACCGCCCGACTCTTCGCGAAAGCTTTCTGCGCCGCGGCCACATCCGCCTTACTCGCGACCTTCAACTGCCCTTTCCCATCGTAACCGAAATCCGCTGTTTTCACGACACAGGGTAGTCCCACGGTGCGGATCCCCGCCGCCAAGTCGCCGCCCGCCTCCACCTCCGCAAACGGCACCACCGGAATATTGTTTCGTTTCAGCCAATTCTTCTCACGCGCCCGATTTTGACAGACTTCCAGCACGTCCCAATGCGGCCGCAACTGCACCTCATCTTCGATCGCCCACAGCGGCTTCACCGGCACATTTTCGAATTCGTAAGTGATCGCGGCGCATCCCTGGGCAAATTCCTTCAAACGCTCCTTGTCGGTGTAGGCTGAGTTAAACTCGCGAGTCGCAACCTCCCCTGCCGGACAATTTTCCTGCGGTTCATAGACATGCAGTCGATACCCCAACCGCGTCGCGGCATGCGCCAACATGCGACCGAGTTGGCCGCCGCCTAGGACACCGATTGTGCTGCCGGGAGGAATCATACTATTACGCTGAAACGCTATTCCGATAAATGCGGAAAGACCAAAACGATGCTACGCCGGAAGTTTTTGTTTCAAAACCGTCGCCGTCTGCTTGGCGCGAAACGCTTCGTAGTTGGCTTTGATCCGTTTGCTGCCAAGGGCCAATTGAGCCGCCGCAAATAGCGCCGCGTTAATCGCCCCCGCTTTGCCGATCGCGAAAGTCGCCACGGGAACACCTCCCGGCATCTGCACAATCGAGAGCAACGAATCCTGCCCTTTTAACGTCCGCGACTCAACCGGCACGCCGAGAACCGGCAACGGCGTCAACGCCGCTGTCATACCAGGCAAATGGGCCGCCCCACCCGCTCCGGCGATGATTACCCGCAATCCGCGCTTCTCCGCCTTACGCGCATAATCATACATGCGGTCCGGTGTGCGGTGAGCACTCACTACGTGTTTCTCAAAGGGAACCTTGAGTTCGCTCAGAGTATTGGCGGCATGCTGCATCGTCTCCCAATCGGAGGTGCTGCCCATAATTATTCCTACCAGTGGCTTGGCCATGGCGAAGAGCATTCCAGCGACAGCATTCCACTGTCACCTTTTAAATGACTCAAGCCGCCACCGCGGGACGCCAACCGAGCAATCGAGCCGGCAGCAAAATAATCGCCTGCAGGAACCGAAACACCCCGGTGACGACCATTCCCAGCAGTCGAAATGGCACCAGCAGCAGCCAGACGATTGGGTAAATCATCACCGCGAGTATCGCGAGCGGCCAACACACCACAAACAGTAGGCACCAGAGGAGGAAAGAAGCGAAAAAACTCATAATAAATACTCCAACTTAAATTAATGATACACCCTTGGGCATCTTCACAATCGTAGTGCCCGCGATCTTGTCGTGCCAAGACTGGCGTTGCGGATCCCAGCCGACCCAGACGAATCCGAGTCCCACCACGAAGAGGGATAAAAAGGCCCCCAAACTACGGACCAACGACACCGCCCAATCGACCGGTTTGTCGTCGAGGCGCACGATCTTGATACCCAGAATGACGCCGCCCAATGTCGTGCCTTTCAACGACCACAACACGATGAAGTAAGCGGTCGCGACCAGAGGGAAATAATCCCCCAGATTGAGAATTCCGACCGCGATACCCAATGCGATCATATCAATCAATGTTGCTGCAAAACGGGTCCAAAAACCTACTCGTGGCAGCGTCGATTGCTGCATCGGTGGCGGTGGCGCAGGCATCGGCGGCGGAATAGGCGGAACGCCTCCTGTCGCCGTTGACGAGGGAGCCGACGACGACGCCATCGGAGTCGAAGCAGAATCAGAAATAATCGAACCACCTATGGCTGCCGCGCCCATTTCGGCTCCCGTAGCCGCGCCCGAGGCAGGAGCACCGGGCGCAGGCGGAGGAACCGTCTCCTCCTGCGGAGAGGGTGCAGGTGGCGCCGGTTGGTCGGCGGCGTTTTGCTTCATCGCCAATATAATCGTGTAGATCACGATTCCCGTGCCGAGGAAGCCGCTGAGTTTTTGGAAAACAAATCCCAGGACTGGCACCAGATAAATTCCCAGTGTAATCACACCGCCAATGAGCACGGCCAAGGCGGGCATCTTCCAACCCGCAGGCTGCGTAATCCGGCGCCCCAGCCACGCCAGGAAGACCACTTTGCCAAAGAGGCCGATACAGAAGAGCAGTAAGCCGAGAACGAATGGACCGACCACTGTCACCGACAATACGATCATCGCGATCGGAGTGATCACGACCGACAATACGGCCGTGAGAAGCGACATTCCTGGATAGGTCTCCATGGTTTCGGCGCTGCGTCGCACCACATCGGGCAGCATCAATGCGAGCAGACAGTAGAAGCCGAGTGCCGCCAACATGATCGTCCACAACCAGCCCAAGTTTTCGGCAAACGCCAAGGGGCGCAGGTAGCGCAAGCAATGGTGCACCCACGCCTTCACGCCTTCACCAAGCTCAGCACCGATGACCGGAATCTCAACTTGGTTGATATCGCCTTTAATCACGGAACCCGGCGCACGATCAACGCGACCGCCCACGGAAACCACATTGCCATTTACGACAGCTTCCGGTCCCAGAAAAACACTGCCCATCACCGCGACGACTTCGTGTCCCACTTCGCCATTGATGGTTACGTCACCCAGCACCGCGACAACCTCATTTCCAACCTTACCGTTGACCGTATTATTCCCCATGACGGCGACAGCTTCGTTCCTGGATTCGCCATCAATCACGACGTCTCCAAAGATCGCTACCACAGTCTGAGCCACCTCTCCTGCTGGCAAATGCGCGCTCGAACCAAATTGCACCATTTCGCGCGAACTGCCCGATCGTCCACGGCCTTCGCGGCGTTCCATTTTCGGCTCGGCATCGCTGTCTTCGTCGGACTGGACCGTGACCGAAACCACTCCTCCCAGTTCTTCCTGGATGGCTTCGACGATCTGTTCCGCTACATCGGAAGCCGACGACGCAATCTCAGTCTCGATGACTTCGACATCGTTGCCCAGCTCACGCATTTCCGATTCCGCATCTTCGCCAGATTCGACGTTAGCTTCAGGAGCTTCCGGAACATCCGGCGCCGAAGCGGGAGCTTCCGGTGCTGGGGTCGGATCTGAGGGTTGAGGGGGATGCTCTTGCGCCGGCAGCGCGAGCGCCATGGTCAAGGCCACTACGATGCCCGCACCGGCAAGGGAGGAGAGGATTCTAACGAGTTTCATAACGAAAATAAAGAGAGGTTAAAGGGATCAGCGGTTTTGCCAAAGGAGGCGATAGGCGGTCGCGCCTAAGCCGAGCATCACGGCGTAGGCCCCGCCCACGACGGCAAGCCCCACATAGAGGTAGGTGGCATTCAGTTCCGGCATGTTCGGCGCGATTAGGCCACCGATGGTCGAACCCGCGACTCGCAAGGTGTTCCAGGCGCCTTGCACAGGCTCCACGATCTGGGTGACCGAATCGGCGCTGACCAAACCGAGGAGTTGCATCGAGAACAACAGCACCGCTCCCGCGATTCCCGTCGCGATGACTAGGAAGGCGAGACGCACGGAGTTGGGCCAGTAAACGAAGCTGCGTTGCCACCATGGTAGAGCTTGACGGCGGGCGATTTCTCCAAGCACGCGCTGTTCGAGCGACATCGGCGCACGACGCGCGGGTTGCTCACGCAGCACCGCGTGGATTTTCTGTTCGAGTTGTTCGGGAGTGAGACGAGCCATGGTCTTCAGAGTTGAGGGGTCAGGGTTTCGTGTGCGGTGCCGCTGCGCATTAATATCTGCGCCAGCGCGGTGCGTCCACGAAGGATGTCGGTTTTAATTTTTGAGAGTGAGACTCCCAGCCGACGAGCAATGTCGTCGTAGGGTTCGTCTTCGAAATGATAAAGCACGAGTGGGATGCGTTGATGGTCGGGTAACTCATCGAGAGCGCGTTCCACCTACTCGCGGCGATCGCCTTGATCAAGGTCGGCCAGAAAATCGCCATCCGGCGCGGCGAATTCCACTTCACCCGAATCTTCGCCGTCACCATCGCGGTGCACGAGATCGGAGAAAAAGCTCCAGCGTTTGCGGTAACGTTGCAGATGATTGATCGCCATGTTCGTGGTCACGGTCTTTAGCCAACCACCCGCCGTGGGACTCGAGCCTAGGTCATCGTAACGCTCATAGGCCTTCAGGAACACTTCCTGAGAAATGTCCTCGGCCTGGGCGTCATTACCCAACAGTCGCACTGCCGTTGAATAGACCATGTCCTGATAGTTTCGCATAAATGTCGTGAAATCGACCGGGGTCATAGTCCCCGTAGTTTCGGTTTGAACTGGAGTTTCATTGTTCATGCGAAGAACACGGCGGAAGCGTCGCCAGTTGCAGATATTTACTCTCTAACGGGTCGTTGGCGAGAGAGCTGATCTATAACACTACAAATAAATAGGTTACGACTCTTAAAATCTCGCTTAATTATCAGAAAATTTCAGTTCGCTGCGACTTCAGAGCCTGTCAGGGTGTGCTCGCTGCATGGAAATCACCGTTTGGATCTTCACTACCCTCTTCGTTATGGCCGGTCTGGTCGGCGTGCTGGTGCCGTTGATTCCCGGCACCACCTTGATCCTGTTGGCGTTCGTGATTCACGCGCTCGTGCTACCCGGATCCCTGTCTTGGGGCGTGTTGGGCTGGATCGGACTGGCTTGGTTTTCTTCGGTCGTGATCGATTTTCTCGGCGTGCTGATCGGCACGCGACTCTTCGGTGGAACCAAATGGGGCATGGCGGGCGCCACCGGCGGAGCATTCATCGGCATGTTCTTCTCCCTTCCCGCCCTCTTGTTAGGCACGATCTTCGGCGCGGTCGTCGCTGAAAAATACGCCGCCAAACGCACGCGTCAGGAGTCCCTACGCGCCGGCTTCGGCGCCGCCGTCGGATTTATCCTGTCGACCGGAGGGCGCCTGATCTGTGCCTTCATCATGGTGGCTATCTTCCTCGCCTGCGCCCCTTGGCCCACGCTCCCCAGCTGGGCAACCTGGCCCGGGTAAAATTGATTAGCGGCCGAGGTCGCTACGGGCCCTCCCTTCCCCGCCTGATCAAATCGCGCGCTTGTGTTGTAGCCGGGGCCATCGCCACCGGAATCCTCCCTCACCGTTTTCACGCCCCCGCACCGGGCTCGCCGAGCCCGGCTACAGCCAATCGCATCCATACTCCCCGATTACAGGCGGCAGATTAGGAGTTCGCGCTCGTAGACCAACTCTTTGGGCAGGTGATCGTGAAGGGTCAGGAATAACTCTTCGTGGCCGATGATTTCGCGGCGCCAGGCATCGCGGTCGACCGACTGAAGTGAACGGAATTCCTCTTCCGAAAAATCGAGACCCGTCCAATCGATGTCCTCGTATTTGGGCTGCCATCCGAGCGGCGTCTCCTTGGCGGCGGTGCGTCCACGGGCCCGATCAACGATCCATTGCAGGATCCGCATGTTATCACTGAATCCCGGCCAGAGGAACTTACCGTCATCATCTTTGCGGAACCAATTCACATTGAAGACCCGCGGGGTCTCGGTGAGTGATTTCTGCATGATGATCCAGTGGCGGAAATAGTCGCCCATGTTGTAGCCGCAGAAGGGCAACATCGCCATCGGGTCACGACGCACTTCGCCTACCTTGCCGGCCGCCGCCGCAGTTTTTTCCGATCCCATCGTCGCGCCCATATAAACGCCGCCCGACCAATTGAAAGCCTGGTAGACGAGCGGCATGGTCGTCGCACGACGGCCGCCGAAAACAATGGCCGAAATCGGCACGCCACTCGGGTCTTCCCAGGCTTCGTCAATCGTTGGACACTGCGATGCCGGGGCGGTGAAACGGGCGTTGGGATGCGCCGCCGGTGATTCACTATCTGGAGTCCACGCGTTGCCTTTCCAGTCGGTCAATTGAGGTGGGGGCTCATCCGTCATGCCTTCCCACCACACCCCGCCTTCGGGGGTGAGAGCGACGTTGGTGAAGATGGCGTTTTTGGCCAAAGACTTCATCGCATTGGGATTGGTCTGCGCGGACGTGCCAGAAGCCACCCCAAAGAACCCTGCCTCAGGATTAATCGCCCGTAGTTTTCCCGTTTCGTCGGGTTTGATCCAAGCAATGTCGTCACCGACCGTGGAAACCTTCCAGCCCTTTTCGGCCAATGGCTTCGGCGGGATGAGCATCGCAAAATTCGTTTTGCCACAAGCACTCGGGAATGCGGCCGCCACATAAGTTTTTTCGCCCTGCGGATCCTCGACGCCAAGGATCAACATGTGTTCGGCCATCCACCCTTCGTCTCGCGCCATGTTGGATGCGATACGCAAAGCGAAACACTTCTTTCCGAGCAGCGCATTTCCTCCGTAACCCGAGCCATATGACCAGATCTCCCGGGTCTCCGGAAAATGAACGATATACTTCTCCTTGTTGCACGGCCAAGCGACGTCCGCTTCGCCTTCCCCCAACGGTGCGCCCACCGAGTGCACACACGGCACCACCCGTTTTTCGTTCTTATCGATTTCGGCAAAAACATCCTTACCAATCCGCGCCATGATGCGCATGTTCACCACGACATAGGGCGAATCGGTCAACTCCACCCCAAGCTGCGACATCGGTGAACCAACCGGTCCCATGCTAAACGGCAACACATACATCGTGCGTCCTTTCATGCTGCCCTTGAAAATTCCCTTCAACTTGCGCCGCATCTTGTAGGGGTCTTCCCAATTATTAGTCGGTCCCGCGCTGTCTTTGGACAACGAGCATATGAAGGTGCGGTCTTCCACGCGGGCGACATCCGAAGCATCCGAACGCGCATAAAAACAACCCGGCCAGAGGTCTTCGTTCAACTTGGTGAACGTGCCGCCCTCCACCATCGCGTCGCACAAAGCATCGTATTCGGCCTGCGAGCCATCCACCCAATGAATCGCCTCAGGCTGGCAAAGCACCGCCATTTTTTCGACCCACTTGAGGAGATTTTTATTCGTGCTGAGAGGCTGCGCGTTTTTCGAAGAAGGCATTTCAGTTGAAGGTGGAAACATTGCGGAAGTGAGTAAAACCGATTCGCGAGAAACCGACTCATCAATCCGTGCTCTTCCCTGCGTGCCTTTTGCACTTTGGGCGCGAAGCTACCCCGTGGTTGGCCTGCGATTGACCCTCAGACGTAGACCGTTTTGACTTCGCCTCATGTCGGAGTTCACCACCGCAATCGCCCTGGATCCGGTTAAGCAATTCTCAGTTTTCGCCGAAAATCGAGTCGGGCGACTCTACGATCTTTGCTCGGTGTTTCAGGCCCACGACGTTCACATCGTCGCACTGACGGTTTTGGATACGACGGACAGCTCCATTCTGCGATTCCTTGTCGACGATCCTGATCGCGCTCGGGAACTCATGATCAACAACGATTTCCCCTTCACCGAGGTCAGCGTGCTCGCCACCGAAATCGAAGGTGAACACCGCATCAAGGACGTGTTGGGCGCCCTGCTGGAAGCAGAAATTAATATCCACTACGTCTACAGCTTCCTCGTGCGGCCTTCGGAAAAAAATGGAGTGGTCATCAACGTCGAGGATGCCGATGTCGCCGCTCAAGCGTTGAACAACAGCGGTTTTCGGATCCTCACTCAGGCCGACATCTCGCGCTAAATCCCAATTCCAAGGGTATTTTGATTCTCCGCTCGGAGCGAAGCTTCTCAAATTGTGGGAAATCGACGCGTTATTCTAATATGACGTAACATTCGTGAAACTATCCCTTATCGTATTGGCGACGTTGCAAGGTCGGCCTTGACCCCCCGCGAACGGAAGAGCAACTCGAGGGACTAATCCGCATTTCGTTCTCCAGAGGACAATAGCCCTCCTCGAGTGAAATGCTCGAAAACAAAACTACAAATTAGCAAAACAAGAAATTGATTGTGATTCTCCGCCTTGAGGAGACTCAGTTTGAAGTCACCGGGAGCAGTCTCGGCCCAAATCGAACCGCGCGGCAGAAATGCAAACAAATGAAAGCCCGCTAGAACAAATGAACAACTTATCAACAAACAGACGATCACCCTTTAGCTGGGTGTGCATGCTGACTGCATTCGTGGTGCTCTTCCAGAGCTCCATGTTCGGTCAAGGAATTACCTCTTCCGCATTAAAAGGAAGAATCACCGGAAACACAGGAAACGGAATCCCAGGAGTTGAAATCACCGTTACGCACGAGCCAACCGGTAGCGTGCAAACCACCACGACGAACAGCTCCGGTCGTTACACATTTCGCGGCCTGCGAGTCGGCGGTCCCTACACCATTCTGGTCCGATCCGTCGGATATACCCCAAAGGGAGAGCGCGACGTTTCGCTCGAATTGAGTCGCACCTACGAGGCGGACTTCATTTTGCAGCCCGATGAGTCGGTAGTGACTTTGGAAGCTTTCACCGTGGAAGAAAGTGGTGAACTTGCCTTCGGCAACGGCAGTGCCGGCGTAGGCACGGTTCTGGGTGAAAACGGAATTCTCACCACGCCGAAAGCGAATCGTTCGTTCAATGATATCGCGAAATTTGATCCTCGCGTTGTGATGTTGGACGCCTCTTCGGGTGCTGGAAGTATCTCAGCTGCCGGGCAGCACATTAAGATGAACAGCTTCCAGATCGATGGGGTGCGGATTAACGACCAGTTTGGCCTCGGATCAGACGGTAGCCCCGCTCTCGCCAATCCGATTTCGATGGATACGATCGATGAAATCGCGGTCGAAGTTTCTCCCTACGACACGCGCCAATCGGGCTTCACCGGAGCATCTATCAACGCCGTCACCAAAAGTGGCACCAACGACTTCACCGGATCTGTTTACTACTTCCATGAAGATGAGAACACTCGCGGAGAGAATCCGATCTCTGGACTCGATGATGTGTTTGAAGAAACCACCTGGGGAGCGACCTTGGGCGGTCCAATCATTCCCAATAAACTCTACTTCTTCGGCTCTTATGAAGAACTCGAGCGCAACACCGCCGGCCCGACTCCTGGATTTATTCCAGACCCCGCCGAACTCGAGCGAACTATTGCATTCGTCCAAAACGAATACGGATTCGATCCGGGAACATGGGGGCTCCCCGCCGGTGCCACCGTTCCACTCGCTGATGAAAAGTCTCTCGTAAAACTGGACTGGATCATCAACCAAGACCACCGCGCTTCTTTGCGTTGGAACAAAACCAAAGGTAATCAACCCCAGTTCTCCGAATACGACGACTTTTCGTCATCCCAGCCTGAAACCAACCTGACTTCTCATTGGTATACGGACAATCGCACCAATGAATCGGTCGTCTTCCAAATGTTCTCCAACTGGGGCGACAACTGGCGGACCGAGTTCCGCTACGGTCAATCCGAATTCATCAGCCTCCCGGGCAACCCCAACGTCTTTCCTGAAATTGTGATCGACGACTTCCCCGGCACCACCCGTTCCGGCGCACCCACCAGCCGCGGCGAGCTCTACTTCGGACGCGATGACTCTCGTCACTCCAACGAGTTGGCGACCGACGTCACCAACATCTACCTCGCCGCCGATTATTTCACGGGCGACCACACGATCACCTTTGGATTCGATCGCGAAGAGTCCGATTTCGTAAATCTGTTCCTGCAACAGACCTTCGGAGAAATGACGTTTGACAACGTGGCAGACTTTTACGCCGACGAAATCCAGTTCTTCCGCCGCTCCGTCGGTGTCCAAGGAGTCCCTCTCGCCGCCGAATCCGACTTTACCACCAACGGCCTCTTTATCCAGGACACGTGGGATGTGAATAACCGGCTCACGGTGAACTTCGGTCTCCGCTACGATTACGTGACCACGGATCGCCCCGTATCCGAAAATCCAGGCCGCGGCGGACAGTCGTTTGAGCAGATCTTCGGCACGCCCAACACCAACACGATGGACGGCTCCGAATTGCTCGCACCACGCTTCAGCTTTCAGCTCGATGTCGATGATGACGGTCTGACCAAAATTACCGGCGGTTTGGGGCTATTCATGGGCCGTAATCCGTGGGTGTGGGTCTCCAACGCCTACTCCAACACCGGACTCAACTCGACGGACTTCTTCTCCCCTCCCTCTGGCAACGATCGGGCCAATGGTGGCGGACTCAAGGGCTACCTCGACAACGATTTTGATCCCGAGAACCCCGTGTTGTTCGTTTCTCAAGATCAACTCGGTGCTGGTCGTTCCACGATTGCGCTGCTCGCTCCAGATTTCGATCTCCCCTCCATTTGGAAGGGTAACCTGAATATTGAGCATCGACTCAGCTCGGAAAGCCCCTGGATGGCTTACGCCGAAATGCTGGTAACGAGGGCCAATACCTCGATTTACACCAGCAACATTAACTTGCGTGAAATCGGAACGACTCCAGATGGCCGCACCCGCTTCGCAGGCTCCCTACGCACCGCCTCCAATGGCAACTCGGCCGCCTACAACGACGTCTATCAGCTCAACAACGCTAGCAAGGGCGAAAGCCTCAACTACACCTTCGGCATTCGTCGCAACATGCGAAACAACTGGAGCACCGATGTCAGCTACACCTACGGAGATTCCAAGGACATCTCCAATCAAGGTAGCTCTACCGCGTGGTCCAACTTCGCAGGAAATCCGATCTACAATCAAAATACTCCGGAGCTCGGCACCTCGGCCTACGAGACAGAACACCGCGTGCTGGCTCGCCTGACCTACAACATGGAATTGGCTGACGGTTGGGACACCAACTTCAACCTCACCTATATTGGTCAAAGCGGACAAAACTACAGTCTGCTTTTCGACAATGACTACAACGGCGACGACGCGGACTTCGATAACGATCTTTTCTATGTTCCGAGTGGACCGAACGACTCGATCATCGACACCGCGAATTCCAGCGGCCTGACGGAAATGTTTACCTATCTGGATTCCTTGGGTGTCCAACGGGGTCAAGTCGTCGGACGCAACAGTCTGCGCACGGACTGGAGGAACAACTTTGACCTGAACATCACGCAGAACGTTCCTCTGCGCGGTCGTCTTCGTGGTCAAATCTTCCTCAATGTGCTCAACGTAGCGAACCTGCTGAACTCCAAGTCGGGCATTATCGACGAAGTTCCTTTTGGCACTCTCGCTGTTGCAAGCGGCACCATCAGCCCAGATGGATCCCAGATTGCCTATGATTTTAATGGAGGTCGTGGCACCAGCACCCGCACCGGTCGCTACGCTCAGCTCTCCCGCTGGCGTATCCAGACAGGCTTCAAGCTCCTGTTCTAATAAACTAGCCGGCCTAGTTTGATAATACTTTCAGCGGCCCCGCCTTCACCGGCGGGGTCGCTTTTTTTTGACCTCACGCCCCGATCGCGAGGATGGTCCTTCCCTCCCGTGCAATTTTCGAACTCCCTCCGCGCCCTCAACTCGACCAACTACCGGTTGTTCTTCGCGGGTCAGGGACTTTCGATGCTCGGAAATTGGATGACGCTCACCGCTTCCGCCTGGCTGATCTACGAGCTCTCCAACAACGCCTTCTACCTAGGGTTCCTTCCGTTCGCCAATCAGATCCCCGTCCTGTTACTCGCCCCCCTAGGCGGGCTCCTGGGCGACCGACTTCCACGGCAGCGCCTCATGTGGTGGCTCAACTGCGCCTGCGCTGCTCAAGCCGCGACCCTAGCCATCCTCACGTTGATCGGTGAAATCACCGTCACGCGACTGCTGATCCTCGTCACCATTCGCGGATTCATCAACGCCGCTGAATTTCCCACCCGCCAGGCTTTCATCGTCGATCTCGTCGATCGCAAAGAAGACCTGCCCAACGCCATCGCACTCAACTCCTCGCTCTTTAACGCCGCGCGCTTGGTGGGTCCCGCCATCGCCGGAATCGTCATCGCCACCGCCGGTCCCGGCGTGTGCTACCTGATCGACGCGACCTCCTACGCCGCGATTTTAACGTCCATCCTCGCGATGCGATTGCCGCGTCGGCGCAGCAAATCCAAGCGCCGCAACTCCCCCTTCGCCGACCTTCGCGCTGGCGTTAATTACGTCCGGCGCACTCCCGGGCTGCAGGCCTCACTGATCATGATCCCCATGATCGCCTTCGCCGGATTTGCCTCCAGCACGCTCGCTCCCATATTCGCCCGCGACGTATTCGGCGGTGACAGCAAAACCCTCGGCCTTCTGTTTTCATCCGTCGGCGCGGGTGCCTTAGTCAGCGCGGTCATGTTAGCTCGACGCCCTTCGCCCGACGGGCTCGCTAATTGGATTTTAATTGGCTCGTTCTCACTCGCGCTCGGCCAACTCGGCGTCGCGCTCAGCCCCTGGTTTTGGCTCACCATCATCTGCATGATGGGCACCGGCTTCGGCACCGTGCTCTGTATGGCGGGCAACAATACGCTCATCCAATCTCAAGTCGCGGACGACAAGCGCTCCCGCGTCATGGGACTCTTCGCCATGGGCCAAGGCATGTTCCCACTCGGCAGCCTAGCCTTCGGCGGAATCGCCGCCGCCTTTGGCCCCCGCTGGGCCGTTGCGCTCGCGGCGGTCGCAACCGCTGGAGCCGGCCTGCAATTCATCCGCGCCCGCCGCCAACTCCACCGCATCCGGCCGCCCCGCCGACCGCCCCCACTCCCCTCCGACTCCGTCGTCTAACCCCATATCTTCACCCCGTGACCTGCAAAAAACGTATGTCACCATTATGGTGACATACATCGGTTAAACATTCTTTTTTATATATTTGTGAATCCCAATTTTGGTTCATTGATCGACGGCCGGCGGGATGGTCGCGCGATCTTGTTTCCCACGACAGATGGCGGTCACCGCTCCCACGGCGAATTTCACTACGATCTCCCCAATTATCAATGAAACCAACATGCTCGGTTCCAATACCCCGAGAAACGCGACCAGGTTAAAGAAGAGAGAATCCAACGGGATGCTCACGGCGTTGGACTTGAGCACCCGGTGCCACCACGATTGAGCGAGCAGGCGCTGGTAAATTTCAGTGTCCGCCGTTTCGGCGATCAAGATGGCGATGACCGAAGCGATAATAATCCGGGCTGGCACTTGCCCGGCCACCGATAGCAACGCACTCAACAAAGCTGCTACCGCGATCACTGAATACACGAACTTCCTCCCCTTGCGGTGCATGCGATCGCGTTGGGTGAAGGTGAAGCCAAAGATGAACGTGCCCACGGCCACCTGCCCGAACACAGGCAGCGGAATAAACCAGGTCGCAGTGAGATTTGCAACCAACACAGCAACGACATATATGACAGCGGAACGCATCGAGCCGGCGAAATTGTCGATTCTGCCCCAGTGAAGCGAGACTCGAAAAACCCATTCGAGATCCTTGCTAATACAATCCGACTTCCACCAAATCTAACCGTCGATCGTCCGTGTGCCGATCCGCCTTATGCCCTCCTCTCCTAAAATCGTCGTCGGTTGGCGCGAATCCGTTGCCCTGCCAGATTGGAAAATTCCCACGCTCCGCGCCAAAATTGATACAGGCGCCAAAACCTCCGCGTTGGACGTGGACCAAATCGAACTGCTTCCGGGCCGAAAAATCCGTTTCGACGTGGTGCTGAGCAACCAGCATCGACGGCGACGTAAATGGATCACCGCAGCGATCGCTCGCACCACCAAAATCCGCTCCAGTAACGGCGAACGCGAAACGCGCTACGTCGTCGAAACCTCTCTCGAACTCGGCGGACTCACCCGACTCGCCGAGTTCACTCTCGTCCGCCGCGAAAACATGCTCTG
>JABIRI010000331.1 GCA_018667915.1 Opitutaceae bacterium | reverse complement strand
CGCAACCGATCGGCGAATCCCCCGAGGTCCTCCAACTGCTGGAACGAAGATTCCGCGAAGCAGCGGTCTAGTTCGTAGTCTTGGATTCGATCAGGCCGATATCCACCGCGTAACGGGTCAGACTGGCGACGTCGTGAAGATTTAACTTCCGCATCAAATTCGTGCGGTGGTTGTCCACCGTCTTCACGCTGATGCTCAACTTCAGGGCGATTTCCTTGGTGCTGTGGCTTTCGGCCACCAGCTGCAAAATTTCGCGTTCGCGTTCGGTCAGGAAATCAGCGGTCTGGCTCGCGGCCGGGTTTGCCACCACATCGCGCATCAATGCGGCCACGGAAGGGCCGAAGTAAGTGCCACCGCTGGCGACGGTGTGGAGACCTTTCTTAAATTCGAAGAGGCCAGCCGTCTTTTCCACAAAGCCGTGAGCGCCGGCCTCAAGCATCTCGCGCACCAGGACCGGGTTTTCGTAACCGGAGAATACCAGCACGCGGATGGCGGGAAGTTGACGAGCCACGCGGCGGAGCAAATCCACTCCGTTCAAGCCGGGTAATTTGGCATCGAGCACTAAGAGGTCGGGTTTCAACTCGAGACAAAGGGCGAGGGCGCCTTGGCCGTCACCACTCTCACCGATCAACTCATAGTCCGGTTCAGTCTTTAAAATCTCCACCAGCATCTCGCGGATGGCGGTTTGATCTTCAATGATGAATAGACGGTGCATGAGATAAGTAGAATGCGTAAATTCCAAGCCGTGCTGGGTTAAGCGACGCTCAAAACACGAGAAACACTCCGAGATCGCGAGAAAAAACCGCATCCGACAGCGGATTCCCTCTCGAATTCATTTCCGCCGCTCGTCAGGTTAGGAATGGTAGGCCGACAGGGACTCGAACCCTGAACCAATTGATTAAAAGTCAACTGCTCTACCGATTGAGCTATCGACCCATTCCCCGAAGGAAGAACGGAGATACGGTTCCGGTTGTTGGTTAGGCAAGTCCTTTTTGTTGCTGTCGCCATTTGACGGCGAATTTGACTGTGATTTCCTTGGTTTGGGGCGATTTAACGCCTATATTGAAAATCTGTAGACATATGGGAACAAACACCGACACACCCCGTCCCAAGAAAACAACGCCTATGTCTACGAAAGCTCAGGAAGTCGCCCTTGATCATGCTCTTGTCCTCCGTTTCAAAAATGGAGACCAGGCGGCGTTCGAGGAAATGGTGAGCCGCTACTGGGATCGGATATATGCGATGGTTCACCAACTCCTGAAAAACCAACAAGACGCGGAAGAGGTTACACAAGATGCCTTTATACGTGCCCATCGCGGCTTGGTTAATTTCCGAGGAGACTCAGCATTTTCAACGTGGCTCTATCAAATTGCCACGAATTTGGCCCGGAACCGCTACTGGTATTGGTGGCGCCGCAAACGCGACAAAACCATCTCGTTCGACCAACCCGTCGGCGATGACAATTCCACGCCATTGTCAGAAATTTTCGTTACAGAGAGTGAAACCCCCGAAGATGCGACCATCACCCAAGAGTTGGTCGATAACATTGCCGAGGGAATGGAAAAACTCAGCCCCAAGCACCGCGAGATCCTCGTTCTCCGTAACGTCAAAAACCTAACCTACGAAGAAATTGCCGATATTTTGACCATATCTATCGGCACCGTCAAAAGCCGGATTGCCCGTGCCCGCGAAAGCCTGCGCAGCAAAATGGTGGAAGATTTCCAATGAACCACGAACGTTTTATCGAGATGCTAAATCTCTACATCGACCGCGAATTGGTCGGTGCAGAGATCCAAGAAATTGAGGAGGCGATCGCGAGCAGTCCCGAACGCCAGCGAATTTACGCCCAATATTGCAAAATGGAGCGGGCTACCCAGAAACTGCTCGCCGAGACCGAAGCCCCGCAACCACGCGTGGCCGACTTGGTCGCGGCCGCCCAATCTGACGTTGCCAGCGTGGTGGATTTCCAACCTGCCGAGCGCGCCGTGCGTCCTATTTGGCGAACCTGGGGTGGAGCCGTTGCCGGACTCGCAGCCGCGTGTTTCGCCTTCGTCGCTTATTTTGGCACCAACGGCTCCGTGAATGTGGATGGATCCGAATCCGCCCGTGAGGCCACGATTGCTCCCAGTATCGCTCAATCGGCCTCCCTCACCAACCGTGACGACGAGGCCTACCAGACAGTATTCGTGCTCAATCAAGATGAAGCGTCCACCCGCTTGCCCGGCATGAAGGGCGTGGATGATTCCTTCGCATGGATGACGCAGCTCCAGTTTGCTCCGATTGAGCGGACGGAGATTGATGCCTGGAAAATGGAGCCAGCCACCCCTCTTGAGGTGCGCAGTTTAAATGCCCGCTGGGTTTCCCCCGAGGGATTGCGCGAAGAGGCAATGACCGCATTTCAGTTCCAGCGCTGAGCTGGGCTGAATGGATTGCTGAGAATCAGCGGCCTAACGCGTGCTTGATCAACTGCTCGGTGGAGGCTTCTCCGCCGAGAGCGATCATGGCTTGGCGAACGGCTTTGTCTGCTTCGGCGGTCTTGTAGCCGAGCACACTGAGAGCGGCCACTGCGTCGCTGAGGGCACCGCCGGCGGTATTGATTCCAGTCCCGTCGGCAGGAGACTGTTCTGTCGCCGGAGCGGGAGTGCTGCCAATGCGGCTGCGTAATTCGATCACGAGGCGCTCGGCTGTTTTTTTACCGATGCCAGGGCATTTGGAGAGGGTAGCCACATCGCCGTCACGGATGGCGCTTTGCAGTAAAGGAAGCGATAGGCGGCTCATGATGCTGAGCGCCACTTTGGGACCAATCCCACTCACATGATCAATCATCATGCGGAAAAAATCGCGATCATCCGTCGATGCAAAACCGTAGAGATTCTGGGAATCCTCCCGGTAAACGACGTGGGTGTGTAATTTCACCTCCTTACCGGCGACGGGTAACTTCTCCGCCGTGGTGACCGGAATATTTACTTCGTAGGCCAGACCATTGATTTCAATGACCGCCCGAAGGGGAGTAGCTTCGACCAACGGGCCGCGAATGGAAGTAATCATAATCGCCTGCTTACTCTAGACCCAGAACGTGCTGCATATCGTAGACGCCTGCCGGTTGATTGACGACCCACTGCGCGGCGCGCAGCGCACCTCGCGCAAAAATTCCCCGATCGGTCGCGCGGTGAGTAATTTCCAGCCGCTCGCCCATACCTGCGAACATGGCGGTGTGCTCACCCACGACATCGCCGCCGCGTAACGAATGGATTCCCACTTCGTCATCGGTGCGTTCACCGGTGATTCCTTCACGACCGTGGCGAAGATCAGTTTCCGCCAATCTCCGTTCTTCCAAAATGATCTCCAGAATCCGCGCGGCCGTTCCGCTTGGAGCGTCTTTTTTGAACCGGTGGTGTATTTCGGTGACCTCCGCATTGTAGTCCTTACCGAGAACCGAAGCCGCGCGACGGGTGAGGGCGTAGAGCAGATTCACTCCGACCGAATAGTTCCCTGCCCAGACCGTCGGTGTCTGTGCTGCCGCGGTCAGCAGTTTCGCTTTCTCTGCAGAACCATGACCGGTCGTGCCAATCACGAGCGCCTTTCCGTGCGTCGCGCAGGCCGCAATGACTTCGGGAGTCACGGTATGATAACTGAAATCGACAACGACATCAGCTTGGGCGATTCCAGCAGCCAAATCATCCCCTTGATCCAGGGAGGCCACGACCGGCAGGGACAATTCATCAGCCGCAGACTGAAGGGCGTGACCCATCCGACCGGCGGCACCGATAATTACGAGATTTGGAGAGGACATGGACAGAATTTAGAGACGTTCGAGAGCGGCGTTCAGAACCTTACGACCACCGGCGGATAATTTACACAACGGTGCACGGACGTCAGTGGATGCGATAATACCGGCCTTTTGCATGGCGAACTTAACGGGCACCGGATTGGGCTCCACAAACAACGCCTTGAAGACGGGGTAAAGTCGGCGGTGTATCTTCGTCGCTTTCGCAAAGTCATTGGCAGAGGCCGCCTGAACCAGGCGCGACACATCTCGCGGTAAGAGATTCGAAGCCACACTGATTACTCCCTCAGCTCCAACGGACATGAAGGGAAGGGTAAGGCTGTCGTCGCCGCTCAAGACCGTAATATCAT
>JABIRI010000120.1 GCA_018667915.1 Opitutaceae bacterium | reverse complement strand
GTCGTCGTTGACCTCTCCGGAGGAATGAATCGATCCTCACTCCCATCATGATCAATTACCAAACGCCGAATTTGACCCTGCACCCACCCCGAAGTCCTCGGGTTCGGCTCGGTGGATTTGTCCACCTTCCCCGGCTCTTGGATAAGGCCAGGGCGTTCATCGCAGATCAGGCCGGAGACTACACCTTCCCCTGCCCGCTTGATCGCCGGTTGTTCGATTTCATCGGTGTATCCGAGGACAACTTTATAGAAGCCGTGCGTCTCGGTAAATCCGATACTGAAATGCTCGCTTGGGTGCGGGAAAATATGACGCCAAGTCGGCGCGCTCACGAAATCAAAGCGTGGTCGGACTGGCTGGAAAACGTCGCTCCCGGTGATGCTGGCCGGCATCAAAATTTCGCCAATGAAATCGGACGGTTAGCGCCCGCCCGGGATGACATCGTGACTACATTCGATCGACTGGAACTAGACGACTACGTTTCGTTCGGAGGCCGGGGGTAACTCCGCATGACTGCTACCTTTCCCATGACTTCTACGATGAATCGCCACGTTGTCTTGGCGTTTACGCCCAACAATCAACTCGCGGTGCGTAGATTGGGTTCCAAATCAGGACTGGCATTTGTAGGCGATTCTCTCGCATTGGCGGTGGCACGATTGCATGAGGCCTTTCCGACCGCAGCTGCTCCCAAACCGCTCACCTCGCTCAAATCCTCCGGAGGCAAACTCTCGATATCAGCAACTCAAGTTCCGCCCGAAACTTTGGATCGGGAGATTCGTTTTGAGTCCTTGGCGGATCTCGAGAGTCAACCCCAGTCCTTGTCTCCGACTTTAACAAGCGCCCTGGAGGCACTGGAACCGCATCTGGTTCGGATCCCTTATCTCCACCTCGGGGAAAATGATTTCATCTATAAGTTTCGCCCCGAAAAAGAGCGCAACCCCGCGATCTATGCGCACGACAAAGTCTCCAGCGGACTTTATCAATCCAAGCTCTGTGCCGCGATCAAGGCGCTGGCGCGTCAGCACGAACGCCGGGCGACGGCACCAGTTTCCCTGAATTTCGGAGCGATCGAATATATCATTCCCAGTCACTTCGGATTCTGTCTCGGCGTTAAAAATGCGATTGAACGGGCCTATGAAACGCTGGCGGCCAATCCGGGGCGGCGGGTTTTCATGCTCTCTGAACTCATCCATAATCCCTTTGTAAATGAGGATCTGTGGCGACGCGGACTCCGTTACCTGCAAACTGACAAAGGGACTCCATTCACCACCACGGGATCGCCGCTAGAGGCAGGATCAACTGATGAACTCATCTGGGATACGCTGACCCCTGAAGATATTGTTATCATTCCAGCTTTCGGGGCGACCAACGAGGATAAGGCCCGATTAGTCCGCAAGGGACTCGAAATTTACGCCCATGACGCTACCTGTATGTTGGTAGAGAAAGTCTGGAAAGCGGCCCGTAGTTATGGACGTGATGGCTACACCGTCATCATCCACGGCAAGGCGGAACACGAAGAGACCAAGGCGACCTATTCCAACACGCAGCGCTATGCGCCTGCTGTCATCGTGCGCAACCTAGCGGAGGGTCAGAAACTTGCCGCCATTATCAAAAGTTCCGATCAAGCCGAGCGGCAGCGCTTTTATACGGATTTTGCCGGCAAGTTTACCGATGGGTTTGATATCGATCGCGATCTCCAGCGGGTCGCCGTAGTTAATCAAACGACGCTGCTGATGAATGAGACGTTGGCCATCACCGAAAACTTACGGGAAGCGTTTCGAGCCCAATACGGTTCTGAAGGGGCTGAACGCGTTGGCGGCGGTGGGCGCCGCGATACGCTGTGTTACGCCACGCAGGTCAATCAAGACGCCCTGGGCCGGGCGCTGTCAGAGGACTTGGATAACGCCTTCGTGATCGGGGGTAAGAACTCTTCCAATACCTATCAGCTCTATCGTCTTTGTGCAGAAAAAATGGGAGACAAAGCGTTCTTTGTTCAAAGCGAACAAAACATCCTCAACCGAGAACTCAGCCAGCACTTCGTATTTCCCGCCCAAGGACCCGCCAGTAGCGGAAAACTCGTCGAACGCCCCCTGTGGACCGACCGGAATACCCCCAAACGAATTTTACTCACCGGCGGGGCCTCTTGTCCGGATGGATTGATTCAGGCGCTCATTACCCGACTCAACAGTTTCTTACCGTCGGACGAGCTACGCGGGATTGACGAAGTATTGGCTGACCTGGAAGAGCTAGACGCCTGACGCGTCGTTCAACACGGGCGCTATCTAGAATCGATGGATGATGCCGAATCGGACGACCGTGGCATCACCCAAGAGCACGGAAGCGGTGCGCCCTCCGAGCGTCTGAACGAAATCATCCACGGACTCAAACGTGGCTCCCAGAAAAATGCCGGTGCGTTGAGTGAACCAATATTCGACCGTAGCCTCGGCGTAAAATCCCGCGATCAAATCAGACATATTCTCAGTTTGGTTGACCCCAATCGTTGCGAATGTCGGATAGCCGTCTAGATCTAGAACTTCGGAAACAGAGAAATCACTGCCAACGTATACCCCCAAGAAACCTGCTCCGGCGGTGAACGCCAATTTCTCGGAAATATGGGAGCGAATTTCGGGGCCAAGTCGAATCGAGTAATAGGCGCCTTTGATATCCCATGTTCCTTCGACATTGGCGCCGTTAGGTAAGGTGGTGACCGATCGGTCGGGAGTGATTTGTTGAAGCGGGATTGTTATTTCCCTTCCTTCGCCGTCCACGATGTTACCGATATCATCGAATAAGGCATCGAAATCCGGCGCCAAATAGGAAGCAGCCGGCGGAGTGCCTAAAACGTTATAGACATCCGTCAACGTGATGAGATTGGCGGTAATACGTTCCGATGCGCCTGCCTTAAAATCGGTGAGACCAATGGCGGCTGAAAAAGAAAGGTCTGTATTGCGTCCGAACTTGAGGATCCGTTTTGAAACACCAAGTTCCATTCCGAGGCCGCTTCCATCTGTATCTCGAGCAAAATTTGCTCCGGTGGATTCCGTGGAGAACGTGTTGAGGTGTAGCTGGCCATTCACGATTTGCGAATCACTCAAAAAGGCCCAATCGCGAGTCTGGCCGGGGGTATAGGAAAGAAGATCCCCCACTACGTCACCATCGTCATTGGTCACCTGGTAGCGGCCGCCTGGCGTAGAGGTTTGGTTTCCACTGGCGTCCGTTTCATTTTCACGAAGGACGTCGAGGGCGACACCGCCATCATCATACTGACGCAATTGGAAATCAGTTTGGTCCGCACCGGGAACATTTCGAGTGCTCGGAATGGCTCCCAGACCACCAAACTTCACCGCTGACTCGGTTTGACTGTAACGAACGTTGGCATGGAGAACCCAGGGGTTTGCGTCCCGGTAATCGACTCGACGCAACTGCGGCGGGAGACGGAAGCCTTGGGCCTCGGCCAACGCCTTATCTTCAGGGTTGGGTTCCTCAGGAACCTCCACTTGTTGAGCAACCACTGGCAACGCCAGTAGAGCACTTAAGCCGAGTGGTAAAATACGGGAAAAGGAATTGGTAAACATGGACGAAGTCGTTTCAGACGCGAACTAGCGGATAAGGTTGCGGGGAAATTGCCCAAGGCCAGCCCTTTCTAGTATAAATCCACCGTTAGGTGCTCTCTCGGGGCAAAAACGAGGGGTCATTCGTTAAATTCGTCAAATTTCTTGGATTTCTCCTTTTCGAGTTCAGCGGCGAGCTCGGGATCATGCTGCGATTCCTTCTCCCTTAACTTTTTCTCCCGAATACGTAAATCTTCCTCTTTTTGCTCCAATTCGGTCTCTTTCTCCTGCTGTTCCTGCACTTTCTCGAATAGTTTCATTTCACTTTCTTCGAGAAACGTTTCGCGGTCTTTCACTTCCTGTCGTTGCGCTTTAATGGATTCCTCCTGCCGCTCGATTTCTTCCTTCAGCTTTTCGAGCGCTTCTTTTTCCTCGGCACTGAGGTTTTGACGTTCGGGCGTGGCCTTCGTGGCCGCCGCCAGCACATTTTCCCGGGCGGTTAAGAGCGCCTCGATCTCGGCAATTTCACGCTCTTTATCGGCAAACTTGACCTCAAACTCTTCACAGGCTCGTTCCCGTTCTTCGAGCCTCTCTTCCAGTTCACGAAGCGATTTCTCGAGTTCGGCAGACTTGTCGGCGGGCAATAACGTTTCGTTCGCTCCCCACGGCGCGCGGGTAACATTAACGATCTCTTTTATTTTCTCCCGTGTTTCCTGAGCTTGCTCAGTTTGTTCGATTGGTGAACGCGGGCGCCGACGCAAACTGAGTTGGGGACCGCCGCTGGATCGGCCCGGAAACTTAACCGATTTGGAAAATCCGGGTGGTGGTGGAAGTGGATCAGCCATGAAGAGCGATCAACCGCCGAAGAGGCGTCCGAACCAACCGGACTTCTTGGGTGCTTCCGTTGATGGAAGATAGTCTTGAAGCAATTTAATCACCAAAGGTTCGATGGCGGGATCCTGCAGCACCATCACTTCTCGATTTAGTTCAATTCCGGATTCGAGGTTCGTTTTGATCAGCTCCAAGTCGTCAGCGAAGTATTTAACCAACTCTGCGACTCGTCCCGTAATCTCATTTGAGAGCGGATCATCGTTGTTTAGTTTCTGCCGATCCATATCGCGCATGGTGCGCACGATGCCGCCGATACCCTCGATCAAGTGGAGTCCCTTTTTGCCCGGACGAAATGGCAAGAATTTTGCAATCGATTCCTCATCTACGTGGGAAAGCGCATTCAGGAGTGTTTTGAAGTCCCCTCCTACGATTACGTTTTGGGACATCCCTTGGGCGAAGATGGCAAACTCAATGACCGAGGTTAAACCCTCCAGCCCGCAGAATTCCTGAGCATCCTTGGATAGACTGGTGAGCCGGATGGGGAAACCTCCCGGGATCTCTAATTTTGCCAAATTATCCACAATCGGATTCTCGTTAGCCGAGGAGCTCTCGCTCTGCTCAACCATGTCACCGAAGGGGTCGTCGAAGGCGAGGGTTTCGTTAAAGATCGTGATGAGATCCGCCATCGTCCCGTCTGGATAACCACGCATCGCTATCATCTCGATCGCTTCTTCGTAACCCAGGTCAATATAGTCGGATGGAGAGTCTTTTTTTCCTTTTCCGGGCCACTCCGGCCCGTCGAGATTTTCCGCTAGGCTGGAAAGTGCAGTATCGACCATGATGGAGGAAGCAAACGCGGTGCGCGCTTCGTCCCATTGAATAGACAAATTAGGATCAGTCATGAAATTACAGGGTTATTCGTTAACGCGTTCGCCTTGGCGAAGCAACTCGCTGGCGATCTTGCTATAATCATCTACCACAGTTTCTTCTTCTCCCGCTTCGGCGGTGGCCTTTACCAGATTCACGGGGAGGCCCAACGTGACCGCGCGGCGCACGATCATGGCATCGCGCACATGATTCTCAAAAAGCTTCGCGGCGGGAGCCGCGCGTTTGGCGCTGCGGAATTGATTTAGCCGGAGCTGCATTCGCATACGAGGCACATCGATATCAACGCCGGTCTTAATCGAATTGAAGATAATGCCTTGAACCCGGGCGGGAACCCCTTGGGCGGAATTTCGAAAACTGGCGCTGAGTTGATGGAATTTACCGAGCTTTTCGACCAGCAGTGTAAATCCGATAAGACTCAATGCGTCCGGGTTGGATGGGACATAAATTTCGTTCGCGCAGAAGATGCCGCATTGCGAGGCCCGGAGAATGTTCGGCGGGCAATCGAAAAAGATGAAATCGTAATTGCCCTCAACCTCAGCCAACTGATCGCGGAAAACCGTGTAATGTGGTTTCGATCGATCGCCGTCATATTCGTTTTCGAGATCCACCAAATTGAACGAGGTGGGCACCAAATCCAAACCGGGCATAATCTCTTCACCCGTCTTACTCCTGATCACGTTAGGGACCAGGATATCCTTCACCGTTTCCTCTCCCGGATTAAAAATTGAGTAGACCGAGCCTTGGCCCGCGGAGTTGATTTTGTTCCAACGCTCCAACTTCATCAACCAAATCGATGCATTCGACTGGGTGTCGAAGTCACAGATCAGGACTCTCTTTCCAAACTTGGCCAAACTGGCCGCAATGTTGACGAGTAAGGAGGTCTTTCCGACGCCACCCTTGTAATTGATAAATGCGATTTTTCGAGCCAGGGCCAAAGTCTCAACAGCACGGAAATAGTGCATTTGAGGAGGACCCCGAAAAATGAAACTCCACCCCCGTGGGTGCCAGATAAAAAAATGGTCAGCTCGATTTAACCAAAATTTCGCAAACCCCATGGGGGAGCCGACGATGTCCGAAACGAATATGGGAATCCTATATTGCTATACACAATGGATTTATAAAATAGTGAAATCGCGCCCCATGAACGTCATTAATTGAGGAGTTTCTGGTTCTTTTTACTGTAAACTCTCACGAAATTTGCCGGAGATGATCTTTCGAAATCGAGTATGATTGATAAACAACACCTGCTGAGGGCTTTTCTAGCCAGACTTGAGAGGGATTTGGACGTGATAACCCGAGCCGCTCTGCTTGCTCGGGACGAGGCCATCGACGAAGAAAGCCGGGCTGAAAGTAAATGGGACACCCGCGGGCAAGAAGCCGCGTATTTGGCCGAGGGACAGGCCAAAATGGCCGCTGAACTCACGGAGGCCATTAATCTTTTCAGGGAATTGGATGTCTCCCCGACTCTTCCTCCCGACCCCATCCGCGCTGGATCTGTATTCGTCGTGAAACAGCCCAACGGAGAAATGAATGCGTTGGTGGCTCCACGAGCCGGAGGAACCGAAGTCACCCTCAATGGAAAAACGTTCACCGTGGTGACGCCGACTTCTCCCATCGGTCGTGAAGTATTGGGGAAGAGAGCCGGCGATTTTATCACCATGACCGTGAGGCGAAAACCTCAACCATTTGAAATTCTCAGCACGGACTAAGGCTTGTTTACCATCGGGCTAGTTATCTGAAACGGTGAACAGCACTGGCACGGTAAGGCGAAACGCTACCCGGCGTCCCTGGCGTTTACCTGGTTCGAATTTCCACTTTTTTACCGCTTTCGTAGCGGCGTCCGCAAATGGACGATGTGAGAATTTTAACGCCTCAGCCGATCGGACTCGTCCATCTGGCCCGACCACCATCCTGACCATCACTCTTCCGTCGATACCGGATCGGCGCATATCGTGGGGATAGCGAGGCGCGATTTGCGAGATCGCCCTAGGCGTCGAATCAAGACTTTCGATTCCCGATAAACCAGCGGGAGCCCAAGTGCCCGTTTCCACGCCAGCCGTGACATTGATCGTTCCCACGCACAACGGGACCTTTATCGCCGACCGCGATTCATCGATGGAAAGAATGGGACCGCCTGCGATGCGCTCAAAACTACCACTTTCGATGTTGGATTTCAGCTCACTGTCATGTGCGCCCGTGTTTGCTTCGGAGTAATCGACCACCTCATCGGGAAGAATTTCGGGCTCAAGCTCTTCGATTTGAGGAAACCGCGAAAGATCGCAAATCAGCCCTATTCCATAATCGGGTTCGTAAGCAATTGAGGGGTTTTTATCATTAAATGCAAAAATAGCGACGGCATGAGTCATCGCGGCGATTCCAATGGAAATAAATAAATCAGTTTTCATGGGTGACTGAGGGTTCATACATAAAACGAACTCCTCGGTCGTTTATTAGGAACCCGACCTCAATTTTCCGGTTTTACTTTCCAGATGCGTATTCGCCATTCCCTGACCTGCTACCCTTTCCTTTTGTTGTTCGCCGGACCGCTTACCGCCGCCTTGGAGACTGCGAATACGGCTGTGCTTCCTCTCGCCTTGCGTGAGGTCGATTCAGCTTGGATATCATCAGGTGTCTATCGTCACTTTTCTGCCCATGGGGCTTGGCCTGAAGAAACCGTGAAGATCGCCCGTGAAGCACTGCCTGCCCACGCTCCCAGTAAGGGGACTCCACCCGAGATCCTCAGATCCTGGGTAGCGCCCAATACCATCCTCGGCGCTGATCCCAGCGCCCTGCCAGCCGAGAGTCGTCAGCAGGCCGAGCCACACATTTTTCGAAGCTTCAACAGCCCGCAGATTATGTTGGCCACATTTCAAGACGGTCGCCGTTCGGATGGCGGAGCTGCGTCGTGTGGCTACGCCTTGTCCAAGGATGGTGGATACACCTGGGATCGGGCACTGATTCCCAATCTCACCCAGGTAAATGGTGGAGCGTATTTTCGGGCAACCGACCCGGTAGCCGCCATTGATCTCGAGGGGCGCATGTATCTCAACACCCTGAATGCCCGCACCAGCGATTTCGGCTTAGCGGATATCACGATCAGCAGAACCGAGGACCAAGGTGCGACGTGGAGCGATCCGCAGGTTGTATTCGCAGCCCCCAGCACGCAGGTCTTCCCGGACAAGAACTGGATGACGGTGAATGACATCGCCAGTTCTCCCACCCGAGGGCGTTTAGCGGTCACGTTTACGACATTTACGAGCACCACGACCGGCGCATCCACGGGGAACAACTTGCGGTGCTCCATTAGCGACGACCAAGGACGCACCTGGAGTGTGCCGAGTTTCATCACTCCGGTTGGATCATCAAATTAAGGCACTCAACCCCTCTTCCTCCCGGATGGGTCTCTGTTCGTTTCCTACATTCGTTTTCTTTCCCAAACCTCCTTCCGGGTGGAATCAAAACGATCGCCGGATGGCGGTGTCACCTGGCCCACTGATAGTGTGATTCTCGGAGACGTCCCCTTCCCTTGGGACGATCCTGATACCCGAGATGGAAGTTTCCTAATCTCGGCGGCAGTGGCTCGTGATACCGGATCATTATTTGTGACCTGGACCTTCAGTAGTTTTAACACCGCTCGGATTGCCGTCACGCGATCCGATGACGGAGGTGCCACCTGGAGCGGTTTCCAGATTCCTAACGAATTTGCCGTTGGTCGGTCCGCCTTTAATCCCACTGTCTCATGTTCCGCGGATGGCCAGACCGTGACGGTTTCCTGGATGGACACACGTAACACTCCCGCCGAGGGCAGCCATGTGGATATGTATGCTTCTACGAGCATGGATGGCGGCACCACTTGGTCTCCCGATTTCCGTATCTCTGATCGCACAACGGATGTCCGTCTCGCCCAACTCACCAGCCGAGGATACATGCTCGGTGATTACTACGGACTTGCCGCCGCGCCCACTCCCTCCGACCCGACAATTGCCGTGTGGGTCGACACCCGAAGCGGTGAAGCTGACCCGATTGCCACGCGATTTTCCCCCATTCCCACCGAGTCATACGCGAGCTGGTCCATCGCTCACTTAAATTCACGGAACACCACGGATTCCGAGCCTGCCGCTAATCCCGACGGAGACGCTTATCCGAATTTATTTGAGTATGCCTATGGGCTCGATCCGCTGACGGACGAATCCGGCAGTGCGCTAGAACTTCGGAGCGAATCGGGTAACGCTTTTGTAGTGACGGAACCTGTCGGGCCTGAACGGGAAGATGTCGGCGTCGCGGGTTGGCAACAATCTGTGGATGGAGAGAACTGGACCACCGCGACCGTAATCAGCTCCGTGCCAGCGGATGGCGAAACGCAACTCGATTTTCCGACCGCCGCAAACCAAGCGATATATTTACGGCCGTTCTTTGATCGGAACGGTCAGCGTATCGTTAGCCAAGACTACGCGGTCGCAGGCGGCCGCTCGGTCCTGACCAATCTTTCCACCCGCGGTTTGAGCGGGAGCGGCCTCGAAAAAATGGTGCCGGGATTCGTCACCGCCGGTAGTGGTGCATCGATCCTCTTGCGGGCCGTCGGTCCCACGCTGAGTGATTTTGGGATCTCTGCCCCCATGGCCGATCCAAGTTTGGCCGTAACTCCAGCGCCGACGGCCGGATCCGATCGGAATAATAACTGGCAGGATTCCAATGGCGCGTCCGAATCTGATTTTATAACTTTTGGGGCATTTGCGCTGCGCGATGCAAGTGCTGACGCTGCCCTGTTGGCCACGCTCGCTTCGGGACCCAGCACCGCCGCCATAACGTCGACTGAATCTGAGAACCGGGTGGTGCTCACCGAACTCTATCTCGATGCCGATAGCAGCGATGCCCGCCTCACCAACCTCTCGACCCGGGCGCCGGTTGGCACCGGTGATGGGGTTCTTATCGGTGGTTTTGTCATCACCGGAGAGTCCCCTCGACAGTGTTTGATTCGGGCTGGGGGTGAATCGCTCGCGGACTTCGGCATCACTTCGCCATTGATCGATCCACAACTTCAGATCTTCCCCTCCGGCTCGTCCCAAGCCATTGCCTCAAACGACGATTGGAGAACCGGCCCGTCTTCCACGAATATCGCGAATGAAGGCAACCGCGTCGGGGCCTTCGCCTTTCGGGATAACTCACGCGATGCCGCGGTGCTCGTCACGCTCGATCCGGGAGCCTATACTGCCGTGGTGTCCGGCGTCGGTGATTCGACGGGAGTTTCACTGGTGGAAATCTACCTGCTGGAGTGATCGCGCGCTTGTAACCTTTCGCCGTCGGTCCTTCGCTCGCTCAGTGCTTTTTCTCAGCAGATTATTTTTTGGGCTTATTCTGACGTACGGAGGGGCGAGTGCACTGCTCGCTCAGCCTACGGATGCTTTGCTCGCAGCCTTAGAGGGGTTTCGCACGGAAGGGCCCAAAGGGTGGTCCTTTACCCAGACTTCACATTCAACGGATCGATCACGCGTCGAGACATTCAATCCCCTCAGGGCCTCTCATCTTCGCTGGACACTCGTCTCCGAAAACGGCTCGGCACCTTCGATCAAAACTACTGAAACGTATCGTCAGCAACAGACCCGCCGGACCGGCGGGCAAACCGCGCCCAATGTTAAGGAGCAATTGATCATGGCGTCAGCCGAGTTGCTGGAGCGCAGCGACAATCGCGAAAAATGGCGGTTCCAACTTCGGCCTGGTGCAAACGACGACCGCTCCGCCGAACACATGCAATCCACCCTCACCTTCCATCTTCCCTCTCAGACCATCGAACGGATCGAACTCGCGAGTTTCGAATCGTTCTCTCCGGTTTTCGGAGTCACCGTGGATTCGGCCCGCACCAGTATTTCTTACTCCCTCCCCTTGAACGACAGGCCTTCGCTGCTGCAGGAAATTGAAGTGTCTATTCGCGGCCGAGCCTTTTATTTTAAATCACTCGATTCCGACATGACCGTATCGTATTCGGACTATGAATACATGGGTAAAAACTGAGACGATCACCATGTCCTCCTCCGCCGTTCAACTTTCAGCCATTCGTTCCACTGGATCGTGGGCCCATTGTCCCACAACTACCATGGAATCCGTCTCGAACGCCGTCGCAATTTTGCCTATTTATGGACTCGGCGATTTAGGCCTGGGGCTGACATCGGATATCGAAGAGGTGATCGGTTCGGCTGTTCTTTCCACGGCTTTGGACCTGATCGAAGAAAATAGTGTTCTTCGTGTTCTCCCCCCCCTCCGTTTGGGCTTAAGCCCGTATCACAACTCTATCGGACGTATCGATCCCGACCGTCTCCTGACCGTATTAAGTGAGATCGCGGAGGGTGTGGCAAAATCCGGCGTGGCCCATTTACTATTTTGGACGACAAGTCCGTGGAATTCAGAACTTGTGGATACGGCTTCCCGAGACATTCGAGTCGCTCACTCCCTGCGGACCTACGTTATTGATTTGGGTGGGGTCGGCCTATCTCTTCACCCCGCCTCTTTGGACCGCTCCCGTGCCCAAATTTTGGCCAGCCAGCTCAGTGGGCTATCGCCTACAGATTCATCGAATACTCAACCGGTGGACGTGGATTTCCGGCCGGGAAACTGGAGTAACCTCCCATCAATTCCGTCTCATGGAACCGAATCCTCCGAAGAGGTTTTGACTCAGTCGGCCAAGCTCATGGCGGAGCTTCTCGTTGAGGTGGCCAATCGATTTTCGAGCAATACGCTCACCCAGCAGACCCCTGCCTCGAATGAGGTGGCGAAGACTTCCTCCCCTTATCCTGCCGGTCGGCGCAGCCGCTATCTCCCGAGATTCACTCGAGCCGAACTTGATGCACTGGATGGCAAAGCGGAAATCCTGGTCGTTATCCCGATTGGCGCTATTGAACAGCACGGTCCTCATCTTCCGCTGGGAGTCGATTCCATCATCGCGGAGGTCGCCAGCAGTGGTCTTTGTTCCCGCCTGCCTGAAGCGGTTTGGTTTGGCCCGACGATTGCTTTTGGTAAGAGCAACGAACACGACGGTTTTCCCGGAACACTCAGTCTCTCCGCTCAATCATTACGCGGTATCATCAAAAGTTTGGTGGTGAATCTACACACGGAGGGATTTCGGCAGTTTGCTTTTCTAAATACCCATGGCGGCAACAGCTCGGTGCTTACCTACACGCTCCGGGAGTTACAGCAGGAATTGAAGATCCGGGCCGGTATGCTGCGACTCAAGGCAACCGATGAACTTGGGCTCCAAGAACGCACGTGGGGATTCCATGCGGGGGAATGGGAAACTTCGGTCATGTTAGCCATTGCACCGGAAACCGTGCGAATGGACCGAGCGATTTGCCACTACCCGGCCTCCCTTGATGATCCAGGAAAACTCCGTCCCGAAAATGCGCCTGCGACTCATTCATGGGTCACGCGCGATATTGCACCAGATGGGGTGATGGGCGACGCGACCAAAGCGACGGCCGAAAAGGGACGTCGTTGGCTCGACTCCGCGCTCGACCATATGGCGGAGCAAATTCGCGCCTTACTTCAGCGCGCCTGAGCGTGTTCGCGCGCGATCAGCGCCGCCTTGGCGTATTGTTGTCGGAAGTGATTTCCTAACGTCTTCGCGAGTTGAAGCTCTTCCACTTTGTTACGGGACCCGATTACGTTTTTGACGAGACCTTGCGCTGTATCGTAGTCGATCGCACTCATGTCTTGTAGCACGGCCATTGCTGCTGCCGGTTGTCCCGCTTCGTTGATCGTCCGCCATGCCGCCACCAGCTCCTGATGCGCGTCAAAGCCCATCACTCGAATAGCAAAGGACATCTCCCGGAATAGTCCACCGGTCCAACCCGCACGGTAGATCAATTGCTCTCCGGCCGCGTAGGGTTCATCCTCAGGATCCGATCGAAATGGTTTGAATTCATCCCGATAAAAATCGCGGCGAACGGGTAATCGACGTAAGGCGAAATGTTGCGGTCCTCCTTCTACCCCCGGTTCAAAGTTCCAAATCTTCTGACCGTCCATCGACATCACAAATTCAATAAACAATTCCGCTACCTCATGATTGGGCGCGCCCCGCAGAATCCCTATAGGATCCACTGAACTGACACTCCCACCGGGCGGTGAAACGTAGTCTACCCGCGCACTATCACCTCGACGGCGAACGGCTTCGGCCTGTTGTCGGCCATAAAAATCGATGCACATGCCAATCGCACAATTGCCTGCGGCCACATCGATTGGCGGCTTTTGCGAAGAATCGGTGAAGTAGCGGGAATTCGCGGCGGCGAACTGGAGGAGCTGAAGCCCGCGGATCCATCCCGCCCGCACGGCACGGGCTTCTTCGGCCGGCGTTTTATTGAGCTCATTTTGCATTTGTTGCTGAATGACGTTCTCAAAGGCTTTGGCGATCGAACCACTCTTGGTTGGATCTGTCAGGGCAATCGAACCGATCAGACGGGGATCTCGCATGTCTTCCCACTGCCGAGGAGGTTGCTCAATGCCGCGCAATTTGAGCACGTCCTGATTGTAGATCATGCCGTAACTGCTGAGCACCGTTCCTGTCCAGCGATGCTCGGGGTCGTAGTAGCCTTCGCCCGCGTATTCGGCCGGAATGATGTCCGGAGCAAACCACTCCGGGTGTGTTTCGAAAACTCTCGTTTTAACCAATTGGCCCATCCGCGCCTGCCGGATAAAGTCGTAGGGGCCCCCGCCGAAAAACAAATCAATCCCACAACTGACATTGCTCGCCATAAAAGCAGCGCGGGCATCTTTTTCTAGGGGCGATGCATCCTCGGGTAATCGCCCATCCGCGAAGGCCGCTTGAATCGAGAAGTCCCATGCATTTCCTAGTTTTTTCTCCCAATGGAAACGAAATGACGCGTTATATTCAGAAGCAAGAAAGCGCGCTATTTCGCTCGTTCCGCCGATCACCCGCCAATCCAGCGCCACGGTTCTGCCCGTGCGCTCTTCATACCACTGGGCAAAAGCCAAACCAAACTCCTGCCTGATTGCTTCGTTATGGGGTGTGATTAAGACCAGCACGTCATCGGACGTGCTGATCGACTCCGCCTTGGGCCGCAGCACAAACGGAACGGCGATAACCGTAGCGAGTGCCAAAATAATCAGCCAACGTTTCATGAGCGCGCAG
>JABIRI010000322.1 GCA_018667915.1 Opitutaceae bacterium | reverse complement strand
CGTCCGGTCATGATGATCGAACAATTGCGGAATTGAAGGTAGCGTTGGCGAGCGGCGAAGCTCGCCGTTCGAGGTGAGTGCGGCGGAAAAACCGCTGCCCTCAAAAATCAGACTGGGCGGTTGTAGCCGGCGGCTTGGAGGGCGTTCGCCAGGTAAGTGTAGCCACTTTCGGCGATATCCCAATCCGGGGAGAATTCGCGCCAGACGTTGATAGCGTTGGCAAAGGCCGGATCGGCGCGGCTGAAGGCTTCGATAGTGAACCAGCCTTCGTATCCAATTTCATGACACGTGCCGATGGCCTCGGCGAAATCGATGTGTCCGGAACCTGGGGTGCCGCGGTCGTTTTCGCTCAGATGCACGTGATTGAGGAACGGTGCGATATGTTTGATCGCGGACGCGTGGGTCTTCTCCTCCACATTGGCATGGTGGGTGTCATACATCGCTTGGACCTGCGGATGATCGGTCAATTCAAGCAAGTGACGAAGCTGCCCCATGGTGTTACAGAGGTAGCACTCAAAGCGGTTGAGCGCTTCTGGTGTCAGCATGACTCCGGCTTGTTGGGCATAGTCGCCGGCAGCGTGGAGGATTTCGGCACTGCGCTTATATTCGTCGGGATCGATGTCGTTGCGAGTGAAGGTGGCGAACGCCGAATGAAACGGGCCGCAGAGGAGCTTTCCGCCCACATCCACGGTGCGGTCGATATTCCACTTGAGCAGATCCAGTCCCTTGGCTCGAACGGCGGCGTCGGGGCTGGCGGGGTTGCCCTCAGGTGGCAACACAGTCACGCAATTGACCGCCATTTCCTGATCCTTCGCATGGGCACCGAACCTTTTGTAGGCATCCGCGTCCTCTTGGCTCATGGCGATCTCGACGCCGTCGTAGCCGATCTTTTTGAGACGATCGACGTGCGGGAAAAGGTCGTCCGAAACGGAGGCGGACCAGACGAGAAGATTGAAGCCAAATTTGGCATTCAGGCCGGAGGAAGAGGAGTCACTCATAGGAATCAGAAAGGAGGGTTAAACGGACGCGACGTCGGTCCACTGACCGGAGGCGGCGGAGGCCAACACGGCGTCGGTGACGCGGTCGGTCTTGAGCGCATCGCGGAAAGTCGGCGCGGCAGGTTTGCCGTTTGCGATACCCTCGAGGAAGTCAGCGACTTGGTGAACGAAGGTGTGCTCGAAACCAATTTGCACGCCGGGGATCCACCACTTGTCCATGTAGGGTTGATCGCTATCGCTGAGGTGAATCGAACGCCAGCCGCGGAGCACGCTCTCGTCGCGGTGATTGAAGTATTGCAGGCGATGGAGATCGTGCAGATCCCACTTGAGCGAGGCGTGTTCACCGTTGATTTCGAGCGTGTAGAGCGCCTTGTGTCCGCGGGCGTAACGGGTGGCTTCGAAGAGGGCGAGGGAACCGTTTTCGAATCGACCCATGAACATGCTGGCGTCGTCGATTTTGACTTCCTTCTTTTCGCCGGTGGCTGAATCGGTGCGCTCTTTCACGAACGTTTCGGTCGTGGCGGTGACGGAGGTGATGCCGCCGTTGAGCCATTGAGCGGTGTCGATACAGTGGGCGAGCAGATCGCCGGTCACGCCACTGCCGGCAACGGAAGCATCGAGACGCCAGGTGCCGGGGCCGCCTTGAGGGACGTCGGCTGAGATGGTCCAGTCTTGGAGGAAGTTAGCGCGATAGTGGAAGATCTTACCGAGGTCACCGCGATCGATGAGTTGCTTGGCGAGGGTGACGGCGGGAACGCGGCGGTAGATATACCAGACCATGTTCGCGACTCCGGCTGCTTCGACGGCGGCAACCATGGCGTCGCCTTCACCAGCATTCATTGCGAGAGGCTTTTCGCACATCACGATTTTGCCCGCCTTGGCCGCGGCTAGGGCGATCTCGCCGTGGACGTTGTTGGGGGCGGCGATGTCGATGATATCGATGTCGTCGCGGGCGACGAGTGCTCGCCAATCCGTCTCAGTGGATTCGTAACCCCAAGTCTCGGCGAAGGCTTTGACTTGGGCTTCGTCGCGGCCGCAGATGGCTTTTAGGACGGGATGAATTTCGCCAGGGAAGAAGTTGCGGACCTTGCGGAAGGCGTTGGTGTGAGCGCGGCCCATGAGGCCGTAGCCGACCATACCGACATTGAGTGTTTTCATACGATTGAAGGGAAGAGGTTAGGGGTAACGTTTTTAAGAAATGTGGAGTAGATTTACTCGGACCAGCCGTGATGTTTGCGCACTTGGATCATAGCGGCGAGGATGTCGTTCCAGGTCTGCTGGTTCTTCATGACTTTATTGGAGAACATGCAGCCGTCCCAACAGATGTGGCGGATCTTTTTGGTGACCTTGTTTTGGCCGTTGCGCAGCCAGTAGCCGGAGTCACGCACGATGTTGAGTTTGCCATTCGGGTCGGTCGCTTGGCAGTGGCGGCCAGTCTTTTCGTGGCTGCCGGAACCGAAGACAGTGCCGTCGTTCTGGGCGACGTGGAAGTCGATGGTCCAAGGACGCAGTGCGTCGGAGAGCTTGGTGAGGGCAGCGTGGGTCTCGCCGGGCTCCCAGTTGAAGTTCTTCTTAACGATGCGGTGTTTCGGCGCGTTCTCGCCGAGGGTGTAGAGGAGGGTGTGGGACATGTCGGCTTGGAAGCCGAGGGTCTTGGGCATGCCGACCGCTTCGAGGAGGTCGATCATGTGCTTCCAGCTGTGCATGCCGCCCCAGCAGATTTCACCTTCGGCCGCGAGGCGTTCGCCGTGATCTTTGGCGATCTTGGCGGCTTCCTTGAAGGTCTTGGCGATGAGCTTGGTATTGCCCTTGGGATCTTTGGCCCAGTCGGCGACGCCGGCGGAGGAATCGATACGGACGACGCCGTGGGGACGCACGCCGAGGTCGCGGAGGCGGGAGCCGATGGCGCAGGCCTTGCGGACTTGAGTGAGAAACGCGGTGCGCTCTTCTTCGCTACCCATGGCGGAACCACCACCGGTCACACCCCAGACGGGGGCGACGATGGAGCCGGCGACGAGTTTGTGTTTTTTGAGCTTACTCGCGAGGGCTTTGACGTCCTTGACCTTGCTGTCGATGGACGTGTGCGGGTCGCTCATGAAGAGGTCGACGCCGTCGAATTTGACGCCGTTGACTTCGGCCTTGGCGGTCATGGCCAGCATGTCGTCGAGACCGATGAAGGGATCGCCGCCGGGGTCGCCTTTGCCGACGATACCGGGCCACATTGCGTTATGAAGTTTGGGGAAGTTGTTTTCGGACATAATGGGTGACGGGGTTCTGTTGGAGTTGGGTGAGTGGGGTTAGAATGAGTTGTTGCGGTAGGCGCCCATGGCGGGGGCATCGGGATTGGCATCGGGGCCGAAGTAGCGGAGGCAAACGAGTGGCTCGGTGCTGCTGGTATTGGTGAAGGAGACACCTGCTTTGGCGCCGGCTTCGGTGCAGAAGTATTCGTCTTCGGAGAGCTCGTTGAAGCGGAGCATTTTCGGACTGACGAGGGGCTGGTTATTGATGCGGCCGCTGCCTTGCACGCAGATGAGACCGTAGGCGCCGGTATCAGTCACGGTCGCAGTTGTGCCGGGGTCGACGGTGAGTTCCTTGGCGGTGAAATACTGCTTCTGGTCGACCTTGCCGTAGACAATCCAACGATCGACGTAGCCCTGCTCGCGGGTATCGGCGACGGGGACAGGTTCGAGGTAGTGGTTGTCCTTGAAGTTCGGGTCGACGTTCTTGTCCCAGTGGAGTTGGTCGACGATGAAGTCGATGTCCTGGTGTTTGTCCTCGGGCATGTCTTTGACCAGGAGGCTCCACGGCACCTCGCGGCCTTCAACGAGACTTTGATACATACCAAAGACATCGCTTCCCCACTGGGGCTCGTAGGTGCAAAGGCTGCCAGGTGCGTGGAGAATACAGGGGTCGATCAACCAACCGGTGCCGGGTTTGAGCCGGTAAGCTTTGGAAAGATCGAGGATGCCGTTGTCGCCCTTGTTCCAGTTTTCGATGCATCGGCGCACTTCGTCGCGGGTTGTGCCGGGTTCGAAGCCCATGAACGTGTAGGGGAAGTTGTTGCCCACGTTGTTGTGCTGCGGCGGGAAGTAATAGGACTCGGGTTTGCCTTCCTGGCCGACGAGGGCGGCTTGGGCGGCGTCTTGATGCATGTGATGCGGGATCGGCCCCATGTTATCGAAGAATTTCGAGTAAACGGGCCATTTGCCGTATTCGTTCCAAATGCGCTCACCGATCAGATCGGCACCGCAGGCGTCGACCGCGTCGCGCAAGGTGAAACGGTTGCTGCCGACCACGCAGTAGCTGAGGCCTTCGTCCGGGACGCGGCCTTCGTTGGCCGCTTCAGTGGTGGAGGCGAACCAACGCTCGTCGATGCCGCCGCGATTCAGGCCGTAGGCGTAGGTGTCGCTCGGATGGAGCTTGATGCGCAGGCCGGGCTGGAGAAACGACCGCGGAACCCAGGCGGGGGCGAGACGGAGTAAACCTCCGGTGTCTTCCAAGGCGCCTTCAACGTGGGCCTTGATCGAGGAATTTAGCGTAGTGAGGTCTTCGACAATACGAGGAGGCATAAAGGTAGGAAGTAGGAGGGGGAATTGAAGTTTATGCTGCGGTAAATTGACCGGAAGCAATGGGGGGTGAAAGGGGAGCGAAAACGTTGTCGGTTCAGAGAGGAGACGACAACTCTGGAGATGCTACTTTCTTGAATCAGATTCGGCTAGAACGTCCGCGACAAATTTTGGTTCAAAAGCGGCGAAATAGCAGGTCTGGCTCGAATACAGGGGCAGGTTTCACGCGATTCACCGCGTCGGCCCATTCATCTGGGGCGGGGAATCTCCTTTTACCTGCAATGGGTTCTTACCCAATGCCAAGATCATGTCTGATGAATCCTCAGAATCGGCTGACACGCTCGGGCCCGGCCCCGTGCGGGAATTGATCCAAAAGCTGCGTAGTGAATGGGCGGTGTGGCAATGGGGTTTGCTGGGTGCGGCCTTGTTGGTGCCGTGGCTGTTCATCGCGATCACCGGACAGGTTTGGGAGGATTTCCTGATTACCTATCGTCACAGTCAGAATCTGATCGATGGGGAAGGGATGTTGTTCAACCCGGGCGAAAAAATTCACGGATTTACGTCCGTGATAAATACGCTGCTTCCGGCGTTCTTCGGCTGGATTACGGGAGCGGACGATTATGTGGTGCCGCTTTGGATGTATCGGACTGTTTCGTGGGTGGCGCTAAGTAGTGTGATCCTGCTCGCCGCGGGTTTGATTCGAGAAGGAGTAGAGACGCACTGGCAGAAAGGACTGCTGATCGTGTTGCCGGTTTTGTTGGTCTTGGAGATCAAAGTGACCGCATTTGCGATGAATGGTCAGGAGGCCGGGTTCATGTTGTTGTTCCTCGTGCCCATGTTGGTTTTGGCCTATCGCGGGTGGCCGAAACGCGGCGTATTACTCGGGGGAGTGTGTCTTGCTGGACTGATGTATACGCGCCCGGATGGTTTCGTATACGGGACCGCCGCGTTCGTAGGTGGCTGGCTGTTTTGTGCCGGTTCGAGAAAGCAGTTTTTTCGGTATTTTGTATGGTCGGGAGGTATCAGTCTTTTGATCTATCTGCCGTGGGCGGTGATTGCCTCCAGCTACTACGGCACGTTTGTGCCACACACGGTATTGGCGAAACAGGGCACGGAATCCTACGTCAATTTATCCTTCCAATTCCTCGGACCACTCGCGGCGATGTTGCAGATTCTGCCGGAGCGGATGGTGGGGACCTTGGCGGCAATCTATGATTTTCAAAACGGAGGCGACGGAGCGTGGCCCGGATGGTTGCACGATCTGGCCTTCGTGCTGATGGCCGGGGCTGTCTTGTATTGGATTGTGCCGGTCAAAGATCGCCTGGGTCGGATGACCTCGTTGATCGCGATGCTGATTCTTGCCTATTTGAGTTATGCGAGCCTGATCGCCTACTCGACCCCTTGGTATTATCCGCCGTTGGCATTTCTGAGCTTGTTTACCTTGTTGCGGATGGTCGTAGTCCTGCCGCGACTTCTCTTAGCCCGCGGTGCTGCCACCCTTTCGGTCCTGGGTATTGCGGTATTGTTGGGGTTTGTCGGTTACATCTTCACTCATTCCCTACGCGGCTTGAAATTGAAACAGGAGGTAATCGACGATGGTGTGAGGCGGGAACTGGGTCTTTGGCTAAACGAAAATGTGGGCCCCGAAGAGATCATCTATCTCGAGCCGCTGGGTTACATCGGCTACTACAGTGATCGGCGCGTGCATGATTGGCCGGGGTTGGTCTCACCGGAGGTTGTAGCGGTGCGCAAAGAAATTGGCAAAATCCCCGGATACCCTTGGGGCGACTACACGTGGGGATTGGCGGCGGAACGTTACTTGCCGGAATGGCTGGTGGCGCGTCCCGTGGATCAACCGATCATCGAGAGTTCAGAAGTTTTGCGCACCCGTTATGCGATGAAAAAAATCTTCAATGTCGCCGAGAGAATCTACCAAGAAGGCGAGTTCCCGGGAGCGGCGATCAACTACAACGATTCGGTGTTTATCGTATATCGTCGGATTGATAATCCGTCAGAATACTGACAATTGCTTTTGGGTTCTTGCCTGCCCGCCATAGTCCCGTTTAGCGGGACGACGGAGGGGCACTTCGCTCTATCAGAGCGGGGTTGATTTATCGCCGCGTGGTTTGGGGTAGTGAGGCGTCCACCAGTCGTTGATGGCTTTGAGTAGCTTCGCCACGCGTTGAGGATGTTTTTGGGCGAGGTTCTCGTGTTCGTGGGGGTCGGCCTTCAGGTTGAATAATTCCGTCCTCGTTTTCGTTCCCTGCGCGGAGGTGTGTTCGATTAGTTTCCAATTTCCGGCTATCACCCAGCGCGCTTCGAGGTTTTGGCTCGGGATGTGGATGTTGGCGATGTCGTGATCGAATTGTTCGCCGAAAATCATATCGCGATCCGCGAGTGCGGCGGAATCCGTCAGATTAATGCCCGTGAGGTTGGCGGGGACTTCTGTTCCCAAGAGTCCTGCGATCGTGGGCCAGATATCGATATTGGAAGCGAGGTGGGTTTCGTCGCGGCGAGGAGTGATCTGGTCGGGCCACGAAACCATGAAGGGCGTGCGGGTGCCGGATTCGTAGGGAGTGGTCTTGGAACGCGGTGCGAAGCGGTTGTTGGTATGGCTCGAGATCCATCCGTTGTCGCAGGTATAAAGGATGATAGTGTTTTCGCGTTCGCCTCGGGCTTCAAGGGCCGCGAGGAGCTCTCCCACGGTGCGATCGAACCACGCGATGTTGGCCCAGTAGCGGGCGACGGCTTCGCTGGGCGCGATCTTCAGGTATTCCGCTAAAATTTCCTCCGGTGGATTATGGGGAGTATGGGGGAGGAACGGTGCGTGCCAAATGAGCCAGGGTAGATCGGCTTTTTCGGCATCGTCCCAAAATGCTTCAATGGGCGCGTGTCCTTCGCGGCTGATTTTGAGACCCTCGTCGCCGTGGCGGCCAGGGTTACCGAGTGTCATGGCGTGGGTGAAACCACCCGTCTCCTTGGGATTTCCTTCCCACCATTTGCCGGTTTGAAGTGAGAGGTATCCGCGGCCGGTCAGATCGCGGATGAAGTTGGGTTGGCGAGCGAAGTTTGCAATGACACCGTGGTAGAGGGGCTCGAGATGAGGTTTGTTACGGCTTTGGCGCGACGCCGGTTCCGGAAGGCTGGGATCGTTGCCGGTGACGCCGTGCTCGTGCGGATACAACCCGGTCGCCATGGTAGAAAGGGCGGGGCGGCAAAGAGCGATGGGGGTGTAGCCGCGGGTAAAGGTTAAGGAGGCCGCCGCCAACTGATCCAGATGGGGGGTCTTGATGTGGGGATGCCCCATGAAGCCATAGTCATTCCAAGCTTGGTCATCGGAGATGATCACCAGGACGTTGGGCGGATTCTTGGCAGACGCGAGGGAAGAGACGAGGGCTGCTACGCAGCACAGAAGAGCACGGAAAAACGAAGACATGAGGGGAGGGGTAATAGAGTTGTCCGCAACATAACGTCGGCGGGATAGGGGATAGGAATATAGCTGAGGTTAATATCCTGCGCTAGATGAGAACCGCCAATTTTTGGTTCAATCGCGCCTAGGCCATTTATGAGTTTGTCACCATAATGGTGACAAACTCGGTTTTGGTCGTTCCTCGGATTTGATCGTATCGCGTGAGTTGGGTTAGGGCTGTGCTCGAGGTCGGAGCTGTCCCGGCGGACCCGGTCGGGCTCGGAGAATGAACGCCTAGGACTCGGCGTAGCGGAGCCGGTAGGCCCGGGGAGTTTCGTTCATGAGTCGGCGAAACTCCTTGGTGAAATGGCTTTGGTCTGAAAACCCGAATTCGGTGGCTATTTCCGCGAGGGGTTTCCGAGAGAAGACCAACGATTGGCAGCTTACCCGCACGCGCAGGTTTCGCACGTATTCGTGGGGCGACATCCCGTATTCGGCCAGGAACTGGCGTTCGAATGCGCGGAGTGAAAGTCCGCAGAGTTTGGCCAGCTGCAGATTCGGCAATGCCTCGTTGTAGTGCTGGCTGATGTGGCGGATCGCGGGACTGAGCGGCCCCTCATTTGCACCACTGGCGGCGATTTCACCGAGAGGTTGGCTGATCCCCATGGTGCCGACGACTTCGTTCTGCTCGTTGTGGAGCGGAATCTTCGAAGTCAGGCACCAGCGCGAGGTGTGGTCAAAACGGCCGACCAACTCGACGCGCGATCGGATACGCTCTCCGGCCAACACGCGCTCGTCGTCGATCCGGTATTGGTTGGCGAGAACAAGGCCGCAGAGGTCGAAATCGGTTTGGCCAATGATTGCCGCGCGATCCGAAATATTAAAATTCATCATGAACGCCCGGTTGAACCACTGGTAGTGGCCCTCGGCGTCCTTCATCCAGAGGAGGAGATCCTCAACGTAATCGAGCAGCTCTATCGCCTCCGGCGGCTTCGCGCCAATGCGCGTAAGCTGGTCGTAGAGGTTGGATTCACTGTCGGTGGGCGGCATTGGAATAAGAAATCGTCCTAAGATGGCACTTATTCCAGTGCAGCGAAAGAATCTCTTTTCAAGCTCCTGCGATCAGAATCAGGTGGGCGAGGGGGGGCAATCGTTGAGATTTTATAGATAATGAAACCGCGGTTTGTCCACGTGACTTACTTTGCTGGGCGCGTTTCCAATGTTTTGCCTTCGATGAACTCGCCCAACAATAACGTCGTCGAGTAGTTTCGAGGCATACCTCGTTCATTCCGATTGAGTCCATCGGCCACCACATCCACCGCCGTGGCTCCGACATCTTCGAGGCTTTGGTTGTAGCCTGAGCAATTGCCCATATCCTTGGTCCAAGTGAGCGCCATGTAGCCAAAATCTTCAGGGATCGAGTAGCCGATCGATTGGAAATAGTGGAGCGTGCGATCAAGAAAACTGATAATGACATCGGGTTTATGCTCCAAATACCAATCGTGTATTTTCTCGAAATCGTGGGTTTCGAATTCTGCTTCCAGATTCGTCATGCTCAGTAGAGGGACCCGTTGATCCTCGGGAATCAGGCGAAATTGATAGTCGAGAAAGGAGCCGGTCCAATAGTGTCCTGCTCGAATTTCAGTTTCTTGGTTGGTGACGAAACCTATTCGTTTGTAGCCGTATGCCCCCAGTCCCTCCATGACCGATTGGATGCACTTAAAATTATCGTAGAATACCCGATGGATTCTATCGAATGCGTCGTAGTATCCAATGGCTGACAGCGCAAAGGGCGACCAATCCAGGCTGATTTTTGCCGTCGAGGTTCGTAGCGGACCGAGCACAAGCCCATCGATATTGCGACTTTCAAGTAT
>JABIRI010000330.1 GCA_018667915.1 Opitutaceae bacterium | reverse complement strand
TCGGCATCACTAAGGACCACTTGATCCATGATGAAACTCTCGACCACGGGTAGAAATTCCCAGGTTTGTCCGTCAAACAACACCACGCCCCCAAAGGTGCCAAACAACACGCGACCATCCGAAAGCATGTCGCCCCCGATCGTATTGATATGGGCACCATAGTCACTTACGTCGAAGTGCCGCACGAGTTGTTTACCGCGATCGGTGAGCACTTCCTGCGCACTCGCGACAACTCCAAGGCCAAGCCCAAGCAACAAGGCGGAAAGGGTGAGACGACGAAGAGTCAACATGGGAGCGGATTCAGTGTGACCTTAACGTCGCATAATTCCAGCCCAACCTGCGACGTCTATACCCCAGAGCTGACTTGTTCTTCGGATTCCAAGTTGACGTGAGCACCACCGTCACGAGTCAGATATATAAATCGAACATTCAAGGCGACCGCGGCCAAAATTAGACCTGTCGCCAGCCCAATCCAGACCCCCACCGGGCCCCAGTCGGTATGCATAGCCAATACATACGCCAACGGCATCGCGAAGACCCAATAACAAACTGCGGTGATCAAGGTCGGAACCTTCACATCAGTCAGCCCACGCAGGGCATTCGCACCGATCACTTGAGCACCATCAGCCAACAAGAAAATGGCCGCAACTATCAGGAGTTTCACCGCAAGTTCGATCACTTCTAAATCAATCACAAATGCTGCCGAGATCGGGCGCCCCGCCACCACGAACACCACCGTAAAAAGTAACATCAGCACCGCGGACATGGCTTGGGCACTGAATCCGATAGGACGTAACGCCTCCAACCGTTTTGCTCCCACCGCTCGGCCCATGCGCATGCTCACCGCCATGGCCATCCCTAGCGGAAACATGAAGACGAAGGCCGCGCAACTGATCGCGATTTGGTGCGCTGCTAAAGCTGTCGCGCCCAGCCACCCCATGACCAGAGCCGCGCCACCAAAAATACCAGCTTCAAACGACAACGTGAAGGCAACCGGAATCCCCAAACCCAACAAACGACGAAACCGTGACCATTGGTAACCCGCGGTCCAACGGGTCGGCCAAGCTTGGTGGAAGTAGGCGCTCCGACTGATCCAATACCAGATGAAAATCATCCCTAAAATTCGTGAAATCAAGGTGGCCCAACCCGCTCCCGCCAATCCCATCGCCGGGGATCCCATGTTGCCGTAAATGAGCACCCAATTGAGAAATATGTTCAGCACGACGCCAGCGAGCATCATCACCATCGGTGCCCGCGGCCGCTCCAGTGACTCCGAAAACTGGCGGAGCACTTGAAACAACAGCGCCGGAATCGTCGAAATCACGATCAGGGCATAATAGGGATGCACGACCGCCAACACCTCGAGCGGTTGCCCAAAACGGTGTAGCTGCGTGCCGAGCCAAAGCATCAAGGCCACCCCCAACATACTCGAAACCGTCGCTAAGATCACCCCATGTTTAAGCCAATTTCCCGCTTCGACTTCGTCCCCGCCTCCGTGGGCCCGTGAGACCATGATCGAAACCGGGATCAGCAGACCGACGGCGATCATGAACACAAACCCGAACAGACTCCCCGCAAAGGCCGAAGCCGCCAACGGCACCTTGCCGACGTGACCAATCATCAAAGCATCGGTTACACCCATAAGCATCTGGCTCACTTGTCCGATCATGATCGGACCGGCGAGCGCGAGTGTGCGACGGGCTTCTTGGGCGTAAATGGACATCGGGAAGGGAGGATTGGGCACCACCGTCCCGCTCAACGCAATTACCCACTCAACGGTTTTCGCGCGTGCTTTCGCAAGCACTCCCCTTCCTATTAGGCAGGCTAAGTTGTCCGTTATTATTGATCGTCCATGACTCCACTCGCTCTCGCTCTCGTGCTTACCGCTGCGGTGCTGCATGCGATCTGGAACTTGTCGGCCAAGCGGGCCGGGAGCGGCCTGCCCTTCGTTTTCGCGGTAGGGATCGTGATGACGATCTACTACCTGCCCTTGGTAACGGGAATGATACTCTGGTCCGGAGTGCCACCGCTCGATCGCGTCGCGTTGGGCGTTATCGCGGTCAGCACGGTCCTCAAGACCGGTTACGCGCTCTACCTGCAACGCGCCTATCGCAGCGGCGATTTCTCGCTCATCTATCCGCTGGTGCGAGGAAGTGCGCCCCTGCTCGCAATGCTAGGGGCCGTGCTTTTCCTCGGTGAGCGGCCCACGCCATGGGGCATAGCCGGAGCCCTTTGCATCGTGATCAGTATATTTTTCCTCAGTCACGGCGACCGCCTTTGGAAAAAACCTTCCCCGACGGCGAGCGTGCCTCCCCGGTTGCGGACGCTGGGTAACGCGTTGATCGCCGGCAGTTTCATCGCCAGCTACACGGTGTGGGACCGCAATGGTGTCGGGTTTCATCACATCAACCCGGTCGTATTCGACGGCCTCACCAATATCGGCCTTACGCTCCTGCTCGCTCCATTCGCTTGGGGGCGACGCCAACAGGTGCGCGACGTCTGGCGTAAAAACCGACGCGAAGTCCTCATCATGGCGATCCTGTCGCCGTTGGCCTACGTATTGGTGCTGACCGCCTTGAGCTTTTCCCCCGTGAGCTATGTCGCTCCCGCCCGTGAGTTCAGTATTTTGATCGGCGCTTATCTCGGTGCTCGAATCTTCAATGAACCCGAGAATCCCCGCCGATTGAAGTGTGCGTTGGGTATGATCGCCGGGTTGATCGCTCTCGCCTTGGCTTAAACCCGGCGAAATTCACCAATTTTTAATCGCTTTACCGAGCGTTTACCCAATTCGCCGCTTTGCAAACGCGTCCCGCCTACCCAAGCTCTCCGCCGTTCATGAACGTCCGTCCCATCCGCGCCGTTCTCGGCGCCACGCTCACCCTTATCCTCGCCTGGCCTCTCTTTGCCGCGACTTCGGCAAACGACATCGCATCGCTGCGCGCAAAAGCCGAAGCCGGCAACGCCATTACGCAATACAACCTCGGCCTGATCTACGCTGACGAGGACGAGCCAGCCCACGATCTGATCGAGGCCTACCTCTGGCTCAGTCGCGCGGCCTCCAACGGAGCGCGGGGCCGTCAACTCGACATCCTGAGTGAACGCCTCACCCCTGCCCAGATCGATGCCGCCAATCAACGACTCGGCACCACCCCTGCACCCGCCACCCAGGTCGCCGACGCTAACCCACGTCTCGACCCCACCCCTGCACCCGTCACTCCAGCCCCGTTCACTCCGGCGCCTCTCGATGGCGACGCCTCCGGGATCGCTCGACTGGAGAACGAACGTGACACCCTCACCCAAGAACTGAATCAAACGCGCGTCGACCTCCAACGGCTCCAAGCCACCGGTTCCCATACCACCGCCGAACTCCGCAAACGCATCGCAATCGCCGAAACCGCGCTCAACAATCGCGAAACCCAAATCGCCGCGCTTCAATCCGAACTCGCGGCCCATCGGGCCGAAGGCCCTTCGCCGCTTGAAGCCCAACTCCAACAGGAACGCTCCCAACTCGCCGCCGAGGCCAATGCCGCTGCCGCCGAACTCTCAACCCTGCGCGCCCAGAACCTGAACCTGAGTCAGCAACTTGAATCTCTGGAACAACGTTCCGGCGCTGAGCAAGACCGCATCCAGAATCTCACGGCCACCCTTACCACTCAACGCGCCGACGCCGAGCAACTGCGCGTTCGAATTGATGAGCTCAACAACGAACTAGCCGCAAAAGACACCAGCTTGGCGGACCTCGATGCCGCCAAGGTTCGCATCCAAAATCTATTGGCTCAGCTTGCCGCATCTCGTGAAACCGAGTCCGCCACGACAGCCGAACTGACCGCCGCTAACCAACGAATCGAGGAACTCTCCACCGAGCTATCCTCCGCATGGAAAGAATCCAGTGAGATCGAAGATCGCCTCGCCAACGGAGCAACTGCCGCCGCTCGCGTGAGCCAGCTTGAAGTCGACGTTGCCAATCTTTCCACCCAACTAGCGCAATCTCGCAATGAGGTCGCAGCCCTCAATCAAAACCATCAGACCGAAATCGAGTCTCTCCGCGGCCAATATACCGAACGCGTTACTGAACTCCAAAACCAACTCTCCGCCGCTTCCTCCGAAAGGGAACAGCTTCGAGACCAATTCGCCGACGTCTCCAACCAAGCACAAGAACTCAGCACTGACCTCGCCTCTTCGCGCGCCTCCCTCGCCCAGCTCCGCTCCGCCCAGGATCAATCGGGCAACTCCAACGCCGCCCAAATCGCGGAACTTCAATCGACGCTCCAAAACACCCGCGACCAGGTCTCCGCCAGCCAAAACCAACTCACCACCCTCGCTAACCAACGCGACGACTTAATCATTCGGTTGCAGGCTTCCGATGCTCAGATCACATCGCTCTCCGCTGACCTCGCTCAACTCCGACAGGACAACGACCAACAGCTCACCGCCGCCACCGATCGCGTCGCCGAGCTTCAAGTTACTCTGGAATCCCTGCACGCCGAAAGCAGCGCCCGCAACGCCGCGGCCACGGCTCAGAAAACTCTGCTCAACCAGCAGTTGGAAACCGCACAAAACCACGCCAACTCACTCACCAGCGAACTCGAGACCTCTCGCACTGACTTCGCTCAAATCCAGCAGGAGAACGACCAACAGCTCACCGCCGCCACCAATCGCGTCGCCGAACTTCAAGCCCTCCTGTCCGAGTCCACCTCCGAACGGAACCAACTGAATGACCAACTTTCGGTTGTATCCGAACAAGCTCAGAATCTCAGTGCCGATCTCGCCGCCTCCCGCGCCATCCTCGCCCAGCTCCGCGACGCGCAGGATGAGTCGGGCAACGCCAACGCCGCCCAAATCGCCGAACTACAAGCGGCCCTCCAAATCACCCGCGACCAAGTCTCCACCAGCCAAGACCACCTCTCTACCCTTTCCACCGAACGCGACGACTTGATCGCCCAGTTACAGGCCTCCGATGCCCAGGTCACGTCACTCTCCGCCGATCTCGCTCAACTCCGGCATGATAACGACCAACAACTCACCGCCGCCACCGATCGCGTCGCGGAGCTTCAAATAACTCTGGATTCCCTGCGCACCGAAAGCCGCGCCCGCAATGCCGCAGCCTCGGCCCAAACCACCCTGCTCAACCAGCAATTGGAAACCACGCAAAATCAGGTCAACTCGCTCATCAACGAACTCGCGGCCTCCCGTGCTGACCTGGCCCAACTTCAGGATGCCCAAGCCCAATCGGGGAATGCAAGCTCAGCCCAAATTGCCCAGTTTCAGGCCAATCTCCAACGCACTCGCGACGAATTTACCGCCTCCCAAACTCGCCTCGCCGCGATCACTGCCGAACGCGATGAGTTCTCTTCCCTCCTCCAATCGTCCGATGTTCAGGTTGCCGAACTCTCGGCTGAGCTCGCTTCGTCCCGCGCCCATCTCGCCGAACTGCGCGAGGCCCAAAATGCTACCGGTGAAGCCTCCACGGCCCATATCGTCGAACTCCAAACAGAACTGGAGCGCGCCCGTGATGAAACTTCGGTCAACGTTTCTCGCCTCAACCAACTCACCGAAGAACGCGACAATCTCGCCGCCCTCCTGCAGACTTCCGATGCTCAGGTTTCGGAGCTCGCCGCGGATCTGGCCTCCTCCCGCGCCAGTCTCGCCCAACTCAGTGACGCCCAACGCCAATCGGGTGACGAAACTTCAGCGCAAATTATCAGTCTGACCCAAGAACGCGACAATCTGGCCGGCCGAAACCAAGCATTGGGCCTTCACATCGACGATACCACGCAGCAACTCGCCGAACTCCAATCGCAAGTCGATCTGCTGCAGGCCGAAAACGAAGCCCTCACCAGTCAAATAGCCGACGTCTCCCGCGAGGCAAACGACTCAGCCGAGTGGACAGCTCAAATCCAATCCCTTTCCAGCGAGCGCGATCTGCTGCAATCTGAATTGGCCGCCAGCCAATCTCAAGTTTCGGTCCTCGCTGCCGAACTCGAGAACCAACACGACGCGACCGAACTCATCGACGCTCAAACGCAAATCGCCGCCCTACAGGCATCACTCGATGCCGCCCGCAGTGAATCAACCCAGCTTCAAGTTGAACTCGCCGCCCATTCCGCCGCGCCCGCACCGACCGAACCCGATTCCGAGCTGCAAAACCAACTCGATTCCAACCTCAACGCTTTTGCCTCGCAAGAACGGGAAATGGCTCGCCTGCGCCAGGAGCTCGATGAGGCCACCGCTCGAGCCGATGCTTCCGACATCACCCTCGCCACCTTGCGCGATGAAATATCTGGCATGCAAACCGCCTTGGCCGAAGCCACCGAAAGCAGCGCTCCAGAGAACAATGCTATAACGAATCTCCAGGCCGAGATGGAAGCCTCCCGGCTGGTTGCCGCTACCCAAGCATCCGAAATCGAAGCCCTGCGCGATCAATTGTCCGAGCAGCCCGTCACGGAGGTCTCGACTTCCAACCTGGCCGCACAAAACAACGCCTTGCGCGAAGAAGCCCGTCTCGCTCGCCAACAAACCGCCGCGCTCTCCCGTGAGCTCAATCGACTGCGCACGCGTTTGGCGATTGCACAGCCTTCCGATCGCACCACCGTTTCGGGCCGGACCCAACCCTCCCGTCCAACCGCGGACGCGCCCACGATCGCTTTTAATCCTCCGACTGCCCGCGTAATTTCGCCCGCGGCGACTACGGTCGCGCGAGAGACCATCTCCACGCCCCGACCCAATTCTCTGCGCGCTGCCGGCCCTCAACGTCACACCGTGCTTGCGGGTGAAACACTTTCCTCCATCGCCCGCGAATTCTATGGCGACGGGAACCGTTGGCCCGAGATCTACCGAGCCAATAGACAGGCCATCCCCGATGCCAATCGCCTCAGCGCTGGCACCCGGATTGTGATCCCTTAAACGGCGAACATCGCGATCACTACGGCCAGGGAAATTGCGCTGGCCACCGCGCTGTAGACCACCGCCGTAGCCGCCAGTGCTTCGTCGCCGCCCATTTGTTTCGCCATGGTGTAAGAGATGGCCGCGGTGGGACAGGCCAGACAAATCAACAAAGCCAACATCGCCGCATTATCGAGACCGAGCCAACGGCCCAGGACGTATCCCATCACCGGCGACAACACCACCTTGTGCACCGCTGCCATCCCCGCCTGAGCCCGGTTTCCACTCACCGGCACGGTCATCAACGCCGCCCCGATACACAGCAAAGCCAACGGCAACGACATCCGGCCCAGTGCCTGTAACGTGGTGGAAATCGCCACCGGCAGCCCCCAACCCATAATCGAAAACACAATACCCCCGATGGCTGCGATGATGATGGGGTTTCGAAAAACTTGTTTCGCAATCGTCGCGGCCGCACTGCCGCCAGTTTTGGTCTGACTGGCCGCCAAAACCACCACGGTAAGCGCATTATTCAATATAATCATGGGCGCCACCGCCCACATCGCCTTAGCGAGCGGCACTCCCGGCACCGTGAGCAGCAACGGCAGCGCGATAAAAGAAAGATTACCCCTAAACGCCGCCTGCACAAATGTGCCGCGACTGCGAGATTTGATGCCCATGAGGGGACCGGCGAACCAACCCAAAGCCGCCACGATCAAGGTCGCTCCCGCCATCGCGATCAACAGCCCACCAAAACCCGAGCCAGATCCCCCCGCTTCGACCAACGTATGAAAAACCGCCGCGGGCAAACCTACCCAAAACAGCAGCTTATTTACCCCCGCCACCAATTCCGCCGACATCATTCCGCCGCGCTGAAGCCCTGCCCCAAGAGCGATCACAAGAAAAATGGGTGCGAGCAGGTTGATGACAGTCACATCGCGACTGTCACGGATTCAGCCCGAAGGGTCTAGGGGAATTACCCACCGATTATCCATCGCGATGTTTGATTTTCGCCGCACCATGCCGCACGGTCTTACCTTCATGCGCACCCTTCTTGTCCCCGCCATCTTCGGCATCATCCTTCTGACCATCGCAATCGTCACTCGATCAGGGAAATTCGCGCGCGAAAACCCCGGTGCCCCGATCAATAGCGCCATGCGTGAAGCCATGGATATGATGGTCCTACCGCCAGAGCAGGAAGCTATCATCGGGCAACTCTTCCCCGCCGCTGAAATTACGAAATCCGGCTTACGCTACATCATCACCCAAGAGGGTGACGGAGTCACCAAGCCAACTCGCGGTCAACCCGTCGCCATCCATTATCGCGGCACGTTCCTGGACGGCACCTACCTCGACGACAGTTTCAAAAACGGCGATACCTATAAATTTCCCGCCGGCAAAGCCCAAGTGGTGCCGGGTCTCGACCAAGCGGTTCTTGATATGAGCAAAGGCGAAAAACGGACCCTGATCATTCCCTACTGGCTCGGCTACGGCGAGAAAGGGGTTCAAGGAAAAATCCCCGCTAAAACTACGCTCGTTTTCGAGGTGGAGTTAGTTGACGTGATCTGAGTCACCGTCCGCGTGACGGCTAAAGGCCAAGATAAGAACCGTGTTTATCTAGCCAAATTTCAGCCTCCTCCCAATCCGGACACACCTCCGCCACGGCGGCCCAGAAACGCTTGGAATGGTTCATTTCTTTCAGGTGCATCAGTTCGTGAAAAATCACGTAATCGCTCACAAAGGCCGGTGACAGAATGAGCCGCCAGTTGAGGGAAATCACTCCACCCTCCGTGCAGGACCCCCAACGGGTGCGCTGATTGCGCACACTGACTTTTTTAACATCCATCCCGGTCTCCGCCGCCAATTCCCATGTGCGCGCCGTCAGCTCAATCCGCGCCCGGGATCTAAACGCTGCTTCAAGCGTGGGGCGCAAATCCGGATTCGCCAAATCATTCACCCCAAACACTTCGGGCCCCACCGCCACGTGTGGACGGTCGCCCGAGCTCGCCCGCTGAATCACCACCATTTCGCCGCGCCACATCACGGTCGTGCCCACCATCCAGCGATCAGCCATTCGTGGTTGTTTCTGATGACGATCCTGCATCCGCCGCAGCCAGTCCTCATTTTCCTTCACAAACTTTCGAGCCGCCCTCTCCGTCCCACGTGCCGGGATCGTTGCGATTGGAACGCCATCTTTCCGCAAAGTCAGGCGATAATTCTTTGCGCGCAGATTACGCACAAAAACCACCTCCTCCCGAATCGCGGGAACAGTTTCTCCGGGTCCGCCAGTGAGAGAGGAAGAATTTTCATCGGGTGGGTCGCCCAGAGCATCGACTTCCAAACCCGAAGACGATTGCGGGACGGACACATTCATCTCCCGCGGTTCAAATCCGCCCAATTCAAAAAAATTCAACTGCGCCTCGGTGTTCTCGACCCCCATTCCCTACACAACTCCTCCCGCTCAACACGAGCCCATAGCATGTTGTCACCATTATGGTGACAAACGCCCCCACCCTCCATCTCCCGCTCGCACCTCGATCCACCCCCGCCACGGCCCTCCATTCCCGCACCTCCACATCGCAATCTCTTTGTCACCATAATGGTGACAAAGAGATTGCATTTGCCGGCAACCATACGTGGTAATTTCACGCTTATTTTGTCACCATAATGGTGACAAACATTCTTAAAATACTTTTGGAATGGTTTTTATACTGTTCCTAGAGGAAGACGAGAGCCCAGGTGTAGGGGGCACGCTCGTTGGTGGCGTCGATGGTGAGCCAGGCGAAGCTGGGGGGGCCTTCGTAGCGGGGTTCACTCACGGAGCCGGGGTTGAGCCAGCGCACACCGAGTGGGTCGGTTTCATCACGCGGAATATGGGTGTGGCCGTGTAATATCGCGGTGACTCCGGGAATCGGGCGAAGCGGCGGAATGTGCTCCAGGTGAAACGTATGGCCACCCCGGGTCAATCGGCGGGTGCGGGGCCATGGCCAGGTATCGCAGTTACCCGCCACGATCTGCATGGGTTTGCCCAAAAGCTCGAGTTCGACGAGTTGGCGGGGATTCATCACGTCACCCAGATGCCAAATTTCATCTGCACCCACGAGCCGGTCCGGCAAATCAGCCGGCATGTCGTCGTGCGAATCTGAGATGACGGCAATGCGCATGGGGTAACGGGAAGCTCCGACTAGGAAGCTGACTGAAGGAGGGGTATTCCGATGGAAGAAAAGCTACTCTTGTTCCATCGCAGCCGCGACATCGTCGGCCAGTTCTTCGTTGGAGAAGATGTGTTGCACATCGTCGTTCTCATCGAGGACGTCGTGAAGCTTCTGCACGGATCGGGCGAGGCTGAGGTTATCAACGGGAGTCATCGTCGTCGGAACGTAGGCGATCTCCGCACTCGCGGGCTTAACCCCCGCTTCATCGAGCGCATGGATGACGTGGTCGAACTCGGCAATTTCGCAACGCACTTCATAACCATCATCGCTGGTGATAACGTCATCGGCTCCGGCTTCGATGGCGACTTCCATCAAGGCGTCTTCCTCAATCTGGTCTTTCGGAATGAGGAACTGACCAATGTGCAAAAACTGGAATGCCACCGCTCCGGTGCTGGCGAGATTACCGCCGTGCTTCGACAAGATGGAGCGCACGTCCTGGGATGTGCGGGTTTTGTTATCGGTCGTGCACTTGATGATGAACGCGACCCCACCGGGGCCATAACCTTCGTAGGTATTGTCCTCGTAAACGACCCCGGGGAGGTCGCCGGTGCCTTTGGCGATGGCGCGATCGATGTTATCGATCGGCATGTTCTCGGCTTTGGCCTTGAGGATGACCGTGCGCAACTTTGCGTTGGCGGCCGGATCGCCGCCACCGGCTTTGGACGCCAGGGTGAGGTCGCGAGAGAGGCGACTGAAAATCTTCCCGCGCTTGGCGTCATTCGCGCCTTTGGCGCGCTTGATGGTGGACCACTTACTATGACCTGACATGGGGTAATCTCCTTCTTACTAAAATCGGATTGCGGGTGAGCTCGGCGAGACCGAGACGCTTATTTCTTTTTCTTACCTTTACGCTTGTTCGGATTCCAAGCCTTGGCTTCGACTTCGGCTCCTCCGGGCTTAACGAGAGGAGTATCATCCTTGGTTGTCTTGTTGACGATAATTTGTTGGGCGATGGTGAACACACCATTGACGGTCGAATAAAGCGCGAGCGCGGCGGCGAAGTTGTAACAGATCAACGTGAAGATGATCGGCATAAATTTCATCATTTGCACCTGAGCGTTATCCGTCGTCGGCGTCGGCGTGAGTCGCATCTGATAAATCATGGTCGCACCCATGAGGATCGGCATGATGTTGAGCGGCAGATTACCAATGGGCAGTCTCCATACCGTATCAGGCGTGGAAAGATCGGTGACCCACAAGAAGCTGGTGAAGCGCAATTCCGCCGTGCCTTGGAGCATGGCGAAGAAGGCAACGAACAACGGCATGGTAATCAGGATCGGTAAGCAGCCGCCCATGGGGTTGACCTTGTTTTCCTTAAAGATCTTGAGCGTGGCTTCGTTCAGTTTTTGGGGCTGATCCTTATACTGCTCGCGCACTTCCTTCATGAGCGGCTGCAGTTTGGCCATGCGCTTGGCCGATTTGGAGGCGGCCAAAGTAAATGGCAGCGTGACGATCTTGAGCAGCAAGGTCATTAGGATGATCGCGACACCCCAATTACCGACCCACCCATGCATCGTGACCATGGTGAGATTGAGGATAGGGGCGACGATACCGGAGAGGAAAATCTTGGAGAAGAAATACGGCGCGAACTGCATGACTTCCGACTGCTTCTGCTCAAACTTGCGCAAACGATCGTATTCCTTGGGGCCGACGTAAAAGTCACCACCGAGCACCGACGCACCGCCGGGAGCCATCGCGGGAAGCGTATAGCTGACGACGCCCGTCAGACCTTCATTGGCCCGGGAGCTACCCTCGAACGGTGGTAACTCAACCCGTCGCGCCGTAGTGCTGAAACCGGCCGTGTCACCGGTGTAAACACTGGCGAAAAACTGATTCTTAGCCGCCGCCCAAACGACCGTGCCGTCTTTGGTGATGGAAGATTTCGGGGCACCGTCACTAAGGCCGATCCAAGACTTAAATCCGCCGCCTTTGAGCTCATCAGGTTTGGTCACCACATCATCCTCACCGTCCCAAGCCATGATATTAAGGTATTGTCCCCAATCACTGGGCGAAATGAGCGACGTGGTGCCGAGGCTCAAGGCCGCCACCGTTTGCGGGGCGCCATTGGAGGAAAGGTCCTGCAACGTGGTATCGTGGCGAATTAGGTAAGGGTCGGAACCCTCCATCTCATAACCAAGCGAGAAACGGCGCGTCACTTTCAGGCGGCCTTCGAGGACCACCTCATAAATCACCTCTGAGTCGCCAGCGCTGACGAGCGTGTAAGCGGTCTCCGGACCGAGACCCGGAACGTCAGTGATCGACAACATTGGCTCCACGCGGGGCTGATTAAAGACGAACGGCAGCGAAGATCCTTTGGTGAGACCGTATTTCTTAAATGCGACATTGCCGATCGCTCCGCCGTAATTGGTGAACTCTACCCGGATGAACTCGTTCTCCAAATACGATACGACCGCGTCGGCGTTCTTACCCGTGAGGGCAGCGAATTCGGTGTTCTGAGGAGCCGAGCCGACCGACTGGACGACCGGGGACGCCTGATTTGGCGCCGTGGGTAACGGAGCTTGGGCCGGCGCAATTTCGGGTGCGGGCTGGGCTGGCGGGGCAAATCGGTTGCCCAGATACAAGGAGGCGAACGCGGCGAGGAGCAGCAGGACGCCGATGACGGTATTCTTTTTATCCATGCGGAAAGTCGGGAAAAGGGATTAGCGGGCGTTGGCGGTCTGCACGACGCGCTCGCAAACAGGACGGGAAAGTTGGCGGACAGGCGGCACGGGGTCGGATCCGCCTGTGCTCAAAGGATTGCAGCGCAGCACGCGCCAGACGCTCAGAATCGCTCCCTTGATCGCTCCATGGGTGCGCACGGCCTCGGTGGCGTAGTGGGAACAGCTCGGATAGAAGCGGCAGCCACAGTTGGGGCCGAATACAACCGGTAGGACCGGAGAGAGCGTCAACTGATACAGCCGAATGCATCCCAACAGCACCCGAGCCGGGATGGCGGCGAGTGAGCGAAGGAGGGAAACGTCGGAAGATTGGGTCATCAGTCGGTAGTGGCCGGGAAAAGATCGGCACACGCTTTCAAAAATCTCCTCTCGATCTCGCCATACTCAAGCCCATTGAGTGAACGCCGGGCCTGTAAAATGAGATCCACCTGCGGGGAGACGCGTTTTTGGTGGTGACGAAACACCTCTCGGAGGCGTCGTTTGGCCCGATTGCGGGCGACCGCATTGCCCACGGCGGCCTTGGAAGCAACAAATCCAGCGCGCGGACCGGCCTCAACCAATGAGTCATCGGCGCGGTTCGCGGCCCACAAAACAAAACCGCCGCATTGGTAGCGGCGGCCTTCGGAACGGACCCTCGTAAACTCCGTCGGCCGTCGCAAATGCGATGCAGCACGGAAATGCATGATGGACCGGTAGTTAGGTATGGAGCCGAGTGGCGCCAGCTCAGGCGACAGAAAGGCGCTTACGCCCTTTACGGCGGCGGGCATTGATGACCGCGCGGCCACCACGAGTAGCCATGCGGGCACGGAAGCCAATTTTACGGACGCGCTTTTTGCGGTGTGGTCGGAAGGTGGGTTGCATCTTAGTTTATCGTTTAAAGGGCCGACTGAAGTGCCTGACCGTTCACCCAGTGTCAAGGGTCCAATGAAATAGAGGAAAATTCTGCACCTGCTAAACCTTCGTGCGGTTGTTGCTCTTGAAATGGGCTTTTCGGCGATTTTCGGCCTGTTGGCGCTGTGAAGCGGCATCGCGGGAATCTTGGCGAACCAATCGATCTCCCGATCGGCCGCCGTGGTGATCTTGAGCCTGAGCCAACGCAGATAACAGCACCAGCTGTTCAGCCCATGGTTCCAGCCGGCGGGCCGGGAACCCGGCATAACGCACCAGCCAGGTCATGGCGTCAGGTGGAAGACAGGGGGAAGATGTGGATTCGGTGGAGGCGATGCCCACAGCTGACTCGACCCACTTCCCGCTGGCGAGAACGGAACTCAACCCGCCATATGGCGTCCATACCACCTGTCGCCCGCTTCAGCCGGTCATATAAGGCATCCTCGTCAGTGCCGGCTCACCCTCCAAGCTCCTGCTATGAATTCACGTTTCTCGCGTATCTTGCCGTCGCTCCTCATCGGCCTATTGTTCGCTTCCTGCCTCCGCGCCGATACCCCGGAACTGCCACCCCGCGCGGTCGCCACCACCGATAAAGCCGAATTCCGACGTTTCGTGCTCGATAATGGCCTACGGGTGCTCCTCGTCTCCGATCCCAATTTCAATAAGTCCGGCGCGGCGCTTGCCGTCGGAATTGGCCAAATTGATGACCCTTTCGAGCACGCCGGGCTCGCCCACTTTTTGGAGCACATGCTCTTTCTCGGCACCGAAAAATACCCGGACGTTTCCGACTACGGCACGTTCATCAACACCAACGGCGGCTACAACAACGCCTACACCTCAACCGATCTGACAAACTATCAATTCGAAGTGCGCCATGAAGCCCTCGATGGGGCGCTCGATCGTTTTGCTCAGTTTTTCATCGCGCCGCTTTTCAACCCCGATTTCACCGAGCGCGAGGTCAACGCCGTCAACAACGAGGCCATGCGCCACGTGCAAAGTGATGTGCGGCGCATGCTCAATGTCCGCCGCGAACTCTACAACCCGGCGGCGGGCGAATCGAAGTTTTCCACCGGCAATCTGAAGACCCTCGCCAACGCTGATGCCGCCGTCGTCCGTGCATTCTACGAAGCCAACTACAGTGCCGACCGCATGGCCCTTTCGATCGCCAGCAATGCCCCACTCGACGAACTCGAAAAGCACGCCCGCGAGAAATTCGGCCCCATCCCGAATCGATCGCTCCCCACCATCGACCGTGAACCGATCTTCCTGCCCCGCAAAAAAGCGCTCCGTCTCGCGACCATTGAGCCGGTCAAAGAAATCCGCGAACTCTGGCTCGAGTTTGTGATCCCGCCTACGCGCCCAAACTTCGCCAGCAAACCCGACGAGCTGCTTCTTTCGCTGATCAACTATCCGGGTAAAGGCGGCCTGATCGAAGCCCTCAAGGCCGCCGATCTCGCGACCCAAGTCGGTGGATTCACTTGGACGCGCACCACCGGTTATGAATCGCTCTTTCTTTCCGCCGACTTGACCCCACACGGCGCCGACAATGTCCCTCAAGTGATGGAGATGTTTTTCGCCTACCTCGGCCACCTCCGCGATTCGCCGTTCCCCGCGGATTTCTACGCCGATCAAGCCCGCATCGCATCGCTACAGGAATCCTACGAGGATCGCGGCGAAGGCGCTGCTCTCGCCACGGAACTCGCAAACAACGCGCTCTTCTACCCACTCCCCATCGCCGAACGGGCACCCCTCGTTTGGGGCAAGCCCGACGAATCCACCTACCGCGCCCTCCTCAACGCGCTCACCCCCGACAATATGTTGGCAACCTTCCAAGCCAAGGGCGTGCCGACCGATCGCACCGAGGAGATCTATGAAACCGCCTACGCTTACACTGAAACTACCGGCGACGCCTACGATCGGCTCGTCAATCCACCGACGATCAGCGGCTTCGCCCTCCCTGCCGCCAATCCTTTCATCCCGGATGAAACCGATCTTCTCGCCGAACAGCCTCTCCTCCTCATCGACGAGCCCACGCTCGCGCTTTACTACGCCCAGGATATCGAATTCGAACGCCCGCAGACCACGGTTAAACTCCGCTTCTTGACCACCCGTCAGCAGGCCACCGCGGAGATGGATCTGTTACTCCGTTTCTATAATATGTGTTTGGAAGATGCCATCGAACCCGCCGCGGGTGACGCGTCCATCGCTGGCGTCGACTACAACCTCGGGGTTGGCCTCGAAGGCATCACGCTCACCGTCTCCGGGTTTGGTGACTCGGCGGTCCGCTTCGCCAACCACGTTGTCGAGCAGATGCTCACCTTCACCATGACCGAAGAACGCTTCGCTTCCATGAGCGAGCTGGTGCAGCGTAATCTCCAAAGCTACGCTCAAACTGAGGCCTACTCACTCGCCCGCGACCGCTACACCGCCCTGTTTCGCGAAACTTATTTTCTTCCCGACAATTCCCTCGATCAGGCGACCAATGTTACCCTGGCTGATGTAAAATCCGCCGCCCGCGATTTCTTCGCCCAAGGAAAACTTGAAACACTCATCCACGGCCACCTCTCGCCCGCCGCCGCCCGCGAAGCCGCGCGTCGATTCGCAGTGACACTGTCTCCCCGTGCGGCCGACGATTCGCAACTCCTCCGCCGTCGCCATCTCGATATGGCACCCGGTGAAACCGTCACCGACGTAGCCGCGATCGAAGGCGTGAATTCCACCTATCGGGCCGTTTACCGATTCCCCGACGAAACTCCCGCCACGCGCGCCGCCGCGGCCGTAATCGGCAGCTTCATGCAAACACCCTACTACGAGGAACTGCGCACCCGCCAACAACTCGGCTACATCGTCGGATCAGCCTATGGTTCTTCCCAGCGCGAACGCGTTATCTTGTTTGTGATTCAATCCAGCGAATACCCCGTAGACGAACAACGCGCCCGCTCCGAGAAACTGTTGACGGAACTACCGGTCCAACTCGCCGCCCTCCCCGCGGCCGAGTGGCAAACCCTGATCGCCGGCGTGCGTTCGCAACTCGAAGAAAAACCCAAAAGCATCGCCGAAAAAGCGGCCAAATTCTTCGCCCTCGGATTCGACTTCGACGGCGAATGGAACCGCACGCAAGACGTCCTCGCGGAACTCGATAAACTGGATCAAGCAACCGTCGCCCAACTGTTCACTGATACCATCGACCCCGCGAAAGCCCGTGCTTTTATCACGCTACTATCGAGCTCAAATCACGAAGCCAGTGCCGCCGAGCCCACGTTCGCCGAACGAGACGCCTGGAAAATAGAACAGCACTTTCATTAAACTGCCCGGAGGCGCACTCACCAGGAAGCCCGGCAACCATGATGGCTGCGGGCGTTTCCTACTCAGCTATGGGTCAGTTACCTGGGCTGCCCAAAATTACTTCGGCATTTTCAGGCCGTGGGCGGTGTCTTTGTAGAACGTCACCTTACCGGTATTCAGATCATACATACCGCCGATCACGCCGAGCTCGCCAGCCTTGACCATGTCGCGCAGGACTTCGCTCTTGTCGAGCACGCGTTCTACGGTGAGACGCACGTTGGCATCGGCCACCTTCTGCACAAACGCGGCGTTCTTAGCGTTGCGCGGTTGAACGGAGGCCGGGACGGCATCGAGGGCCGGCGAAAGTTGCGCGAGGGTGTGGGTCAAATTACCCATCTTGGCGCCATCACAAGCTCCCTTAACCGCACCGCAGGAGGAATGACCGACCACCGCGAGGACCTTGGCTCCGGCCAGCTTGTGCGCGAACTCGAAGCTCCCGATCATATCATCAGCGGCGAAGTTTCCGGCAATGCGACCGACGAAAAGATCTCCGATTCCTTGATCGAACATCGTCTCGGGAGCGGTGCGGGAATCGAGGCAGGTCAAGACGACACCGAGTGGGTATTGGCCCGTCGAGGTTTGTTCGACCTCGGCGGATAAATCTCGATGCGAAGCGAGGCCGTGCACGAAGCGATCATTACCCTCCAGCAAGGCTTCGAACGCCTTCTGCGGCGTCATTTTATTTTGGGCATCAGCCGTCGTGGCGGCAGTGCCGAATACGACCGACACGGCGAGAAAACCGGCGAGGCCAAGGAAGAAGGTGATACGAGATGATTTCATGGTTCGGAAAAGCAGGGGTTCAGTGACGTTAGTCGGAAAATCTGGAACGGACTAAAGATACCTCCGGAACGAACATTCCACTAATACGAATATTCGTATTGTCTTTAAACTATTTCCTAATCGTTTAAAACCATGTCGCTTGCCTTCAACTATCACCATCTCCGCTATTTTCATGCCGTGGCCCACGAAGGTGGACTACGGCAGGCGGCGGCCAAGCTGCATGTTTCTCCTCCCTCGATTTCAGCCCAAATCAAAGAACTGGAAGACAGTTTCGGCGAAAAACTCTTTCGGCGACAGGGGCGAGCCAACGTGCTCACCGATGCGGGCCAGATCGCCCTACGCTACGCCGACGAGATCTTCGCTCTAGGCGACGAATTGAGTAACGCAATCCAACGGCGCCCCTCCGCGAAGGCCATGCGCCTCCATGTCGGTATCGCCGACGCTCTGCCCAAACTCGTCACCCACGAGATCCTCCGCCCCGTATTCTCCGACGATGATTCCATCCACGTAATCTGCCGCGAAGGTAAAGTCGACGACCTGCTCGGCCAACTCGCCTCGCATCGCCTCGACATCGTGCTTGCCGACGAGCCCGCTTCAAGCGGGCATGCTTTCCGCGCGTTCAATCACAAGCTCGGCGAATCCCCCATCACGTTCTGCGCGACCCCCGACCTCGCTACACGGCTCAAGAAGGGATTCCCCAAATCACTCCACGACGCCCCTGCGTTGCTCCCGGCCGAGTCAACCGCGCTGCGACGCGCATTGGACAATTGGTTCCGCGAAATTGGCGTGCGCCCGCGCGTGGTAGCCGACTTCGAAGACGCCGCCTTGATGAAAGTCTTTGCGGCCGACGGGAAAGGTTTCATCGCCATTCCCACCATCGTGGTCAAAGAGGCAGTCGAACGTTACGGATTCAAAATCATCGGCCAGACCAAGAACTGCACCGACCAGTTCTTCGCCATCACGACCGAACGCCAGATCACCCACCCCGCCGTCAACATCATTACCGACAAAGCGCGCGAGCTGTTCAGTAAAAAGAACTAAAGCTCAGCGATTCCGCCAGTAGTTGAGCCCGTCACGGAACACCGTATCGGGGAGCTCTTCGTTTCGAGCCCGGGTAAACTCCTGTGCGTCTTTCACGCCAGCATTATAGGCGAAGGGCGCGACCTCATCCCAGACGTAATTGAGGAGCAACCGCGCCTTCAGTGGACTGATGTCCTGATCGAATTCTTCGCCCATATATTTCTGGATCGAATGAACCAGAGCGTCCGTTTCTTCCGCGGGAATCTCCATCGCTCCAACGCAGCACTTCCCCGTCCGGGAGGCGAAGGTTTTCGCCTTGATGTCGAAGTTCGACAACAAAGAACTTGCTTATTGTCGAAGTTCGACACTAAGAGTCAGGCAACATGGAAAAAGTCCGCAAAGAACTTCTGCAAGGAACGCTCGATTTATTGATTCTCAAATCACTCTCCACCGCGTCGCTCCACGGCTGGGACATCGCGAAACGGATCGCGCTGGTTTCAAAAGACCGTCTGTCACTGAAACAAGGATCGCTCTACCCGGCCCTTCATCGGCTCGAAGGTCGGGGTTGGATCGAGGCGGAATGGGGCGTGTCTGATGCGGGTCGCAGTGCGAAATTCTACAAGCTCACGCCGATGGGTCTCACCCAACTCACCACCGAAACCGAACACTGGCAGTCGTTTGCTGCCGCCATGGCGAGTGTTTTGCGCATGGAGGAACTCTTGTGATCGCCGCGCGCTTTCGTTGGCTGCGCACCAAATTGCACCGCCTGTTTCGCCGGGGCCAACAGGAGTCCGAATTGGACGCCGAAATGCAGTTCCACTTCGATCAACTCGTCGCCGAGTTCGAAGCCGAAGGTATGTCCAAAAGCCGCGCCACTGCCGCAGCGCATCGCGAGTTCGGCACCGTGGACTCCTATCGTGAAGAGATCCGCGATTCGTGGCGTCCCTCAGACCTCGCTGACTTGTGGCGCAGCTTAATATCCGCAATTCGTTCGCTGGCCCGCAGTCCCGGATTCACCGTCCTAGCGATCACCACTCTCGCTCTGGGGATCGGAGCCAATACGTCGATGTTCAGCGTGCTCAACGAGGTGAGTATTCGTCCGCTACCCTACCCCGACAGTCACGCGCTCCACCGCATCTATCGCGCGACTCCTCAAGATCAGCTCGGGGCCACTTCACCCGCAGACTACCTCGATCTACTCGAGCAGAAGGAAAATTTTGGTGAATTCACGGCCTATGTCTCTCAAGAGATGAACCTGTCGGAACCTGGCGAACCCGCAATGATCGCCCGCGCGTTTCGAGTCCCCGCCAATTTCTTCGACGTTTTCGGAATACATCCGAACCTCGGCCGCAATTTTCGCCTCGAGGAGGAGCAGCAGGGAAACCATCGGGTGATCATCTTAAGTCACAATTTTTGGCAAAGCCGATTTGGCGGCAGACCTGACATCATCGGCCACACCGTGCGCGTCGATAGCGAACCCCATGAGATTATCGGTGTCATGCCGGAGTCTTACAACGACTGGCGTATGCACGGGTATGTGAACCTGTTTCGGCCGATGGGCTGGACCGATGAAGAACGCCGCGACCGCAGCGCGAACAACGTGCGCATCGCAGGTCGTGTCTCATCAGACTTACCTCCAGGTGCAGCAGAATCATTTATTGCAAACTTCGGTGAACACCTCGCGATCGACTATCCCGATCAAAATGCCGGCACCTCTTGGCACAACACACCCTATGAAGTAGTCAAAGTTGGCGGCGGCCACATCCCGCTCTCCATGCTAGTTGGACTATCAGGATTCGTGTTACTCATCGCGTGCTCGAATCTGGCCAATTTCCTCCTCGCTCGCACCATCGCTCGAAGTCGTGAATTCGCTTTGCGTGGCGCGCTGGGTGCCTCTCGCCTACAACTCCTGCGGCCCTTGATTTTGGAGTCACTCATCCTCGCGATCGTGGGAGGTCTCCTCGCAATTCTGGTAACGACATGGACGACAGACTTTCTAACTGTTCTGTCGACCGATGATCAAGGTGATGCGGTCTCCTTCCCCACCGATTGGAATGTCATGGGATGGGCGATGGGCGCGGCCATATTGACGTCGGTAGCATTTGGCATCGCTCCGGCGTTATACGCCATGCGACTTGATCTGAACCAAGTGCTCAAGTCCGGCGGACGCGGCTCCTCCGACGGCCGTGGTCAAAAACGGCTGCGACATGCTTTGATCATCGGCCAGTTCGCTCTCGCCATGATGCTACTCAACGGGGCCGTCCTTTTCATCCGCGGACTGTCTGACCTCAACAACCGCAAGGAGGGCTGGGAATCAGACAACCTCATCACTGCATCCGTGCGGTTACCCGAGGCCGATTACCAGGAAACCGAGAGAATCAATCTATTCCACGAACAAGTGCTGCAACAACTGCAAGCGTTACCTGCCGTCGAATCGGCGAGTGTGTCGTATGCCCTGCCGTTCTTCGGATTATCGAATCCTCGTAAGCTCATCATTGAAGGACGTGACACGGTCGAAGTCGGCCGCGAACCCGTAGCGGTAATCAATGGCGTGAGCGTCGATTACTTCGAAACATTGGGCACCACCCTGCGTGCCGGTCGTAAGTTTAATGACGGTGACCACGCCGATGCTCTTCGGGTTTTCGTGATCAATCAAAGTATGGCCCAAACCCTCTTCGGCGACACCAGTCCAATCGGTCAACGTGTCGCCTACCACAGTGAAGACGAACCTGCTTGGGGCGAAATCGTGGGCGTGGTTGCCAATGTCAAATCCGTCACGCCAGACGCCCAGCCCATCACGTTTCAGATTTATCACCCGATGGCTCAAGAGCCCATTGGATTTAATGAGTTCGCCGTGCGCACCAACGGACCAATCCCTCACGACCTAACCGACAACATCCGTCACATCATTGCGGGAATCGATCCCACCTTGCCCGTGCGAAAACTCCAATCAGCTGCCAGTCGCATCGACCGCTCCAACTACCAAACCGGTGTCTTCGGCCAAATGCTCTTTGGCTTCGCGGTGCTCGGCCTGGCCCTCGCGGCATTGGGGATCTACGGGGTGATCGCTCGCATCGTGGCTCAACGCACGAGTGAATTTGGCATCCGACTCGCGCTGGGGGCTCAGGTTCAAGACATCACGTTCATGGTGCTCGCTTCTGGTCTCAAACTATCCCTGGCCGGATCAGCGCTAGGACTAGTCGGAGCATATGGCATCTCTCGACTACTGAAATTTGCCTTCCCAAGTATCGAAATGGATCACCTTCCGGTGATGACGGCCATGTTCGTGTTATTGCTGGTGGTGGCGTTGCTGGCTAGCTACCTGCCCGCGCGGCGGGCGAGCAAGATCAGTCCGGTAGAAGCCTTACGCGCCGAATAAAGGCGAATTATCTGAGACTTCTGCCCGCGTTCGCGGGTATGAAGAAGACAGTCTGCCATGTCGTTTACTTTTCGCGCTCGAATCCTCGCTTCCCTCTTCACGCTCTCCACTGCGGTTTGTTTCCAGAACATCGCAGCGGGCAGCATCGCCACGGCTGGCACTGGAGAGGAATCCGATTTCCTCCCGGCCATCGAGATGGCACCATTCGTCGTCGAGGGCGATAACTCCGCCATCTTCGTGCATGCACGATCGCGCGGCGATCGACGCTATGCCGAAAAATTCGCCGAAGAGGTTATCCGCGTCACGTATGATTCACTCGGCAAGTCCACCGGGCGCGGACTCGTCATTGTGGGCCGAAACAAAGAACCACACCCGTTCACAATTTTCGAAAAATTCATCGCGATGGCCGATGCAGGTCAACTCGACCCCAGTGTCATGCCCATGGCTGAAGCAACCCGCAAAAAACTCGTAGATTGGCAGGAAGAGATTGAAATCGAGGATGCGGAAATGGGCATCGAGTTCGACATGGTGGTTGAGCTGCTGCCCATCTCACTCGAAGCCTCCGGCTCCAAACTTTATCAATGGGCGTGGATTGACGAATTCGACATGGAGCTTGTCGATCAACGCTTCCGCAATCTGCGCGCCGAAGATTTCTCTGCCGATCAACTCGACACTTACGACTGGGTTTTCTATCTGCCGCCAAAGGGAGCCGTGCATCGTGTCATCAAAGAAGTCATTCCTCTGGTAATGAAAGCCGAAGACATGGGCTTCTTCGCGCGTGCCGCCGCGCGCACTGCGTTGATCGCATTTCGACCCGTTATCACCAAAGCGATGGAAGGCATGCGCAAAGGAATGTTATTTTACGCCGTGAGCAAAGCTCGCACCGCATACTCCAAAGATGACATCGAGCAACTCGCCCAAGCCTACAGCCAAGTGCTCATGCCCGATTTCAAGTTCAACGGCGGCAGCCAACACGCCCGCGCCGTCGAAGCCATCCAACAACAACTCGAGAAGAACATCGAATACGCAAAAGATCCCTTCATCGCACCCGAGCGTTCAATGACACTTAACGCCGCCGACTACGCGGATTTCCCCGGCGATTACGTCGATGAAGACCAGGATGAGGTAACCCACCGTTTCCGCATTGAGGACGACACGTTCACGTGGACCTACCGCGACAAAGACCCAATGGTTTTCTACGCCGCAACATCACATAAACTCATTCGAGAGAACGGCAAGATGACCATCGAGTTTCTAATCGACGAAGACGGCAATATCACCGGCGTGGAAGAACGCTGGCACCGCCGCCGCAAAACCGTGCCGGTTCAATCGACGACGTTGCTGACGGGGAACTAATGGCTAGATCAGGGGCAGGGACAAACCCGCCAAAGTCAGGTGAGCCGCATATTCCGCAGAAGACTCTACCTACGCCGCGTTAGCCCACGGATGTAGTCGATTTCGCTTTGCCGATACGGTGTGCCGTCGGCGTGGAATACATCGTGGTGCCAGATTTCCGGTTCTGCGGTGAAGACTTCCCGCCAGGTCGCCCACGGGTATTTGGTCTGCGATATGCCGTCGACCAGACCCCAATGAAACGCGCCTACCCGATGGCGTTTCATGATGCCGAGGTGCGGATCAAAGGTGCTTCCGTTCCCTCGAGCCATATATTCCGTGCACAGCAGCGGACGATTGTGGGCGGCTTTCATTTCTTCAATCTGCAGGGTAAGGTTTTCCGCTCCGCCGTAATTGTGAAACGTGATGATATCGGAATTCGCCAACATGAATTCGAAGATCGGCGAGGGATCCGTCCAGCGTTCGTGGTCACCCCAAATGCCTGTGGTGATGGGCTGCTTAGGATTCACTTCTCGGGCCCACCCAAAGGCTTTGATCAACAGCGCATGGGCGGCATTGGCTTTGTCGGCCAACTCGAGTCCACCGTAGGAGTTCTGGTTTAGATTGTCGGGTTCGTTAAACAGATCCCATGCCAGCACCCGCGCGTCATTGGCGAAGTAGTGCATGATACCTTTGACGTAGGACTTGAGCTCATCATGCCGCTCGGGGTTACCCAAAATCGTGCGACCGGGTGACTGCACCCAACCGCTGTTGTGGGTGTAGGGACGCGGCGGACGTTGTTGACCGAGGTAGGGATCTGGATCCCACACTCCGTCAAAGAAAACGAACATCGGCCGAATACGGTGGCGTTGCGCGATCTTCAAAAACTCATCCATCCGGTCGATCAATCCGTCCGGATCCTGCGCCCACAACAGATCATGAAGAAACACGCGCATCGTGTTCATGCCCGCCGCCGCCGCCCAACCGAGTTCTTGATCGATCATCTTCGCATCAAACGTCTGTGCCTGCCACATTGTGATCTGATTGATCGCACTTCGCGGCACGTAATTCGCCCCGACCGGCCAAGGTTGGTCGGCATACCACGCGTTGGCTTTCGCTTCGGACCATCGGCCGCGCAATGTCTTCGTGGATAGCTCATCCGCATGCAAAGCCGGAGCAGCCAGTAGACCAAGAATCACCAATAAACGTCTCATCAGAGGGTAAGGGTTAAACCGCGAGGGGTAGCGGTAGGGTTGCAAGCTAGTTGAGCTAGCAGGTGACGCAACGCGCTAAATCGATGCTCCTGACAAAAAAATATGGAAAAAACAAAAACTCTGCAACTTTCCGCCCCGGTCATGGGTTATCCCTCCATAACAAGAAACAATCAAAGAAAACGCATTCAAATGAAACTCTCACTCTTCCTCTTCACCGCCGCCGTAATTGCTCCCGCATTCGTTTTAGTCGGCTTGAACATCACCGCCGGCCTCAGCGCCGCAGCCATCGTCGGCGTCGCCGCCATGCTCTGCCAAGATTACGGACGCCCTCTTTCTTACCGCACCGTTTCCGTCGCAGCGAAACGGGTCGAATCTCTTCCAATGGCCGCTTGATTCGCGTAGCCGGAGTTCCAACCCCGACCAGCTCCCTTCCGTGATGTCTGGTCGGGTTTTTCATTTTTTAGGGGCAAAGGGAAGGCACCAACGAATATTATACCGACGCTTGAGCGTCGGCTCGATGTCTTCCATAAGTTAGGT
>JABIRI010000274.1 GCA_018667915.1 Opitutaceae bacterium | reverse complement strand
TAAACCCTTCTCTTCCCTCTCTTGAAGACCGATTCCAAAACCAGCTGGTCCGCCGCCCAATCCGAGGAGCTTTATGGCTTCCCCCGTTGGGGAGCAGGCCATTTTCACGCCAATGACGCCGGACAGGTCACCGTCGAGCCTCTCGCCGACGGTCGCCGAATCGCCATCAAGGACGTCATCGACGAGGCGGTCGGCACCGGAATGCGGGCTCCCTTCGTCATCCGTTTCCAGGATTTGCTGCGCCATCGCGTCGAGCAACTGAACCTCGCCTTCAACCGCGCCATCGAAGAAGAGGACTACGACGGGCGTTATCGCGGGGTATTCCCAATCAAGGTCAACCAGCTGCGCGAGGTCGTCGAAGAAATTGTCGATGCGGGGGCAAAATTCGAATACGGCCTCGAAGCCGGCTCGAAACCGGAGCTCATGATCGCCCTGGCCATGCACGAGGGTAAAGACCGCCTGATCATCTGCAACGGCTACAAAGACCCCGATTACATCCGACTCGCCCTCCTGGGCCGCAAACTGGGCAAACAAATCATTATCGTGGTCGAACAGCTCAGTGAAGTGGATCACATCGTCGAGCTCGCCAAAGAGACCGGCGTCGAACCGCTCATTGGCTTCCGAGCCAAACTCCAGACCCGCGGTGAGGGCAAATGGGCCACTTCCACCGGAGACAGCGCCAAATTCGGCCTCAACACCGCCGAAATCCTGCTCGCCGCTAAAAAACTGCACCAAGCCAAGCTCACGGATTGCGTGCGGTTACTGCACTTCCACATCGGCTCCCAGGTGCCGAATATCCTCACGATCAAAAACGCCGTGGTGGAAGCCAGCCGTTTCTACTGCCAATTGGTCAAAATGGGATTCCCCATGGGCATCCTTGATGTCGGTGGCGGGCTCGGTATCGATTACGATGGTTCCCGCACCAACTTCGAAAGTTCGATGAACTATACGATGGTCGAATACGCCAGCGATGTCGTCGCCAACATCCGCGACATCTGTGTGACCGAAGGCGTTGCCATGCCTGACATCACGTCCGAATCAGGTCGCGCGGTGGTCGCTCCCCACTCTCTGCTGGTCGTCGAAGTTTTCGAGCGTATCAGTAAAAAAGAATCCCTCGGAGCCAAACAGCGTCCCCCAAAAAAACACAAGGTGGTGTCCGATCTCGAAGCACTGGCGAAGAGTAAAAAAGCCTTGGGTCGGCTCGAGCGTTATCACGACGCCCTGCAACGTAAGGAGGAGGCGTTTTCACTCTTCAATCTCGGTTACCTCGATTTGGAAAATCGAGCCGCCGCTGAATCACTGTTTTGGCAGATCTGCGAAGAGATCGCCAATGATGACCGCGACACCGGATTCATTCCCGAGGAGTTACTCGAGCTCACCAGCATGCTGGCCGATCAATACGTCTGTAATTTCTCCGTCTTCCAATCACTCCTCGATCATTGGGCGCTCAAACAACTCTTCCCGATCGCCCCGCTCCATCGGCTCGATGAGGAACCGACCGTGAACGCCACCCTCGTCGACATCACCTGCGATTCGGACGGCAAGATCGACACCTTCATTGACCTCGCAGACACCAGCCATGTCCTCCCCCTGCATCCGCTGGATGGAAAACCTTACTACCTCGGCGTATTTCTCACCGGTGCCTATCAGGATATCATGGGCGATCTGCACAATCTCTTCGGCCGGGTAAACGAGGTGCATGTCTTTCTCGAAGACGACGAAGAAAACGGATTCTACATCGAGGAAACCTTAAAGGGTTCTCGCATCCGCGACGTCATCAATGGCGTGCAATATTCGCACAATGACCTCTCGCGTCGGATCAAAAAACTGATCGATGCCGCCACCAAGCGCGACGAGATCAAACCCCGCGAAGGCGTGCGTTGGTTGGAACTCTACGAGAATATTCTTGAGACCAAGACCTACCTCAACATCGAACACCCTCCCAAACGGAAACACCGAAAGAAAAAGAGCTAGACCCGGTCGGGCTGCGCAGGACGGAACGGAAGAGAGTGTAAAGAGAGACCGTAGCTTGGATTAGGAGCTGTGATCTTGTTACTTGAGACCTGATACTTGGGACTTCGCCCGGGAGTGCGCATCGTGCCACCGCTGCTCACCTGCGGTAATCGCCAGGTCGAGAAAATCCTCTTGGCGCGGGATAGCGCAACCATACGCCGGGGAATACGCGCAGTAGGGGTTATAGGCTCCGTTAAAATCCAGCGTGTAGACATGATCCGGCTCCTCCGAGAGTTCAAAATCAAGATAGCGACCGACTTCATAGGTTGAGTCTCCCGTGGTTCGATCGGTAAACCAAATGCCGTAGTAGTAACCATCAGAAGTCTCCATGCGATATACCCGCACCACATGAGCCTGGCCATCATGTGCGAACGTGAGGGAACCATACAAATGGCCCTGCCGCTCGCGGCCTTTGGTGTCAAAAATCGTAACCGGCTCGGGGTGCGTTAGAGTCGTCAACCTACTCTGGAACCGCCACGCGGAGGATGGGGCGAAGTAGCGTAACGGGGCGAAGACCACCGGGTGTTTCTCTAAATTAAATGGCGAGCTCTCGTCATCGCGCATCCATGCATCTTTTTCTACCCGGGCCTCCAGAACCTGATCGGTTGAATAGTCCGCTGCGGCCAGCCCACCGGGAACCATGAGCAGAAGTGCAATCGCAATCCGTCGCGAAAACTGAAATATCATAAACCGAGAAAAGCCACTCCCCTCCCGGGGTCAATCACGTCGCCGAATCAGCACCCTGGGTGCGAATCGACAATCACCGCACGTCATTTCTCACTCGCCGAACGCAAGGCGGAAAGCAGCTCCGCTAGGTGAATCGGTTTGGAAAGGAAGCCATTCATTCCCGCCTCTCCGCAGCGTTCGCGATCTTCCATGGAAGCATTGGCCGTGAGCGCGTAAACACTGGTCTTTCGATTCAATTCCCCCGCCTCCCCCGCCCGCAGCTTCACCGTCGCGGAGACGCCATCCATCACCGGCATCAACATATCCATCAGCACGAGATCAAACTTTCGCTCCCGCAACGTCACCAAAGCCAATTCGCCGTTCATCGCGGTGGTGGGTTCGTAACCGTTGGATTTTAGGATCTGGGTGATGAGCTTGAGGTTCACCGGGTTATCCTCCGCCACCAAAATATTCAACGGATGAGTTTTCGCCAACTTGACTTTGGCCTTCGTTTTCTGCGCTGCATCAGGGGTGACAGTCCCTCCCGTCAACGTCCGCGTAATCAACATCAACAATTGCATATTTCGCACCGGCTTGGTCGCCGTCGCATCAAACAATTTGGGCGGCATGTTTTCCGGCGAAATCGTCATGGAAGAAACCAAGATCAAGATCGGACACGGATTGCCCGGGAGTCCCCTGATTTTCTGAGCCAAGGTGATCCCATCTACCTGTGGCATCACGTAATCCAGCAGCGCCAAATCGAATTTCTGCTCCGCCAAGGCACGGCGAGCGGAAGCCGCTCCATCCACCGCCAGCGTCTCAACCCCATATGCCGAGAGCAACCTGACCATCAAACGGCGATTTGCCTCCGCATCGTCCACCACCAGAACTCGGCGCCCCTTCAACACACCTTCGATTTCGGACATCGGCAGGGCCACGCGTTGCTGCACTTGGTCGGCCACGTCGGCCTCTTCCATCGGCAGCGTGAAATGAAAATCACTGCCCTTACCGAGCTCACTCGCCAAATTGATCTCCCCGCCCTTCAACCCGACCAACCGCCGACAAATCGCTAGGCCCAGTCCCGTGCCACCATGTGTTCGAGTGACCGACGCATCGACCTGCGTGAACGGCATGAACAACCGATCCACTTTATCAGCCGGTATCCCCGCTCCGGTATCCCGAACATGAAACGTGATCAGATCCGAATTCGCCTCCCGTTCCACCGCGATTTCGATCGATCCCGATTCGGTAAACTTAACCGCGTTCCCGCTTAAATTCAGCAGGATCTGTCGTAGCCGCGTCTCATCACCCATGATGCCTTCAGGCACGTCGGGCGCCATCCAATAAAGTAATTCCAGCCCTTTGGCGTGGGCACTGGCGGCCTGTAGATCCAGCACATCCTCGATCACATGCCGCACCGCTACAGGCCGTCGTTCTAAGTCGACCTTTTCGGCATCAAGTTTCGAGAAATCCAAAATATCGTTGATGATCGTCAGCAGGGAATCACCGGATGAGATGATCGTTCTGACGTGGTCGCGTTGTTGTTCATCCAAGCGGGAATCCGACAACAGATTGGCAAAACCGATCACCCCATTCATTGGAGTGCGAATCTCGTGACTCATCATGGCCAAAAACTCGCTCTTGGCCCGGTTCGATGCCTCCGCAATCTCCTTGGCCTGCCGCGCCTCCATCGCCGCATCTTTGGTCGCCTGTAATTCGGCCATACTCAAATACCCCGAACGCACGACCAGATAAACAAACAGCCCGCCGCTGAAAAACACGACTCCGGTCAGAATCAGAATCCATGACTCTAACTCGAAAATTACGAGTGTCGCGATCCCGGCATAACCAACCAGGAAGAAACCCATCAAGAGTTGGAGAATTCGCCAAACGCGCTGGTATTTACTCCCTTCCAGTAGACGTAATATTCGCCGGGTCTCCCAAATTGAGAGCAACATGATCACAGCCCCGAGACCGATCAGCGAAACGGTTAGTAACGAGTTCAAGCGTGGTTCTCAGATTGAGTTAAGCCGATCATTCTGGTGTCAGACAATTACGACATTTTTGAAGATGCAATCCAAACGCAACCTATTGGCGCAAGAACCCACGCTTCCTCCCTAAAATCAAGAGGCGGAGACGCAGGTTCAATCTATCGCCGGCGGCCAGTTGTGTTTGGGATAACGCCCCGCGAGTTGTTTGCGGACTTCCCGATATGCACCACTCCAGAAACCATCCAAACTATCGGTGAGCTGCACTGGGCGTTGATTCGGTGCGAGAATTTCCCACTGCACAGACAGGTTTCCTACGCCGATTTTAAAGGCGTCCGTGAGTCCAATGAGATCCTGCAGTCGCGCCGACAAAATGGGTCGGCCCGATTCACCGTAACGAATCCGGGCTCTTCGTCCGCTCGGCAGCTCGATGCGCTCGGGCATATAGTCGTCCAACACGGCCAACTGCTCAGAACGTAGCCAATCCTCCAACACGGGCATCACCGGCTTGTCCTTCAATTCCCGCGCCCCCCGCGATCCGAAACAAATCTGCTCGAGGAGCAACTCATGGTCCGACTCCGCAATGGGACTGACTTCCAACTCGGGGAAGAACTCCGCCATGCGATTCACCCGCATGATCCATCGATCCACCGCCTCGGTCCAATGCTTGAGCTTGATTTCGCCCCTCCGCACACGGTCGGCCAACAAGCGCGCGGCTTCGTCTTCCGGAGGCTCCGTAGCGGTCGATTTTTCGAGTAAAACCAAATCACGAAACCGTCGTTGCTGACGCATGATCACCCGCCGCGTGTCTTCGTCATATACCACGTATTCTCCTGACGAAAAATCAGCCGGAAACAACTCCTCCAACCACGACTCCTCCACCGCAGTCGCCAACGACAATAGCACATTTACTTCACCGCCCCGGCCTTCGATTTCACTGATCTCCGCCGCGACCAACAGCCCAGCATCCTGCACCACACTCTCGCGGGCCAACATCCCCTTACGACCATGCACCACGGCGCAGCGCAACGTGCCGCGATCTAAACGTAGCGCCAGTTGATCGGAAAATCCCGCCAGCACACATTTACAGATCTCGGCCACCGGCACCGCTTCGTTTAGGCTCAAACCCTCGCCTTCGACCACCTGCAGCAACTGCCTAAAAATCGCGCCAACTTGGCGGGCACTCTGCGCGTGAATTCCCAAACGCCGACACGCGTCCAAATCGAAGCGCTGTTGATGCGCATATTCCCATACCTTAGCCAGTCGCAGAAAGTCGCTGAGCGCCTCGTCTCCCCATTGGGCCTCCCGGGCCTTCTCCACGTTCCGACCCACCCCGCGTAATAAGAACGAACGCGTCTGAGTCATGGCCGCCATCAATGCCACGATCTGCGCACACCCGCGGCGATCCGCTTCCAGTAACATACGAGCATAACGGGGATGCGCGGGGAAGGCCATCATGCGTTTCCCCATCAATGTGATCGCCCCGTCCGTCTTCGGCTGAATCGCCCCCAAGTCTTGCAACAGCGTCACCGCTCCCGCGAGCGCATTTCGGTCCGGGGCATCAAACCAACCAAAGGTTTCTAGATTCGTGATCCCCGCTGATTTGAGCGTGAGCACGCTTTCCGCCAAGTCCACGCGATGGACCTCGGGTTTTTCGTGTTCCAACCGCTCCGCGTGATCTCGTTCGGTCCACAGTCGCCAGCAGATTCCCGGAGCCGTGCGGCCCGCTCGCCCCGCGCGTTGTTGCGCACTGGCACGTGAAATCTTTTCGATCAACAGCGTGTTGATACTGCGGCGGGGATCGAAGCGCGCAATCCGCGCGAGACCGGCATCGATCACCCCGGTCACCCCTTCAATCGTGAGCGACGTTTCGGCAACATTGGTAGAGACAATAATCTTCCGTCGTTCGCAGCGCCCCACCGCCTCATCTTGACGCTCCACGGGCAATTCGCCGTGCAGAGGCAATACGCGCACATCGCGCAGTTCCCGTCGCTCTTCCAACGCGCGCACCGTGCGACTGATCTCGAACGCTCCCGGCATAAATACCAACAGGTCGCCGGGCGTTTCATCGACGGCTTGCAACACCGCCTGGGTCGCCAATTCCCAGACGGGTTCCTTGTCAAAATTCGGCGTCCGCGGCCAATAGCGCACATCGACCGGATAAGTGCGGCCGGATGATTCCACCAACGCACAAGGCCGCAGATAGGCTTTCAGTGCATCTTGCGCCAACGTCGCCGACATCACGATGATCTTCAGATCCGGACGCGTCGTGGCCTGAATCTCCCGTGCCCGCGCCAGTGAGATATCGCCATCGAGATGCCGTTCATGGAATTCGTCGAATACCAGCACACTGACTCCCGGCAAATCCGGGGCCGTGGTCATCTGCCGCAACAACACGCCTTCCGTAACAAATCGAATCTGAGTTTTAGCGGAAATCCGTTTCTCTAATCGAATCTGATAACCGACTTCGGCTCCGAGCGGAACGCCCTCTTCCTCCGCCACGCGCTTGGCCAACATGCGCGCCGCTAAACGGCGAGGCTGCAAGATCACCACTTGACCAGTATCCAAAATTCCATTACGTCGCAACATACGGGGCACCTGCGTCGATTTCCCCGAGCCCGTCGGGGCACTGAGAACAACCCGGCCATGCTCCCGTAAACCCGCCAGCAAGGCGGATTCGATTTCGAAGATGGGCAACGCGTCGGACGGCATGGCGCTACACCGTTTCGCAACCCCATTTTCTTTCAAGCGAAAGCCGAAATGCCCGCGGTGAAGTTATTCACCGGTTATTCACCGCCCGCGATTTTTGGTGAATAACTTGTGGATATCAAAATCGTGACTTTTCGCCAAAAATGTTCCACGTTCAAACCTGTTCATTGATAGCACGGTCAAGCGCACCACGTAATGAAAAAACACGGGGAGAGCGAAGACTGGGATACGCCCGGGAAACCGGGGAAAGGAGAGTCGGAGCTGGTCCGGTTCATCCCCTCATAGGATACGCTTCGGCGCCCTGAGAGGCATATATCACCAGTTCCTCTACCCGGAGTCGTGTCCGGGCAGAAACACGAAATCAGGAACTGAGCGACGAGACGCGAATTAAGAAACCGCGGACGAGTCGAGTCAGGTGTAGGGTAAGTTTCGACCCCTGCACTGATACCGTGACCCAAGAGGGTTCAGGCTGCTACGGTAAGCCAGTCTGTGTTCAAGTTCTGGGCAGAATTAAAAAACGCCAAAAGGTCCGGCCCGAAAGGGAAGGATGCGAAAACGGAACAGGAACGCAGGAGATCGGAAGGGAATGGCAAACTCCAGAAGATCTCTACAACGGGGCGGGGCGAAAAACCGCGTCACCCCATTGCAAGGTAGAAGGCAGCATGAGAGGTAAGAGGTCAGACCCGTGTCATGGGGCCAACGCCCAGCCAAAAGCT
>JABIRI010000251.1 GCA_018667915.1 Opitutaceae bacterium | reverse complement strand
TGCAGGCCCATCTCGACCCCCTCAACCCGCCGCCCCCCCCTCACCCTAAGCTCGCCATGGAGGCGTTTGAGTTTACGGAAGCCGATCTCGACAACAGCTACACGCTGACGCGCTTCAAAGGCGGCGGACAAATGAAGCTGCGTGATATCGTCGATTCACTGCAAAAGACCTTTAGCGGCACGATCGGCGTCGAATACATGCACCTGAACGACATGGAGCCGCGGGATTGGCTTCAGGAGCGCATGGAATCCTGCGACAATCAGCCTGCGTTCGACAAATACCGCAAGACCCAGATCCTGCGCCGCATCCACAAGGCGGAGCTTTTCGAGAAGTTTCTGCACACCAAATTTGTCGGCCAAAAACGCTTCGCCCTCGAGGGTGGCGAAACCACCATCGCGGCGCTCGATTCATTTCTCGAAAAATGTCCCGAGCTCGGCGTCGAAGAGGTGGTCATGGGCATGGCCCATCGCGGCCGCTTGAGCGTGCTGGCAAATATTCTGCGCAAACCGTTCGACATCCTCTTCGACCAGTTCTCCGAAAACTATATCCCCGATGCCGTCTCCGGCGACGGCGATGTGAAATATCATCTTGGATACGAAGCCGAACTCCCCACTAAAACCGGCGGCACGGTCGAAGTCCGGCTCGCCGCCAACCCCTCTCATCTGGAAATCGTGAATCCTGTGGTGGAGGGCAAAGCCCGCGCGCGCCAACGCATCCGCGGCGACCTCGATCGCAAACGGGTTTGCCCGCTCCTGATCCATGGCGATGCCGCCTTCGCCGGCCAAGGCGTGGTAGCTGAAACCCTCAACTTTTCCCAACTGCCCGGATATCGCACCGGTGGCACCATTCACTTTGTGATCAACAACCAGATTGGTTTCACCACCAATCCGATCGACGCCCGCTCGACCCACTACTGCACCGACGTCGCCAAGATGATCGAGGCCCCCGTCTTCCACGTGAATGGCGACGACCCCGAAGCCGTGTGTTATGTGATGCAACTCGCTCTGGAGTTCCGTCTTAAGTTCAGCCGCGACGTGGTCATCGACATGGTGTGCTACCGACGCCACGGCCACAACGAGAGCGACGAACCTTCCTTTACTCAACCGCTGATGTATAAGCGGATTCGGTCGCACGATTTGGTTTCCACGATCTACACCAAGAAGCTCGTCGACGAAGGAACCATCACTCAGAAAGACTCTGATAAAATCGTGGCCGAATATACCGCCGCGATGGAGGCCTCTTTTCAAAAAGCAAAGGAAGCCGACGCTGCCCGTATTGCCGCCCACGAAAAGCAGGATCAGTTCCGTGGATCCACCGCTGTTTTCCAGCCCCGTTACAACCACGAACCCGTGCGCACCGGTGTCTCCGCCGAGGCTTTGGGCAAGGTCGCCCACGCTCTCACGACTACGCCCGACGGGTTCAACGTGAATCGTAAGATCCAGCGTCAGCTCGACAATCGCGCCAAGGCCTTCTCCAACGGCGGCCCCATCGAGTGGTCCTACGGCGAATCTCTCGCTTGGGGCACCTTGCTTACGGAAGGCACCCCCGTTCGGCTGAGTGGTCAGGATTGTCGCCGCGGAACATTTAGCCAACGCCACGCCTACCTCTACGACGAAAAGACCCGCGAGCGCTTTGCCCCACTCGATCACGTCGCCGAAGGTCAGGGGAAACTCTGCGTCTATAACTCCCTGCTCTCAGAAGCCGCCGTGCTCGGATTCGACTATGGCTACTCATTGGACTACCCAGAGATGCTCTGCCAATGGGAGGCACAATTCGGCGATTTCGTGAACGGCGCTCAAGTCGTGATCGATCAATTCATCACCTCTTCGGAATCGAAGTGGCAACGGGTCAGTGGCCTTGTCCTCCTGCTACCTCACGGCTACGAGGGCCAAGGGCCCGAGCACTCCTCCGCCCGGCTCGAACGCTTCCTCCAGCAGTGTGCCGAGGACAACATTCAGGTCTGCAACATCACGACCCCGGCCAATTTCTTCCATGTGCTGCGTCGCCAAATCCACCGTGATTTCCGCAAGCCTCTTGTGGTCATGTCGCCGAAGTCTCTGCTGCGACACCCTGAGGCCGTTTCGAAGGTCGAGGACTTCCTTGATGACACGGCTTTTCAAGAAATCATCCCCGATCCGAATCCGCCGGAGAAGACCGATCGCGTTATATTCTGCTCCGGAAAAGTTTACTACGACCTCATCAAATACCGGGAAGAAAAAGAAATTACCGACGCCGAAGTGATTCGCATCGAGCAACTCTATCCGCTCCACGAAAATGCGCTGCAACGCATCGCCGATGAACATCGCGGTGCTCGATTGGTTTGGTGTCAGGAAGAATCCCACAACATGGGGGCCTGGAGCTATATCGCCCCCCATTTGGAGCATATCTTCGGTAGCAAACCGATCTACGCCGGTCGCGACGATGCCGCCTCACCCGCCGTCGGCGCTCTCGCCCTCCACAAACGGGAACTAGCCAAATTCCTCATGGAGGCCTTCAGTCTTTGATGAAAAAGTAGCAAGGAGTGAGTAGCGGGTAGCGAGCATATCAAACCAATCACCTGATCGGCATTGCTCATACTCCACTCGTTTCTTTCCCCATAACTACTCAACCTTTCCCAACTACTCACTACTCGCTACTTTCCTCATGTCCCTCGAAGTTAAAATCCCGCCCATGGGCGAATCCATTGTCAGCGGAGTGCTGGCGCAATGGCACGTCGCCGACGGTGACACCGTCAAATCTGGCCAAAACCTGTTCGAACTCGAAACCGATAAAATAACCTCCGACGGCGCAGCCGAAGCGGACGGTGTGATCAGCCTCAAAGTCGAAGCCGGCGCCGAGGTAAAAATCGGCGAAGTCGTCGCCACGATCGATCCGACCGGGACGAGCGCTGTCCCGTCCGCAGCGTCCACCCCATCCGAAAGTCCAGCTGTAGCTGTAGCCGGGGTGTCGGCCCCCGGTCCGGCAGCCGACACCACCCCATCCCCCGCTGTCCGCCGCATCGCCGAAGAAACCGGCACCGATCCGGCCAGTGTCACCGGCACCGGCAAAGACGGTCGCGTCACCAAAGGGGACATGCTGGCGGCGGGCGCTGCCAGCAGTGAAAAGGATCAAGGATCAAGTAACAAGATTACTGAAGCTGCTCCTACTGCTCCAAATCCGAAATCTGTTCCGAGCGCTAGCGACAGTCAGACAATCGTAAATCCTAAATCAGTTTCCGGGGCTGCAAAGCAGACTCGGAAGCGCATGTCTCCGCTTCGAGCGAAGATCGCGTCTCGCCTCGTGGAGGCCCAGCAGGAAGCGGCCATGCTCACGACGTTCAACGAGGTCGATATGTCGGCCGTGATGGGCATGCGCAAAAAATACCAAGATGCCTTCGTCAAAAAGAACGGCTTCAAACTGGGCTTCATGTCGTTCTTCACCAAGGCCGTGGTCAACGCGCTGAAAGAAGTTCCCGGCGTAAATGCCCAGATCGATGGCAACGAAATCGTTAGTAATCATTACTACGATGTCGGTGTCGCGGTATCGACGCCGAAAGGACTGATGGTCCCGGTCATTCGCGACTGCGAAACCAAATCGATGGCTGGCATCGAGTCCGCCATCGCCGAGGTCGCCGGCCGCGCCCGGGACGGCAAAATCACCCTCGCCGATCTCGAAGGCGGGGTCTTCACCATCACCAACGGTGGTATTTTTGGATCGATGCTCTCGACCCCGATCCTGAACGCGCCCCAAAGCGCCATCCTCGGACTCCACGCCATCAATGATCGCCCCATCGCGGTAAACGGCGAAGTCGTGATTCGCCCGATGATGTATCTCGCCCTCAGTTACGACCACCGACTCGTCGACGGCCGCGAAGCCGTGACCTTCTTGGTAAAAGTCAAAGAAGCCATCGAAGACCCCTCCCGCCTTCTACTGGAAATCTGATTTTGAAGTAGTGAGTAGTGAACATCTGATGACAAACTGCCCGTTCTCCTGCGAAGCGGCATAACCGCGCTAGAATCCTACTCGCTACCCGCTGCTCGCTACCCGCTACTTTTCTTAAACATGCCTGACTCTTCCTACGATCTCATCGTCATTGGCGCTGGCCCCGGCGGCTACGTCTGCGCCTTCCGCGCTGCACAACTCGGCCTCTCCGTCGCGCTTGTTGACAAACGCGCGGAGCTCGGTGGCACGTGCCTCAATGTCGGCTGCATTCCGAGCAAAGCCCTGCTTCACTCTTCCGAGCATTTTGCGTTCGTTCGCGACCACGCTGCCGATCATGGCATCGAAGTTTCCGCGCCCAAAATCGACCTCGCCAAACTCATGGCGAAAAAGGACGCAGTCGTGACCAAACTCACCGGCGGCGTCGCCCAACTCGCCAAAGCCCGTAAAATAAAGGTAATCACCGGCGAAGCAAAATTTACTGATAGCAAAACAATCACGATCGGCGAAGAGAGCTACACCGCCAAACACATCGTAATCGCAACCGGCTCCGCACCGGTCGAACTCCCGTTCATGCCCTATGACGGCAAAACCATTGTCTCCAGCGACCACGCCATCGGATTTGATTCCGTGCCCGAAAAACTCGTCGTGGTGGGCGGAGGCGCCATCGGTCTCGAACTCGGCTCCGTTTGGGCCCGACTCGGTTCACAGGTTACCGTAGTAGAATTTCTCCCGCAAATCGCTGGAGCATCCGACAAAGATATCGTCCGCAACTTCACGCGCATCCTGAAAGGTCAAGGTCTCACGATTGAAGTGGGTGCTAAGGTGACCGGTTTCAAAGACGGCGTGCTTTCCGCCGAACGCGGGGACAAAAAACTCACTTTCCCAGCCGACAAGGTTCTGGTGTCCGTGGGTCGCCGCCCCTATGCCGACAATCTCGGCCTCGAAACCGCCGGCGTCGAACTCGACGAAAAGAAACGCATTAAGGTCGACGCGAAACTTAAGACCAACATCGACGGAGTATACGCCATTGGCGATGTCGTAGCTGGCCCCATGCTCGCCCACAAAGCTGAAGAAGATGGCGTCGCTGTAGCAGAATGGATTGCCGGCAAAGCGGGTCACATCAACTGGGATCTCATGCCTGCGATCATCTACACCGATCCTGAAGTCGCCACGGTCGGAACGGGCGAAGACGCCGCCAAGGCCGCTGGCATCAAAGTGAAAGTCGGCAAGTTCAACTTCGCCGCCAACGGCCGCGCCATCGCGGCCGACAACGTAGACGGTTTCGTAAAAATCATCGCCGACGCCGACACCGACAAAATCCTCGGGGCGCAAATCCTCGGCCACAACGCGGGCGAGCTGATCAGCGAGATCGTTACCCACATGGAATACGGGGGTAGCGCCGAAGACTTGGGACGCACCATTCATGCCCACCCCACCATGAGCGAAGCCGTCAAAGAAGCGGGCCTCGCCGTCAGCAAGAGCGCCATTCACGCGCTGTAATTTTATTTTTATCATCATGGCAAAACTACCCTTATCCCGCCGCAGTTTTCTCGCCTCCTCCGCCGGAGCCCTCGCAGTGGCCGCCACGACTGGCACAACTTCCTCTGGAGCAGAAAAACCCTCCCCCAACCTCATCCGCGGCCCGTTCGTTTACCCGTTTCGAATCGGCGAGGTGGAGGCGTGGTCCATCAGCGATGCGAGTTCACAGCTCGGCGACGGCCTCGGCCTGATGTGGCCCGAGGAGGAGCGCCCCGCGATGGCCCAGGCAATGAAGTCACACGGCGAACCCGACGGCCCGATCCCGCTCTACGTCAATGTGCTCGTGCTGCGTCGCGGACGCGAAGTGCTATTGTTCGATGCCGGATTCGGCCAACGCGATAATCCCAACATGGGCTGGCTCATGGAGGGTCTCGCTTCCATCGGCATAACGCCGGATCAAGTCACCGCGGGATTTCTCAGTCACGCCCACGGCGACCACATCAACGGATTCATCCAAAACGGTAAACCGACATTTCCTAATGCCGCGTTTCATGTGCTGCCCGCCGAACGTGATTTTTGGCGCGGTCCGAACCCCGACTTTTCGGAATCGAAGCGGAAAAAGAAGCCGCTGCCTAATATGATTAAAGGCGCGCGGGAGAAATTCGATATCCTCGATCCCGTGACGGTCCCGTTGCGCGACGGCGATGAGCTGTTTGGCGGCCTGGTGCGCGTCGAAGCGGCACCCGGCCACACTGCGGGGCACTGCTGCTTCCGCATTCGATCGGGCGGCGAGGAATTGCTTCATCTGATGGATCTGGCGCATCACCATTTGCTGATGTTTGCCGACCCGAACTGGGGCATCGCGTTCGATCATCATCCGCAACAGGCCATTGCCACCCGGAAACAGTATTGGGCGCGTGCGGCTCACGCCCACACGCGTTGTTACGGATTCCATCTTCCGTGGCCCGGAATCGGAAAAATCGTAGCCGAAGGACACGGCTATCGTTGGTGGCCTGAAGCCTGGAAATGGGTCAGTTAGATTGGTCTACTTGAACCAAGCGGAATGAGACTCCTTTTGTGGGACATTGACGGCACCCTGCTGTCGACCAGCGGCGCGGGCATCCGAGCGTTGGAAGCATCCATGGCGGCCGAGTTTAATTCGGGGAATCCCGTCGATCTCTCTGACATTGATTGGGCCGGACGAACCGACCGATGGATCGCTCGCACCATCTTCGAGAAATACGGCGTCGAACACACATCGGCGAATGTGAATCGATTGCTCAACGGCTACCTCGAGCGGCTGCCGCGGCATCTCGAGGAATTGACACGTGCGCTTCCGGGAGTCCGGGAAATTCTTGCCGAAGCCGACAAACGCTCCGATATCGTGCAGGGTTTATTGACCGGCAACCTCGCCCGTGGCGCCGCCACTAAGCTCAGTCACTTCGATCTCTGGGACTATTTTCCGTTCGGTGCCTTCTCGGATGATAGCGCGGTGCGAAACGATTTGGGGCCTTACGCTCTAGAACGGGCAGCGACTCATTCCGGACACACGTTCGATCCCCGCGATGTTTGGATTATCGGCGATACCCCGCGCGACATCGAATGCGGCAAAGTCATCGGCGCCCGCACCCTCGCCGTCGCAACCGGTCATCACTCGATGCGTGAACTTCAGCAACACGCTCCCGACCAAGCAGTGGCCAATTTCGAAGTCACCGATTCATTTTGGGAAATCGTCACGAGCTAAGCTCGCCATCAGGTTCCCCGAGTCCGAATCAACTCACAGTCTCGTCCGAGAGGACTTTGGCCAACATGCGCTCGACCTCACGCATGCGGTAAGGTTTTGCGATGATATGGTTCACTCCAATTTCCTGTAATTCGTCGACGGAATCACCTGACAGTAAACCCGTCACCGCCACTACTGATAGATTGGGCTCAATCGCCCGCAACCGTCTGATGAGCGTGCCACCGTCCATGCCCGGCATCATCAAATCGGTCATCAGAACTCGAATTGAAGACCGGGATTCAAGGAAGTGATTAAGGGCCTCCGCTCCAGATTTAGCGGTAATCACGCTGTAGCCCAGTTCCTCCAACATCAGTTGAGATGACTCGAGGACGAGTTCTTCGTCATCCACCAATAAAATCGTGCCGCTGCCCGATTCGATGTTCTCCGGCGCTTTGGAATCAACCTCGGCCAATTCAGCCTCACCACGGGGCAAAAATATACGGAATTCGGTAAATGCATCGGGCTCACTCTCCATCTCAATAAAACCGCCGTGACTCCGCACGATACTCTGCACCGTAGACAATCCCAGGCCCGTGCCTTGCCCAGGCTCTTTGGTGGAATAAAACGGGTCAAAGATCTCGTTTCGTTCTTCCGTGCTGATTCCTGCACCATCATCGCTGACGGTCACCAGGACCCATTCATTTCCGTCCTCGTCTACCTGGTGCGTCGAACGCTGGGTCGAAGTCAATTGGTGGGATTGGGCGGAGAGTTGCAGCGAGCCTCCTTTTTCAACCGCATCACGGGCATTGAGGCAGAGATTAAGAATCGCTTGGTGTATATCGGATGCACCCGCCGACATTAATAGAGGCGTCGCCGGCCACTTAAAATTTAAACGGATTGTCTTCGGGAAAGTGTCTACAGTCAGCCGTTTAATGTCCTCCAAAACCACCGTGAGATCGATTTGAGATCGAGGCCCCGATTCACTGTTAATCAGATTCATGAGCCGACGCACCAAGTCCGCTCCCCGTTGAGTGCTGGACTGAATGACTTTCAACAATCGAGCCTGTTTATCCGGCGGAACCGTGTGATCCTGCAGGTGTTTTACGGAGATCAATATCGGAGTGAGCAGGTTGTTGAAATTATGCGCGATGCCACCCGTCATGGTCCCGACCACCTGACTGCGCTCGACTCTGCGTAAGCGATTTTCCAGTCCCCGTTGAGAACTTACATCGGTAGCAATCACCAGACACCGACCGTGCTGACGCTGATCTTCCCGCACCAAAGAAATACTCACACGCAAGGTCAACATTTGATCCGATACCGAACGAATCTTAAACTCGCCCGACCACATCCCTTGTGAGGGCAAAAGGTCGTCGACATCCAAATCAAGGGCCATGCGATAGAGGTCGTTTAATCCCGATTCGGTCGTTCCCTTGCTAAAAATTCTTTCGGCTCCTTTATTGAAATAACTGATGCGGCCATCACCTTCACGCACGAAGATTACATCATGGGCCATATCTAATAGATGAACCAACTGACGTAACCGTGCTTCACTTGAGGCCAGCTGTCCCGTGCGTTGCCCGACCCGACGTTCCAACGTTCGCTTGCCTTCGATAACATGAAGGCTGCGCTCGACGATGAACATCAAAAGCGCTATCCCAATCAGGGCATAGAGTTCCTCAAAAATGGTGCGACTAATCGCCACGATTTCGATTTCCCCCACGCGTTTGTTTTCGCTCAAGATCGGATGTTTGACCGTAACCGTCGGGAATAATCCTAGGCGGTCTAAAATCCGGTCTACCCCCTCAAGTTCAGGGCGCCGGATGGCAATAAATGCCGGCGTATCGCCGCGATGCACTAAAATGCTTTCGTAATAATACGAGTCTGCCGCCAATCGTAGATAATCATCGGAACGCTGTTCGTCACCATCGTGGACTGCGTCCGTAATAGCGCGGACATGCTCTTGCACGCGGCCGTGTAAGTCATTTCGCCACGAACTCTCTGCCCAGAACACGAAAAGTGCGAACGCACCGAGACCGACGCATCCAAACACAAGGGGCATTTTCAAGGCATTCATTCCGGGAAAATAAAAAACATCGTCAGTTAAGATCGTTCAAAGCGCGGTTGAACCGATTGACCAGTTCTCCCGGTGTCGAGCGACTGAACATCAATCGCCGCTCGCTCCCTGCCGGCATTTCCGCGAGATCGAAGACTCCAAGGTCAGAAAAATCCGAGCTCTTCCGGGCCATGATGTGCTGGGCCTCCTCCGGCGCGATGAACGCATAGTCCGCCCGGCCCGCCTGTAACATCAGCAGCATCCCGGTATTATCCGTCGACGCTTTTTCAATCGGCGGTTCGAACAATTGAATGGCGCGATCGAGCGTTTCTCCATATGAGTAGGATTCCTTGACCAAGAGGGTCTGATTTTTATCGCGCAGCAGCGACCCGAGGGTCAGGTCCCGGAAAATTGCTTCGTTATCTTTACGCGTCACCGCCACCAATGGCTCATCACGATATACCGGGTCCGAGAATATGGCGAATTGCGTGCGTTCCTCATTTAAGAACCAGCCGACTGCTGCGACGGGGCCGTCGTTTCGCCTAATGGCTTCTAACTGCTGCGGAGCAGGCAGCGGGACCCATTGAAAGTCTATTTCAGCCGCGGCTAGCGCGGCGACGACCGGATCGATCACCACCCCTTCGAGTCCGCGTGACGTTTCATGGTAGTAAGGAGGCCGGTGATGATAATAGAGCGTCAGGACTCCTGGATTACCTTCGGCTGAGGAAGGAGAAACCACGCGTAGGTCACTGGGGAAAATCACTCCTCTCATCCACAGCGAAATCCCTCCCACCACAACAAATCCAATGATAAGTGATCTTATAAATCTGGAGGACCCCAACAACATAACGTGCGAGCATGATGCTGCGCGTCGGCTCCACCGGAAAGCGTGGAACCATTCGGCGGACCTACGTATTGTCCATCACCTCGGCCATACGCGCCATGAGGTAATCCACTCAGGACAAATCGAATTTTCATTAATATTCAGCGCGACAAGACAGATGCTCTCAGGTCTTAATGGTCACTTCACTCCGGTGAATCCACCCCGCTCGCCCATCCCTATCTTCACCTGTCTATGAAACTCGGAATTCACGCCTACGCTTGGTGTTCACAATGGTCCAACGATACGCTCGATCTCATCGAGCGCGTGGCGGATCTCGGGCTCGATTTTATCGAAATCCCGCTGATGTGTTTGGAGACATTTGATGCTCCCGCCATCAAAGCACGATTGGACGCTGTCGGCCTCGGAGCCGTAACCTCCACCGTCCTGCTGGACGATACGGATATTACCAGCGAAGATCCCGTCGAGCGCGCCAAAGGCATTGCTTATTTGGAAGACTGCGTGAAGGCGACCGCTGCGATCGGTGGCACGAGTTTCTCGGGGGTCATCTACTCTCAGCACATCGCCCAGCTGCCAAAACGCCCGGAACCACTGCACTTCGAACGTTCGGCCGATGGACTGCGATCCGCCGCCAAGTTGGCAGGTGAACTCGGCGTGCTGGTGGGAATTGAGCCCGTCAACCGCTACGAAACCTACTTGGTCAATACGTGTGAACAAGCGCGGGTCCTGAAGGATCTCATCGACGAACCTGCGATGAAAATCCACCTCGATACCTACCACATGAACATCGAAGAAAAGAGTTTCTACGATGCGACCATGCTCGCGGGCGAAGATTTGATTCACTACCACCTGTGCGAAAACGACCGGGGTATTCCCGGCACCGGTCAAGTGGATTGGGACGGGATCTTTCGCGCGCTGAAAGATCTCAATTACCAAGGCAACGCCGCGCTCGAAAGCTTCGTCGACAATACCGACAACATGAACACGTGGGTGTGGCGCCAACTCGCGCCCGATGGCGACACCCTCCTACGTGAAGGCGTAAAATTTATCCGCGCGAAGCAGGCCGAATACGGACTGATCTAACTCGGCCGGTTATCGGAGTTTTTTAACTAACTCCGTCTCCGGATAAAACGCCTGCCACGCAAACCAATAGGACCACACCACCGGGATCAAATTCCCGTCGGAATCGGTCGCGGTGAAATGTCGGTCACCGCGCTGATAAGTTATGCGGATCGTCTCTCCGGCGATCTGATCGGAAAACGAACCGGTGCGCAGACCCGCCGCACTGAAAGCGCGCGCCTCACCGTGCACGACCATTCCCACCACCCGCGCCTTCATCGGCAAATCATTGCGTGCGGTGGGCACTTTGAACATGGGCATGGGACTGCGATCATACCCGTCGTAAGGTGATTGGGTGTAGGGCCGATCGTAACCCGTATCCGTTGAGAGCACGCGACCGTCGGGATATTTATTCTTCCACGCCTTCCAGGTCATTTGCGCGGACGGCACCCATTCCAACTCCTGTCCCGCAAACCGCCCCGAAATCGCCTTTCGGCTCAATTGGCTCCAAAGCCCCATCGACTCCCTGTCATAGAGCACCATGTCGCTGTGGTAGAGTAAGCCCGAGACCCCAAACTCCAGACGACCCTCCTCCGCGCCCTCGAAATCACGAACGAACACCATGCCCGAGGCACACAGCGGACAATATGTCACCACGATGCCGGTTCCTTCCACTTCGTCATTCACGACTTCATGCCAGGTGAGAATCCGGATCGGATAAGCCCGCGCACTCTTCCCTTCCGGAACTGACAAAACCAAATCGCCGCCAAAGAGAAATTTCTCCGCCTGCTCCACGGACCAGAAATTGGGCGAGTCAATCGACGGAATCCCATCCACCGGCACCCCACCCTTGCCGATATGATGCGGCTGAACCTGCAGACGACTAAGATCCAACTCCACGGCAGCAAATACGGAAATGCCGGAGACCAGGAATGCACCCAGCAGTCTGAAGAAGGACTTGTTTCGCGGCATACCCAAATTGGAGCTTTTGAGACGTGGAATTCTTCCCCGCTTTCCAAAATAAGCGTGCCCACAGTGGCAGCCTCACACCTATCTGATCGATTCATCCACGCTCAAAGTTGATTTTGGGCTTTGGCCAATCTCCCGTTTGGCCTACAGCTACCGACCAACCACTCATGTCTAAAAAATTCTCAATTGCCATCGGATCCGACCACGCCGGATTCGCCTACAAAGGTAAGATTGTCGAAATGCTCCTCGCTGAGGGCCATACGGTAAAAGACATGGGCACCTACACGGACGCGTCATGTGACTATCCGGATTTCATTTTTCCGGTGGCCAAGGCGGTCGCCGACGGTGAATTTGAACGCGGCATCGTCCTCGGAGGATCCGGCAACGGCGAAGCCATCACCGCCAATCGGGTGCCCGGAGTGCGTTGCGGACTCTGTTGGAATGAACAGGTCGCAACTTGGAACCGATCTCACAACGATGCCAACGTGCTCTCGCTCGGCGAACGCACGGTCTCAGTCGATGAGGCGCTGCACATCGTAAAAGTATGGCTGGAAACAGAATTCGAAGGCGGCCGCCACATCCGCCGCATCGAAAAAATTGAGCGGTCTATGGGATAAACCCTAGTTCGAATCCCATCAGAGAGGGTTGTTATAGATTATATGGGACTTTCAAGTGTAATCCTGCTTCGCGCTACGAGAATTAGGAACTGATGGGATTTCCCTTCAATCTTCGGGAAAGCCTCTCCAACGTCAGGGCTTGGCTATGGCTTTTCCGCTCCCTCCCGAGGTCCTTCAACAGCGCCAGCTTTCGTTGGCGGAACTCAACGACAACGCATCGGCGACTAAGCTGCGGCTATTCGCTTGGATGCACTATGCCCGACGCACGGACAACCGCATCCTCGAGCTATTCCGGCAAGGCCTAATCAAGGGCACCGTCACCGGCGGCCAGGGCAACGAAGGGCTCATTCTCCCCCTCGCCTTACTCGCCGATAAATCGGAGGACACCGTCTGTTTTACCCATCGTGATTTGGGCGGACACCTTGTCTGGAGTGGTCACCTTTGTGAGCACCTCAATCAATACTTTGCCAACGCCGAAAGCCCGACCAAGGCACGCGAGGGGAATATTCATCACGGTGATCCGGTGAATCGGTCACTCCCCATGATCAGCCACCTTGGCGCCATGCTCTCCAACGTCGTGGGCTCGGCAGTTTCGTTGCGCCGCCAAGGCCGCCCCACCATCGGCTACGCTCTGTTTGGCGATGGGGGATCCTCCACCGGCGACATTCATGAGTCGCTCAATCTCGCATCTTTAATCTCGGCCCCGGTTCTGTTCGTGATCGAGAACAACCGCTACGCCTACTCCACGCCGACTTCGGAGCAATTCGCCCCGAAGACCGAGCTCTGGAAACGCGCCGCCGGCTACGGTATCGAAGGCCGCGTCGTCGATACCACCAACGTGCTCGAGTCGGTCGCGGCGTTTTCCGATGCCATCGAAACCGTTCGCGCGACCGGCAAACCTCTC
>JABIRI010000329.1 GCA_018667915.1 Opitutaceae bacterium | reverse complement strand
TCATTTTTGGCGAGCTCGGGCGAAAGATCGAACGTGATATAGCTGGCGAGCAACGAACCCGTGACGAGCGCGGTTTCGCGGCTATCGAATTTGCCGCCGATGGGCTGGTGATCGGCGTTAAAACTCCAAGCGATCCGACGTTGGTGAAAGCCGTGTTTGAGTTTGGCCAGCACCGAGCCGTGGCTCATGCCTTCCACCGACTGGCCTTGGTGACCCTCGGGAACGGACGTGCCGATGAAAGGGAAGGGGACGGTGTCGAGACGATCGGCGAGCATCTCATCGACGTCGTAAACCAGTTCACGCGGGATGCTGTTTTGATTCGCGGTGAGTCCGACGCCGAGTTGCGCCATGGCCCAGTCGACCGCCGGCCAATGCAAAGCGGTAAACCGCGCTCCGATGCCCAGGGTGCTCTTGCCCAGGTTTGCCCCAGCGGTGGGGAAGATCGTGGCGCCCGCGTCCCCCTCGAGGATGAGATTCTTGAGCGTGAGTAGATTCTGCCAAGACGCCGGAAACGCATGCGTGCCGTTCTCCAGAGTGACGCCCTCTGCTAAACATTTGCCTCCAGAGTGGGTATCCGGATCGGAGGTGAGAATCCAAGCGCAGTCGCCGGTCTCGAGATCCTCCTGCAACATCCACGTGCCGTGAGAAGTGCGAAATTCGCTGGCGGTCCATGTGTGCAGATCCGTTCCGGATACCAGTTTCGAACTCAGCCCGTCCCAATCGAGACAGAAGTCGGGCGACACACATGGATTGGTCGCAATGCGCAGATTGTTTTCAAGCAGGAAGGCGTTGATCGGAGAAGGCATGGAATGGAGGAAAATTGGGTTCCGACCCTAACAGCCGGACGAACTTACCCTTACCTCAAAAGCCGCATACCCAATACCATTTTGCGAAGTCCGAGCTAGATCAATTAAGCAGAACGTGAGATGCTAGAAGATTGTTTGTCCACTCACGTGACAGTAATCTCCGAGAGAAGTGACCTAAAAAGCTGTTGGCTCCATGACGCGAAATTCGGTAGAATTTAACAACTTCGTCAATCGACGAAGACCGTATCTTGGGGATCCGCCACAGCCTCAGGATGCGATCAATTACCCCAGACCTAAAACGTCTGTTCTACCCAGCCCGGATCTTTATAATTTGCGTTTGACCCCTTTTTGGCTTCCTCGCCGTCGCCGGGGAATGATCCGGACATAGGTAACCCATGTCCTTGGACTTTGTGTTACCTATGTCCGGATCATTCCAAGAAGGCGACTAGGGCCCGAAAAAGGGGTCAAACGCAAAAGATAAAGATTGAGTAAGTGGGGTGATAGGATCTTGGTTGGAAATATGCCAAGGAAACAACGGATTGAATTCGCGGGCGCGACCTATCACATCATCAGCCGGGGAAACTACCGGAAGGACTTGTTCACGATCGGAAAAAGCGGGGAGGCCTTTGAAAAGGCCCTCTTTGAAACCGTGCAGCGTTGTGGATGGGAGCTCTACGCCTATGTGATCATGAGCAACCACTACCACCTGGCGGTGCGCACCCCGGAGGCAAATCTGGTGGCTGGCATGAAGTGGCTGCAGAGCACGTTTGCCACCCGATTCAATCGCTTCACGGGTGAGCGTGGTCATGTGTTTCAAGGGCGCTATAAATCAATCCTCGTATCCGAAGGTCGGTCGCTGACCGGGTTGATAGATTATATCCACCTCAATCCGGTCCGGGCACGGATACAGCCGCTTGAAAAACTCGAACAGCACTCCCTTTCGAGTTTTGCCCGCTACCACGATAAACAACCCCTGCCGGTCGGTTTGCAGCGCGATGAAGTATTAAATTTGCACGGTCTGCCCAAAACCCCGCGAGGAATGAAGCTCTACCGGGATCACTTGGCGATAACCGAAGAATCTCAACCTCGGCGAAAGGCCGAATTGATGAAGAAATATTGCCGGGGTTGGTTTATCGGAACCGCGGAGGATAAAAAGGAAATAGCGAAGGAACTCACGAGCAAGACGAGTGCGATCAGTTGGGAGGGAGCTGAACTTAAGGAACTCAATGAAAGTCGGTGGGAGAATTTGGTGGTCGTGGAATTGAAACGGCGGAAGAAGACCGAGAAGGATCTGGCGGATTCAATCAAAGGAGCTCTTTGGAAGGTCGAAATCGCGGCTAAGCTCAAAACCGAGACCACCGCCAGCAATCCCTGGATCGCCCAACGCCTACAAATGGGGCACCCCAACTACGTGAGCAACTTGGTGAACGCCGTCTCTTGATAAAGGGGTCAAACGCAAAAGATAAAGATTTATCTTTATCTTTTGCGTTTGACCCCTTCTGCGAAGCACAGGCCCCGTAGGGTTTTGAACGTTATAGAGACGGGAGGGTGCCGGTGGGGTTGACCGCGTCTCTGGTTGGCGGTGCGATGGTGCCGCCTGCCATTTATTCGGATGTTTGAGGCTACTCCTTTCCCCAACCCATGAAACGTTACACCGTCTTCCTCTCCTTGTTGTGCGCTTTGATTGTGCCTTCATTTGCAATCGTTAAGGCCGAAACTCCGCGGCCCAACATCTTGTTCATCTTTACGGATGATCTGGGATACGGGGATATCGGGGCATTTTATCAGAATTCACGGGGCGCGATGGGGGACCCTTCGATTCCTCATTTTTGCACGCCGTCGATTGATACGTTGGCCCGTGATGGGGTGATGCTTACTCAGCATTATTGTGCGGCGCCGGTTTGTGCGCCTTCGCGCGCTTCTTTGCTTACCGGGGTGACTCAGGGACACGCGACGGTTCGCGATAACCAGTTTGATAAGGCGTTGGCCGACACGCACACGCTCGGCTCGATTCTCCAACAGGCCGGTTACGCGACCGGGGCGTTCGGCAAGTGGGGACTGCAGGGCGGAGTGGGGGACAAGAATCCCGCCGCCGATCGGCCGATGTCTGAGAAGGTCGCGGAACAGCAAACCTGGGATGGGTTTCCGACCCATCGCGGATTTGATTACTTTTTTGGTTACGCCCGTCACCGGGATGGTCACTTTCACTACCCTAAGGAGGACGGCCGGGAAATCTGGGAAAATGATAACGAAGTTTCGGACGGCCTCGATATGGCCTACACCACCGACCTTTTTGCCGCGCGGGCCAAGCAATGGATCATCGAGCACCAGCAGACCAACCCCGATCAACCGTTCATGGCTTACCTCGCGCATGACACGCCTCACGCGGTCTTGCACAATCCTTCCACGGCTTATCCGAATGGCGGTGGACTCAAGGGCGGACTGAAGTGGCTTGGTAAGCCCGGTCGCATGATCAATACCGCGAAGGGCACTTACGATGGTTGGATGCATCCGGATTTTCGCGACCAGACTTGGGATCACGACAGTGACCCCGCGACGGCCGAACAACCTTGGCCGGACGTGCAAAAGCGCTACGCCAATCTGGTGCGTCGGATCGACGACACCGTTGGAGATCTTCTGCAGACGCTCGATGATCTCGGCATCGCCGACAATACCTTGGTAATTTTCACTTCGGACAATGGTCCGTCGAAGGAGTCGTATTTGCCGGACAACTATGACCCGACATTTTTTCGCGGATATGGTCCGTTTGATGGCATCAAACGCGACACCCTCGAAGGAGGCGTGCGTGAGCCTACGCTCGCGCGTTGGCCGGCCAAGATTCCGGGTGGGCGCATTGATACGACTCCGTCCGGCCACTGGGATTGGATGGCAACCTTTGCCGACGTAGCGGGCGTGGCTATTCCTGCGGCGTCTGATGGCGTATCGCTCGTCGGTTCGATGAGTGGGTCAGCGGCGCGTCCGGCCAGCACGATCTACACGGAGTATTGGAACGGGGGACCGACTCCAAGTTACGACGCCTTCTTGCCTGAGCATCGGGGGCGTCCGCGTAAGCAGATGCAGGCCGTCCATCTCGATGGTTACAGAGGGCTGCGCTACAACGTGCAATCGGCCGACGACGATTTTGAAATTTTCAACCTCAACAACGATCCGCAGGAGTCGAACAACCTCGCGAAGCAGCCGGCGTTTGCCGACCTGCAGGCCCGGATGAAGGCGCGGGTATTACAGATTCGCCGTCCCAACGCGTCCGCGCCGCGTCCGTATGATGAGGCGTTTGTTCCGGCGGCGACGGGAGTTGATCCGTCAACGACCGGATGGCGACGTTCTTCCTTTACCGGTTCGTGGTCCTGGCTGCCGAAGTTCGATCTGATGCGTGCGGACTCCGTTGAGGTGGTGGCGACACTAGCGAAACCCACCCAAAAGCGTAGCGCTGGACTGGGCTTGGCGTTCGATGCTTACGTGAAAATCCCGCAGGACGGGGACTACAATTTCGCGGTGGATGATGCGGCCCATAGTATGGTTTTTGTGCACGAAAGTCGGGTCGTGGGTGAGACGGGACCGGCGTCGGATTCGGTGCGCCTCGCGGCGGGTTGGCATCCGGTCCGGGTCTACCACCGCGCCACAAAAGCGAGCCGCGGTGACGTAGGATTTACCATCACGGATGCCAGCGGCAAAAACGTGCTCAAAGCGCGCGGTGCGGTCGCGCACTAAGCGTGTCGCGATCCTTACTTTAACCGATCAGCGATGATGCCCTGCATGGTGTCATCGTTTTCCTCGAGATTCTTAACGAGCGCGAACTGACACCGCGCTCGTTCGAGATTGTGGTGGGGGCGATGGGTTTTGAAATACACGTCGCCTTGCAGGTGATCGGTGAGGAAACGTAGTCCGATTTCGAAGGTGATGAGACGGCCGGAGAATGCCAGTTCCTCGATTTCAGCGGGATTAAGAAACGATCGGGCGGAGGCGAGATATCCTTCGGCGAGGGCGTCGAAGATCTCCATGCGCGCATTTACTTTGCTCAGATCGGTTTCGTCTTCGGCGGCGGCGTTGGTCGCGGTGCGCACCATGTCACCGAAGTCGTAGAGCACGAGTCCCGGCATCACGGTGTCCAAGTCGATCACGGCTTCACCTTCGCCGGTGGCGTCATTGAGCATGACGTTGTTGATCTTGGTATCGTTGTGCGTGATGCGCTCCGGGATTTCGCCTCGGGCAGTGCGATCGATCAAGCGGTCGACCATCACTTCGCGTTGGTTGGCAAAATCGACTTCTGCGCCGATGTCGGCGAGGCGGTCGTGCGAGTCGGCGGCGATGGCGTGTTGCAGGGTATCAAAACGGCTGCGCGTGTGGTGGAAATTGGGAATGGTTTCGTGGAGGCGTGGTCCGGGCAGGTCGACCAGTTTGCCTTGGAACTCGCCGAAGCTGAAGGCGGCGGCTCGGGCTTGCCCGGCGTGTTGGATGACGTCGTGAGTCGATGCTTGCTCGATGAAGACGTAGCACCGCCAGTATTTGGCCTCCGTGTCGCGGGTGAAGGGCAGGCCATCCGTGCAGGGAATCAGGGTGAGGCCGCCGGGGATGTGGGCGGTCACGCGGGCAATATTGTCCATCAGCGCCGGGATGTCTTTGAAGACGTGACCATTGATGCGCTGCAGGATGTAACGTGTGGCGCGTCCGTCGGCTTGCATGGTCAACGCGTAGGTATCGTTGATGTGGCCGCTGCCGTAGGGCACGGATTCAACGAATTCTCCGGAGAGGTTAAACGCGGTTACCAGTTGGGCCCAGTCGTGACGGGTCTCAGTTATCATCATTGCTCAGAGATTTGATCATTTCGCGGATATCGCGGCCGGCTTTGATGCCGACATAGAAAACGAGTCCGCCATACCACGCGATCGACCCCACGATGAGAACGGACCAGAATATTTTGAAAATAATGTCCATGAGGTTAGGCGACAGCGGTGGGGCGAGGGACTGAAAGTGAACCGATAATCATGCCGACGGCGGCCAAGCCAAATGCCGCGGCTCCGGCGACCTCGGGAGCGATGGCGTATTTGCTGCCAAGGATGAGGAATGAGAGCGGCCCGATCGCGCCCATGATCAAGGCGGCGTAGGCACCGCGTGTGTTGGCGCGCGGCCAATACAGACCAGCGACGAGCAAGGTGAACACACTCGCAACGTAGATGTTTCCGGTCACCGCCAGGTAATCCCAGGCATTGCCGGGCAGCTCATACCAGAGACCGTAGAAAAGCAGGAATACGCCGATACCCAATACGAGGCAACGGGTGAGCAGTAGGCGACTTTTTGGGGCAAGTGGTTTGCGCAGACAGGGAGAAATAAGATCGTTGTAGATTACCGTGGCCCACGTGAGCAGGTATCCGCTGTCGGTCGACATCTCGGCCGCGAGCATGGCCGCGATGACCAATCCGATCAGCCCCACTGGCAGCACGATGCCGAGGTAAGCCGGCATGGCGGTGAGCGTGGTTACCCCCTCGGGTAGTGCGCCGAGGCGGGAGAAATAAACGAAGGCCGCAGCGCCCCAAAGACCCGGCAGCAGGAATCGCCCGACGAAGTAGAAGGCGGTGCGGCGATACATCTTTTTGGCCGTGCCAGAATCCTTGGCCGAGAGGACGCGGCTGATGACGGTTTGCCAGGTGGTGGCGACGGCGATCTGGAAAACCAACATCCACATAATGTAGCCCCAACCGAGACTGGATTCGTGGAACGGATTAAAGGGGTGCGACTTCAGCGGCAGGTTGCTTTGGCCTTCCCACGCGAGTTGTAGACCACTGATGAGATCGAGCCCACCGACATTTAAAATCACGATGACGGAAGTGACGACCAATCCCACGCCCATGACCAAGAATTGCAGATAATCGGTCACGAGCACTGACAACATTCCGCCCAACGCGGTGTAGAGCAGAACCACGCCGAGTAGTCCGGTCATCACCCACTCGAGCCACCCTGGAGGCATGCCCGTCGCCCACACCAGGAACTCGCCGCCCAAGCGCAGGAAAATGCCCATGTTGAGCAACCCGCCCAAGACCACGAACAGTCCGGCGAGCCAGCGCACGCGCTTATGGAAACGTTTTTCAAATAATTCGGGGATGGTGATCACCCCGGCTTTGCGCAGCGGCTCGATTATGAAACCCGTTTTGCCGATGATCCAAAACGCGAGCGCCATCAGCACGCCGATCATGGCTCCGGCCAGCCCCTTCTCGAATCCGAGTTGGGCGGTATACATGATCGTAACCAACCCCATCTCCGTCGCGGCCAGCGAGGCGATGCCGAGATTCACATTCATCGCCCGCCCGGCGACGGCGAAGTCTTCCACGCCCCGCACATAGCGTCGCATCGCCAGACCCGCCGCCAAGCAACCCGCCAAGTAGGCAACGATGATGATCCAATCGATGAGTGAGAGTGACATGGGTAACGAAGGACACCGCCAATGGGCCAGTGACGGTCAGGCGAATGAGAAGGATCGGGGGGAATTCTTAATCCGTAAGCAAGCCATCCGTCTGTCGATCAGTTCGAGCCGGTTACGGAGAATTGTTTTTAGCCCAGTCGGGCAGGATATCGAATTCGATCCCGAACACGAGCGGACCGAGGAGTAAAACAACGAGCGTGATCAGGGGCACGAGGAGCAGATTGAGCCAGATGCCGGTTTTGACCATGTCGTTCAGATCGATGCGGCCACTGCCGTAAACGATGGCGTTGGGAGGGGTGCCGACCGGCATCATGTAAGAGCAGTTGGCGGCCAGTGCCGTGGGCACCAGCAGAAGGAGTGGGTTCAGCCCAAGTTTGATCGCGATGGCGGCGACAACCGGAAGGAAGGTGGCGGCGGTCGCGGTATTACTGGTGAGTTCGGTGAGGAGCAGAATCCCCAACGCGAGCGTCGCGATTAACAGGAACAGAGGCAGTCCGCCCAGCGCTTCGGCTTGGTTACCGAGCCAGGCCGAGAGCCCCGTGGATTGGATCCGTCCCGCCAAACTCAGCCCACCGCCGAAGAGTAATAGAACGCCCCATGGCAAGCGCGTGCAGGTATTCCAGTCCATCACGCGTTCGCTCGAACCGTTCCCCATCGGCAAGAGAAACAACAGACTCGCTCCCGCGATCGCGATCCCCGTGTCGGAGAGACCGGGAATCACGCCTGCCATCCACGGCCGCGTGATCCAAGCGATGGCAGTCGTGGCAAAAACGATCGCGACCGTGAGTTCGCTCCGACTGAGCCGACCGAGATCGGATTTCTCTGCTGCGACCATTTCGGCGACGCCTGCCAAGGCCGAGTCATCGGTCCGAAATGCTCCGCGCGTGAGCCCGAAATACACCAGCGGAAGGGCCAGTGCTACGATCGGAATACCGAGTAGCATCCACTGGCCGAAGCCGATGGTGATACCGTAGCTTTGCTGCACGAACGCAGCCAGGAAGGCGTTGGGCGGCGTGCCGATCAAGGTGCCCATGCCGCCCGTCGTGGCGCCGTAAGCCACGGCCAACAACAACGCGGTCGCGAAGGCTTTCATCGCAGGGCGTTCTTTTTCGCCGGCAGGAATCAGGGCGACCACCGAGACGGCGATCGGCAGAACCATGAGGGCGGTGGCGGTATTACTGACCCACATGCTCAAACTCGCCGTCGCGATGAGGAACGCCGCGATCAATCGAGGCGGGGAGAATCCCAACGCACCAATCATGGCGAAGGCCAAGCGGCGGTGCAGGCCGGTGCGCTCCATCCCGAGCGCGAGGACGAATCCGCCGAGAAATAAAAAGACGATGGGGTGCGCGTAAGACGCGGTGGCATCCGCAATCGGCGCGACACCGCTCAACGGAAATAATATCATCGGCAGCAGCGCGGTGACGGGAATCGGAACCGGTTCAGTCACCCACCACGTTGCCATCATCAGGGCGATTCCTGCGACGGTCCATGCTTCCGGACTGAGCCCGGTAGGGGCGGAGAATAGCCAGGGGGCGATGCCAAATAGGGGCCCCAATACCACGCCGATAAGCTGGCGGCGGGTGAAGGACGAAAGAGGGGCAGCGTTCATCAGTTTGGCAGAAACAAGGGGTAGCTTCATACCGGCAAGTATTTCGGTAAACGACGAGGAATATTAGTTTGAGTGAGCCTGAAAAGGCGGCGGTTTAAAATTGTATACAAAATACATGGACAGCGATAGGACGATCCCTTCACCTTATTTTCTCCCCGATTTTTAACGGTTTCGGCCCTGCGCGCACGATTCCAGCCATCATGAAAAAAGCCGCTGCCTATTCATCCGATCGTTCGATCGCAGTCGTCGAAAGTATCCCCGTGTCTCCCGGCGCAGGTGAAGTTCGTCTCGATGTCGCTTATTGCGGCATATGCGGGACCGACATGCACATTTATCTCGGTCACATGGACCAACGGGTCAGCCAACCGCTCGTCATTGGCCATGAGGTGTCGGCGACCGTCGCCGAGGTCGGCGAGGGTGTTACCGCGTTTTCGGCGGGAGACCGCGTGGCGGTGCGTCCCCTGTGTTTTGGCGAAGAAACGGAATTTGACCGTGGCAATGCGCACGTGGGCCGTAACCTGAAGTTCATCGGAATCGATCAGCCTGGCGGTATGCAGGCTTCCTGGACGGTTCCCGACTACACGCTACACCGGTTGCCGGCGGATCTTTCGCTGGAACACGGTGCGATGATTGAGCCGGCCGCGGTCGCTTGCCACGATGTTCGGCTCGGCGAAGTGAACGCCGGTGAAACCTGTGTCGTAATTGGTGGTGGGCCGATCGGTTTGCTGATCGCCCTCGTCGCGAAATCCAAAGGCGCCCGCGTGATTCTGTCGGAGATAAACGACGTCCGCCTCGAGCTCACCCAATCGTTGGGAATCATTGCGGTAAATCCGCTCAAAGAAAAACTGCCTGATGCCGTCACCCGAATCACCGATGGGGCGATGGCGGATTGTGTGTTCGAAGTCTCGGGTTCGGTCCCCGGGGTGGAAGCGATGACCGAAGTGGCGGCCGCGCGCGGTCGGATCGTGATGGTTGCGATTCATCCAGAGCCCCGCCCGGTGAATTTGTTTAAGTTCTTTTGGTCGGAGTTACGCTTGATCGGAGCCCGGCTCTATGAGCCTTGCGATTTCGACGAGGCGATCGCACTCGCCGCGAGTGGCCAATTGAATCTGGACAAACTTATCACCGCAATCCGCCCCCTCGACGAGGTGCAGGCGGCATTCGAAGAAATCGAAAAACAACCCAGCGGAATCAAGACCCTGATTTCCTGCGCGTCTTAGTAATTCCCGATCCTAGCGACATGAAGAACACCCTTCAAACCTTCGACCTCACCGGTCGCACCGCCCTCGTGACGGGATGTAAACGCGGCATCGGCCGCGCGATGGCGGAGGCTCTCGCCGAAGCTGGTGCTGATATCATTGGTGTTTCGGCCACGCTCGAAACGTCCGGCAGCGACGTCGAAAAAGCGGTGCTCGCGACGGGGCGGACCTTTCGAGGTTACGCCTGTGACTTCGCGGATCGCTCAGCCCTGCGTGCTTTTATCGCGGAAGTGAAAGCGAATCACCCGGTGGTAGATATCCTGGTAAATAATGCCGGCACGATTTTGCGGGCTCCGGCGGCGGAACACTCCGACGAATACTGGGATCAAGTGATCGAAGTGAACTTGAACGCGCAGTTCGTGCTGACGCGTGAGTTTGGTCGCGAGATGGTGGAGCGCGGTTCGGGCAAAGTGATCTTCACGGCCTCGCTGCTCACCTTCCAGGGTGGCATTACCGTTCCCGGATACGCGGCGAGTAAAGGGGGCATCGGACAGCTCACCATGGCCTTTGCCAACGAGTGGGCGAAGTCGGGCGTAAATGTGAATGCGATCGCACCCGGTTACATCGCGACGGATAATACCCAGGCGTTGCGGGACGATCCCGTCCGTCGGGAACAGATCCTCGGTCGCATCCCGGCGGGTCGCTGGGGTGAACCCGAAGACTTTCAAGGCCCCGTCGTATTTCTAGCCTCCGAAGCCGCGAGCTATGTGCACGGCACCACGATATTGGTCGATGGTGGCTGGATGGGACGTTAGGTTTTTCTTCGAACACATTTTTATAAAATTCCACCCCATGGCCTCAATGAAACGTAAACGGAACGGTATTGATCACTACCAAATGTATATCGATGGCCAGTGGGTCTCCGCCGCCTCGAAGACTAGAATCGAAGTCGAGAATCCCACCACGGAAGAGATCATCGGCACCGTGCAAGCAGGCGGCGAACCCGAGGCGCAACTCGCCCTCGAATCCTCGCGAGCGGCGCAGCCGGCTTGGGCCGCTTTGCCGGCGGTAGAGCGGGGTAATATTCTCCAGCGGTTCGCCACCAAGATCAGCGAAAACCGGGACCGACTCGCCAAACTCTTGGCCACGGAACAGGGCAAAGTGTTGCCGTTGGCCTATGGCGAGGTCGATGTGTCGGCCGATTTTATTAATTTTGCGGCTTCGGGAGCGCGACGGTTGGAAGGCGATATTATGCCGTCCGACAACCCAGATGAGCATGTCTGGATCCACAAAGTGCCGTATGGAGTAACGGTGGGGATTCTGGCTTGGAACTTCCCCCTGGCGCTGGCCTGTCGGAAAATTGGCCCCGCGTTGACGGCTGGAAATACCATGGTGGTAAAACCGCCGCCGCTGACACCTCTGACGGTGTTGGAACTCGGTAAGCTGGCGACCGAAGCGGGCCTGCCGAAAGGCGTGCTCAATATCGTAACGGGCCAAGGCGCGGAACTCGGGGCCGCGTTGGTGAAGAATCCGATCACGCGGTTGGTGACGATGACCGGGAGCACGCGGACGGGGCAGGAAATCTTTCGGTCATGCGCCGACAATCTGTCGGCGGTGCGGCTCGAACTCGGTGGCAAGGCGCCGTTCATTCTGATGGAAGACGGAGACGTGGATCAGGCGGTCGAAGCGGCGATGGTTTCACGTTACCTCAACAACGGTCAGGTCTGCACCTGCTCGGAACGCTACTACATTCACGACGCGGTCTATGACGAGTTCGTGCAGAAATTCGTCGCGGCCAGTGCCAAGCTGAAGCTCGGTGACCCGATGAAAAAGGGCACGGATATTGGTCCTAAAGTCAGTCGCGTGGAATTGGAAAAACTCGAGGCAATGGTGCAGCGCGCGATTGATGCAGGTTGTAACGTGGCGCTGGGTGGGGGCCGCCCCAAAGGCGCTCGCTTTAAGAAAGGTTATTGGTTCAAGCCGACGATTTTAACCGAGGCGACCAACGACATGGAAATCATGCGCGATGAGGTTTTCGGCGTGGTCAGTCCGATTATGCGGATTGGCAGTTATGAGGAGGCGCTGCGGTTGTCGAACGACAGCGAATATGGATTGTCCGCCTATCTTTTCACGAAGGACATGCGGCGCATCCAGCGCGCGGTCGGAGAACTTCATTTCGGGGAGATCTATGTCAATCGCACGATGGGCGAACAGCGCCAAGGTTTTCATAATGGATTCCGCAAAAGCGGAACCGGGGGCGAGGACGGAAAATACGGGATGGAAAACTACCTCGAAAAGAAAACGTTCTACGTGAATTTCGCACCCGGATCCGATGAGTAAGATTGTTACCATCGTTACCCGTTTGTTTGACGTTCCGTTGGCCGAGGTGCTGACGGATGCCAAACATGGTGATCATCATAGTTTCCAATTGATCACCGCGACGATCACGCTGGAAGACGGGAGTGAAGGCACCGGTTATAGCTATACGGGAGGTCGAGGAGGCACTGCGATTCAGGCGATGATCGATGACGATCTTGCGCCTGAGCTTATCGGGCGCGATGGCGACGACGTCGTAGGGATCGCGGATTTCTGCGAGTGGCACATTCACTATGTCGGCCGAGGAGGAATCTCCAGTTTCGCGATGGCGGCGATTGATATCGCGCTGTGGGATATCCGTTGTCGCAAGGCGAATTTACCGCTGTGGAAAGTTGCCGGTGGCGCGGGTAGTTCGTGTCGGACCTATGGGGGCGGGATTGATTTAAATTTCCCGTTGCCGAAGTTATTGACGCACGTGCAGGGGTATTTGGACCGCGGGTTCAATGCGGTGAAAATCAAGGTGGGGCAGGCCGCATTGGCGGATGATGTGGCGCGGGTGAAAGCGGTGCGGGAAATGATCGGCCCGGAAGTAACGTTCATGGTCGATGCGAATTATGGTTGGACGGTGGCGCAGGCAATTGCGGCGGCCCAGGCGTTCGAGCCCTACAATATTTACTGGTTGGAAGAGCCCACTTTGCCGGACGATTATCAAGGCGTCGCGGAGATCGCGGAAGCGACCGCGATGCCCATAGCCATGGGGGAGAACTTTCATACAGTGCATGAATTCGGTTACGCGTTTCAGCAGTCGAAATTATCGTTTATTCAACCCGATGCGTCCACCTGCGGAGGGATCACGCCGTGGCTCAAAGTGGCCGCGATGTCCCGTGAACACGGGCTGTCGGTTTGTTCACACGGCATGCAGGAACTGCACGTAAGTCTCGTCTCGGCTCAGAGCAACGCGGGTTGGCTCGAGTATCATAGTTTCCCGATCGACCAATATACCGTGCGCCCGCTGGTGATAGAAAACCATATGGCGGTCGCACCGGATGAACCGGGCATCGGCGTGACGTTTGATTGGGCGCTGCTGGCGCCCCACCTGCAGAAGGAAAACACGACCGCCGAGACCTGCGCGGAAGTTTAAAGAATCATGATTGATCTCCAGCCAACTGACCGAACCCGGGAAGCCCCGGAAGACCTGAAAGGCACGCTGCGGGAGATTGGTCCCGGAATTATTATCGCGGGGTCCGTGGTAGGATCGGGCGAGCTCATCGCGACGACGATTGCGGGTGCGGAAGCAGGGTTTTGGCTGCTTTGGATTATTTTGATCGGCTGTATCGTTAAAGTGAGTGTGCAGCTCGAAGTAGGCCGGGCGGCGGTGCTTTCGGGACGCACGACGCTTGCTTTGTTGAGCGATTTACCGGGCTGGAAACCGCGCGGGTTGCACTGGATCGCCTGGGTGGTGCTCGCGATGTTGTTTGGTGGAATCGGGCAGATGGGGGGCGTCTTGGGCGGCGTCGGACAGGCCTTGGCGATTGCGGCGCCGATGAGCGGGACCACGTCGACCGATGTATTGATCTGGGCCTTGTTGGTGGCAGTGGTGACGGCCGCATTGCTCTGGCCGGGCCGCTATCGATTACTCGAACGCATCATGATCGTGATCGTGGGTGGCTTCACCTTGGTCTCGGTCTTTAATGTGTTCGCTTTGCAGGGTCACGATGAATGGGCGATTTCCGCCCGCGACATCGGGCAGGGGCTGAGTTTTCAGTTTCCGCCGGGGGATGATTTTACCGTTGGGCTGACAACCGCGTTGGCGGCGTTCGGTATCATCGGGATGGCGGCGGGTGAGATCTTTTTTTATCCCTACTGGTGTCTGAAAAAAGGCTACGGAAGTTACACCGGTATTTCGGACGGCAGTGATGCGTGGCGGCGTCGGGCGGAGGGTTGGTTGCGCGTGATGAAGTGGGACGCATTTTGTTCGATGGCGGTCTACACCATTTCCACGGTGGCGTTTTATCTACTGGGGGCAGCGGTCTTGGCCCGGTCGGGGCTCAAGCCGGGCGGTGCAGAACTCATTCAAGTCCTCTCAGAGATGTATCAACCCGTGTTCGGGACTATGGGGATGGTGCTCTTTCTCGGCGGCGCGTGTGTGGTATTGTATTCCACGTTTCTGGTGAACAACGCGAGTAGTGCACTCGTTTGGGCGGATGTTTTACGCGGCAAACAATCGGCGGAGAAAAAACGCCAAGCCGAACGGATTCTCGGAGTCGCGCTGCCATTGGGTGCCGCGTTGATGTTTGTGATCCTGCCCAATCCTCGTGCTTGGGTGGTCTTCGCCGGAATTACGCAAACGCTGACGTTGCCGCTGTTGGGTTATGCGGCGGTTCGATTTCGGTTTAGTCCGAAGATCCGGTCCTTTCCGCACCATCGGGCCGGTGACATCTTTCTTCTGTTTACCGTGTTGGTGTTGGTAGCGGCTGCGACGACATTGATCTTCTTGGTATAGCCACCACGGGTGGTGTCATGCGCTCCCGGTAAAGATGGACAAACTTACTCCATTGTATCGGGCATATTGTATGGAATCTGGATTGAACGGATCGAGAAATTGGTAAGGAATGTCACTCGCATGCCTGACCAACCCATTTTCCGCACCATTCGTGAGCAGGTAGTGCATCGTCTTCGTGATGATGTGATGGGCCAGGTTTTTGAGCCCGGGGAGAATCTTCGCGAATTTGCTTTGGCCAAGCGTTATGGCGTCAGTCGCTCGCCGATCCGGGATGCCTTACTTCAGTTGACCCAGGAAGGACTACTGGTTGCGACGCCCAACTGCGGGGTAAAAGTCGCCTCGCGGATGGATGATGAAATTCAGCCTCTCGTGATCGATATCCGGCTTCGGGTGGAACAGTTCGCGTTGGATCGATTGCTCAAGAAGATCGCCCGAACGGATCTCGCGGTATTAGAGCGACGATTGGAGAAAAATCACGTGGCGTGTCAGGAGGGCGTTTTATCCGCCATCATCAAATCGGACATGGAGTTTCATGAAGCGATTGTGGAGCGCAGTGGTAGCGAAAAACTGATCGGTCTTTGGAAGCAGGTGATCTCAGCGATGATGCTGCACTACGAGCGACACGGTGACTGGATCGAAAGCTACCGGGAACATGTGGCGATTTTTGAAGCGATCAAAAGTGGTGACCGCAAAGCGGCCAAGGCGGCCTTGGTCACCAACATCCAGTAAGTGAGGCTAGGGAGGCTGATTATCATGGATACCGAATCGTTGCGGGTGGGGAGCTCCCCAGATCAGCCGAAATTAAGTGCAGCTTCGATTCGGGCGCTGAACTATAACAAGGGCCCGGAGTGGTTCTTTGAGTTTCGCACCCAATCAATCACGGGTGACTTAGCCGAAAACCGTCCCGGGATGGTGCGGCGTGATCCGAGTGCGGTGATCAAAGTCGGCAATCTCTACCATGTGTGGTATAGCAAATCGACCGGGTTGAGCTCGGGATTTGGCACCGGTGATCCTGATGCCAAAACGTTTCCGTGGGACTACTGCGATCTCTGGCATGCGGTCAGCAAAGATGGTTGGCACTGGGAAGAACAAGGCGTGGCGGTCGAGCGGGGGTCGGCTGGCGACTATGATGAGCGCAGTGTGTTTACGCCCGAAATTCTAGCGCACGACGGGAAGTATTATCTCGTGTATCAAGTGGTGGAGTCGCCTTACGTTCGCCGGGTATTTGAACATATCTCGATGGCCGTGGCGGATTCTCCGGATGGACCGTGGCGGAAGGTGGATGGTCCAATCGTGGAAGCTTCCAAAGACGGTATTTGGGACGGCGAAGAGGACAATCGGTTTCTGGTGAAGAAGAAAGGTGGGTTCGACAGTCATAAGGTTCACGACCCCTGTCTGATTCCGTTCAAAGGTCGTTTTTTCCTCTATTACAAAGGCGAGCCGATGGGGGAGCAGATGACGTTTGGTGGACGCGAACCCAAGTGGGGCGTGGCGATTGCCGACCACATCGAAGGTCCGTATGTGAAGAGCGAATATAACCCGGTCACGAACTCAGGCCACGAGATCTGTGTTTGGCCCTATGCCGGAGGTATCGCGGCGCTGCTCACGAAGGACGGCCCGGAGAAGAACACGGTGCAATGGGCGCCCGACGGCATCAATTTTGAGATCATGGCCGTGATCAAGGGCACTCCCGAGGCGCTCGGCCTTTACCGGACCCCTGATCACGAAGCGGGCCCGTTGCGCGGAATCGGTTGGGGGCTATCTCACCAAGTCGGCAAAGACTGGGGATACATCGAACGCTTCGAAGCAGACGAGTCCCCCAAATCACCTTACCTCACTCAATCGAGCTACGAGTAAAGGGGGCCAAACTTCGGAGTGTCGAATATTAACAATATTCGACAGGTTGGCATTTTGCATAAGCTTAATCCACTGGGAATTTCCAATGAGCAGCAGCATTAATTTATCCCTCACGGACGAGCTTCGACAATACATCGACAGCAACTGTGGTGACGGTGGTTTCTATTCCACGCCGAGTGAGTTTTTACGCGATATTTTGCGGAAAAAAAAGGATCGGCAAGAAGCAGCGGCTTTACGGGATGGCGTGCTCCAAGAGTATCAAGATTTGATCGCTGGACGCACCGTAGAATTTACGGGTGATTTGCGTGCCTCGCTGAATACCTTTGATCAACTCGAACGTCCCACGGTTTAGCTTATGGCCCAGCTGTCGCTAACCCGACGAGCGCTGTGGGACATCCGCGGGATCAAAGCCTATTCGGTTGAAAATGGGGGAGAGGCGGTGGCCGAGGAATACTTGGATGCAATCGAAGACGCATTGATTCGTCTGCGTGAAAATCCTCGGATCCTCCGCACGAAAGACGGGATTACTGAAAGCCTCTGTTTCTATCGCGTCCGGCAGCATTTCTCGTCTGTGCGATAGTCGAAACTCGGGTTTTGGTGCTCACGGTGAAGCACGCGGCGATGGAGCTTCCCAGTAGAACTAACGAATTGGAGCCCCAATTGCATCTCGAAGCGGAAATGCTGCTGCGGCGCTTTAAGGATCAGCAGACCTAGCTCATTCGCCAGATGCGGACGTCGATATCGGCGTTCTTGGCCCCGAGGAGAAAGAGGCGTCGTTTGGCGGGGTGAGCGAAGGCCGCTATTCAACTGCCTTGCTGTCTATTTGGAAAGGAAGATGTCGCTTTGGGTGGCGGCGTGAATGAGGGAACGGAAGCCGTAGCCGTGCTCGGCGAGGTTGGTGACCATGGCGTCGATTTCCCGGCGGTCGCCAAATTCGATTTCGGCACCGGTGGCATAGGTGAGGACTTGTTTCAAAACGTTGCGGGTAATCTGTTCGGGATCGGCCAGAACAATTTTTTTGAATCCTTCGATATCTTCAAACGGTTGGCCGTCGGCCATAGTGTAGCTGGCGTCTACGATGGGGCCTTGAGTGCGTTTGTCTTCCTCTGTTTTGGCGCGGTAGTGGTCTCTCCATCCGCCGATAACATCGTAGTTCTCAAGGGCGAAACCGGGAGGGTCGATCATCTTGTGGCAGGACATGCAGCTTTCAATTGAGCGATGTTTTTCCATCTGATCACGAATCGAGATGGCGCCGCGGATATCGGGTTCGATGGCGGGCACTTGATCGGGCGGGGGAGGGATGTGTTTGCCCAGAATACGCTCGAGGAGCCATACGCCGCGCACGATGGGCGAAGTGGTGGTGCCGTTGGCGGTGACTTTGAGCACGCTGCCGTGAGTGATGATTCCTCCACGTCGTGACTCGGGCTTGAGCATGATTTTTTGCAGCTTTTCATTGGTCTCGAAATCGATGCCGTAGTGATGGGCAAGCCGTTCGTTCACGATGGTGAAGTCGGAATCGATCACGTTGGTTACGCTGAGATTTTCCTTAATCATCAGACTCAGAAAGCTGTGGGTCTCAGCCAACATGGATTCGAGCAATGTGTTATCAAATTCGGGATACAGCTTGGCGTCCGGAGTGGTGAAGTTGATGTCGTTTAGGTTCAGCCAGCTGTCGGAAAAGTTCTCCACAAATGTTTGCGACCGTTCGTCATTCAGCATGCGTTCGACCTGGTGGCGGAGCGTATTCGGATTGGAAAGTTGCCCCGCATCGGCGAGACGACGAAGTTCGCGGTCGGGGGAGGTGCTCCAGAGGAAATAGCTTAATCGGGAGGCAATCGCGTATTCATCCAGTCGACCGGGATTTTCGCTGAAGTAGATGAAACGATGTGAGCAAAGAATGGCTCGAAAACCGGCTCGGACGCCGGCGAGGAGAGAATCGCTAGCGGCCATTTCAGTTTTGGCGAAGTCGACGTAGGGCTCGAGCTCCTGGGCGGTAACGGAACGACGGAAGGCGCGGTTTGCGAAGCGAAGAAGCAGGTCCGCGAGGTCATCGCCGGGGGACTCGCTCTGGAGTTCGCCGGCGGCGATTTCAAGGCCCCCGAACAGATGATTGCGCAGCGCTTTGGGGCTCAGTCCCGGATAGATTCGCTCCATGGTGAGGCCTTTTACCGCGACCGCCGCAGCATTGTTTTCGACCGCGGCAAAGGTGAATATTTCGTTGGAGGAGACCCAATCGATGGTCTTGTCGATGGGACGGATGCCGAGCTGATGGGTTTCGCGAATCCAGGTATCAAACGAATGGGTGCGAAGTTCGTCTGTCGCCTCGAACTGACCGACCCAATACGTCATTGGAGCCTTGGCGCGCAAAATACCGGTTTTCAGCCGAGCCCAAACGCTGCGACCGGGTGGGGCGTTGTGGGCTTTGGCGGTGATGGTGACGCGATACCATCCGGTTTGCTGCACCGTGGTGTCGGGCATGCGACCGTGAAATCCGTTGGTCGTGGGGAAACTAAGGAGCTGATGGTTGTCGGCGTCGTAGACCGCCATGCGTTCGTTAGCGATGCGTTCGCGGCCGACGCCCAGTTGGTGGGGCTCAAACTCTTCATAATAGGTGACGCGGGGTTCGAGCGCCTGCTTAAACGACTCGTCCAGCATCAGGTCGATCGCGACGAGATACTTCTGCAGCAGATGATACGAGATCTGTTGGCTGTCGGCGATGTTGATGAAGCTGTTTTTAGCTGTCTCTTCGGGCAGCAGATCCAGCAGCGGGATATTTATGCCGAACAGATCGTGGAGCGTGTTTTCGTATTCGACTTGGCTGAGACGACGGGACTTCACCCGGCCGAGTTCGCGGGTGTGCGCGGTGGAGGCGTGGTGGAGTTTGGCTTCGAATTCGGCGAGGAAGTCACGACGTTCCTCGGGCTCGACAAGGGAATCTTCCTTGGGGGGCATTTCGCCATGGCTTACCCGGTCGTGAATCATCGCTAGAAGGCTGCGATCCGAAAGCAGGGTGGAGTCGAACTGCAGTGATTCCAGATCGAGTTCACCTTTCTTGTCCACCGGGTTGTGGCATTCGTAGCAGTTCAGATCGAAGAACTCGGTAATGGGCGCAGGGAACCCAGCGGCTTCGTCGGCGCGAGCGGTGAGCAGGCCAGCCGTTGCGATAGTAAAGTAGAGAAACCTCCGGGACATGGATAGGTTGGGCAAGGGGGTCGGTAAGGAAGCCGAAAGAGGGGACGACGGTCGCAGCTCAGACCATCGACAGGTCACTCATTTCGCCGGTGCTGGTGGCGAATCGGTCGGCTTCGATGCCATGTCGGTGTAGCAGGCTGAGGTAGAGATTCGGCAGCGGGTAGTTGTCCTTGCGATCGTAGGCGAGGTGTTGTCCGTGGCGGAATCCGCCTCCAGCGAGGAGCACCGGCATGTTACGATTGTCGTGTGAACTGGCGTTACCGAGATTGGAAGTCATGAGCACGCTGGTGGTATCCAGCATCGTGCCATTCGATTCCTCGACGCTCTTGAGATTGCGCAGGAAGTTGCCGTATTTGCGCATGAGTTCGGTCTCAACGAGGGTCAATTGATCGAGCTTCATTTCATCCAAACCGTGGTGGCTGAGGTTGTGATAACCCTGATCGACGCCATCGAGAGGAACGGCACCACCTTCGCCATTGAGATGGATGGTGACGAAGCGGGTTGAGTCGGTTTGCAACGCGAGAAACGTCACATCGAGCATCAGCTTCTTACGGTCGATAATCGCGTCCCGATTGGAGATATCGATGGGCAAGGAGGCGTCTACTTGCGGCTTCGGCCGATCGGTCCATTGCTGGGCGGCACCGAGGCGTTTTTCGAAATCACGCACCGAAGTAAAGTATTGATCGACCTTGTCGCGGTCTCCGGAACTGAGGGTGCGGATCACGCGTTTAGCATCAGAGGAAACGACGTCCATCACGCTGCGGCCTTGGCGGAGACGTTCAATTTGACGGGCCTTTTCGGCCGGAGTATCGGGGATGAAAAGCTGGCTAAAGACCTTTGAGGGCGATTCTTCGGCGGGGATCATACTGCCGGAGTCGGTATAGGAAGCGCTGTTAGTGCCGTTGATATTGAGCACGAGGGAAGGGAAGCGCGTGTGATGTCCCTGCTGTCGCGCCACGTATTGATCGATTGAAATCGAGTTTTTGAAGGCGGCATTTCGCGAGAACGGTGCGGCAGTTAGAATACTGCCCTCGGCCATATGACCTCCGCTGACGCCGGGATGGGAAGCGCCGCTGATAACAGTCATCTCGTCGCGCAGATCATCGATCTCGTTGAGATAAAGGGACGGGGTGTAGTTACGGCCCGATTCGGTGGGGTTGAGGTTGGGACCGTGTAAGCCGAGCGCGAGGGTCACGGCCACGAAACGGCGGGGAGGCTGATGCGCGAGAGATGCGGCAAAAGCCGGTGTCATGGCCTCGAGCCAAGGTAAAGCCATCGTAACGCCAGCGCCTTTGAGGAATGATCGGCGGGAAAGGGACTTCGAGAAATTGAAGTTTACGTTTTTCATCGGGGTAAAACTAGGAGCCAGATTACAGTTATGGGGGGTGAAATAGCGAGGCTCAGGAAAAGCGTTGAATCTATAATCATTAAGGGAATTCGTGCGACAGCAACTGCGGTCAATTGTTGACTATATGTAAAATTGATCGCGCTCATTCTGGGACTTATCGGGGGCGAAGTCGTCTTGAGTCATAAAATTTACGGATTGAGCAGCTGGTCCGGGTGGGTGGTC